>DATGUB010000066.1:0-88088 GCA_035301585.1 Beutenbergiaceae bacterium | reverse complement strand
CCGACCGCGCCGAGCAACGCGCCGCGCCACAGTTGGGGCCAGGGCACCCGGGCGCCGGCGAGCCCGCGGAACAGCAACATGAGCACGCTCGCGTCGACGACGAGGCCGATGACGATCGTCATCCCCTGCAGCACGAACCGCGTGTCGGGGATGATCCCCCAGTGCCCGATCGTCTCCTGGATCCAGTCGAAGGCCGCCCGCCCGCCCACGGAGAGGAGCGAGGTCACGAGCACCGAGACCGCGAGGCCGAAGAACGCCCCGAGGTCCCGGAGTTTGCTGATCGCGAAGTTCTCCGCGGCGTTGTGCAACCCGAACATCGACCGCAGCGAGGTGCGCAGGGATTTCATCACCCGGGTCGCGGTGTTGAGGAGCACGAGCACGGCGATGACCCCGGTGATGCTCCAGCCCACGCCGGAGCCGAGGTTGTTCGGGTCGATCCCCTGCCCGTCCCCGGTGTCGATGACGCCGGGTAGGAGGTTGTCGATCTGGGTGAAGACGACGTCGCGGAACTCCGGGTTGCGGCGGAAGACCCCGACCATCGCGGTGAGCGCGATCGTCAGGGCGGCGGCGACGGAGAGCAGCCCGGTGAGGGCGATCCCGCCGGAGAGCTGCCCGCCCATGCCGGTGGAATAACGTTTGAGGGCCCGGGCGACGCGTTGGCGCTCCCACCACTGGCTCGCCGAGGTGACGAATCCTTTGAGTCTATCCACAACGATCCTCGCCTTTCTTCCGCTCTATCCCTGAAGGTGGAAGCTCTGGACCTTACGCCACATCTCACCCTCGTGCTCAAACAAGTCGATCGCCGAAACGGTGAATTCGGCGCGGAAGCCCTTCATCTCTTCCTGCGCGCGATCCAACTGCGGATCCTCGAGGTGGTGGGCGATCGTCACGTGCGGGTGATACGGGAACTGCAGTTCTTGGGCGAGCACGCCGTCGTTGATCCGCTCCTGCAGCGCCGTGCACTCCTCCCAGCCCCGGCGCAGGGCGACGTAGACCACCGGCGAGACCGGCCGGAAGGTTCCCGTGCCGGTGAGTGACATCGTGAACGGGGCGTAGCGCGCGGCGACCCGCTCCAGCGCGAGTTGCACGTCGGGCAGCAGCGCGCCGTCGACCTCCGTCGGCGGCGCGAGCGTGACGTGCGGCGGGATCGTTTCCGCGAGGGGGTCGCCCGAATTCGCTCGCGCCGTTGCCAGCGCTGACCGGTACGGTTCGGGGATCGCCACCGTTACGCCTAACCACATGTTTCCACCCTAGCGCCGATCCCGCGCTGTTCAGTTTTGTACTATTCTGTGCATATGTCTTTGATTCGCCGTACCGCCACCCGCCTCGCCGATGGCCGGGAATTCTTCTACTTCGACGACACCCCGCCGTACTCCACCGGCGAGGCGACCCGGCGGCTCGACGATCCGCGCCCGCTCGCCGACCGCTTCGCGCCGATTCCGGGTCCGGATGGCACGACCCTGCCCGTCACCGGTCCGCAGATGCGGCGCGATCCGCTCACGGGCGAGTGGATCCCGATGGCGACCCACCGGATGAACCGGACCTTCCTGCCGGGCCCGGGCTCCAACCCGCTCGCCCCGGCGAACCCCGACTCCGAGTATGCCGACGGGGAGATTCCCGACGTCGACTACGACGTCGTCGTGTTCGAGAACCGCTTCCCCTCCCTCATGCAGGTGCCCGGGCAAGCGGTGGGCGAATCGTACGTGGATGACAATCCGCTGTGGCCCACCCGCCCGGCGGCGGGGCGCTGCGAGGTGATCTGCTTCTCCCCCGATCCGCAGATGTCACTCTCCGGGGTGACGCAGACCCGGATGCGCACGATCGTCGAGGCGTGGACCGACCGGACCCGCGAGCTCTCCGCGCTGGCGGGGATCGAGCAGGTCTTCATCTTCGAGAACCGGGGAGAGGAGATCGGGGTGACACTGCACCACCCGCACGGGCAGATCTACGCCTACCCCTACCTCACCCCGCGCACCGAGCAGATGCTCACCCAGGCCCGCGCCCACCGCGAGCGCACCGGCGGCAATCTGCTGGGGGATATCCTCGAGGCCGAACTCGCCTCGGGGCGCCGGGTCGTTGCCCGCACGAAGCACTGGGCGGCCTACGTTCCCGCGGCGGCACGGTGGCCCGTGGAGGTGCACGTGGCCCCGCTGCGCGACGTGCCGGACCTGCCCGCCCTCACCGAGGAGGAGCGCGAGGACTTCGCCGGGCTGTACCTGCGGCTGCTGCGCCGGTTGGAGCGCTTCTTCGTCGACGATTCCGGCGCGCCGATCCCGCTGCCCTACATCTCCGGTTTCCACCAGGCGCCGGTGCGTGAGGGGCGAGACGACCTGCGGCTGCACCTGCAGTTCTTCTCCCTCCTGCGCGCCCCGGGCAAACTCAAGTACCTCGCCGGTTCCGAATCCGGTATGGGAGCCTGGATCTCCGATACCTCACCGGAACGGATCGCCGACAGGCTCGCGGAGATTAGGGACGACGAATGACGACGTTGGTGCAGCCCTGGACCGACCCCGAGGGCGCCGCGCGCGCCTCGGCGCTGTTCGAGGAGACCTATGGTTACCCGCCCGCGGGCGTGTGGGCCGCCCCGGGCCGGGTGAACATCATCGGCGAGCACGTGGATTACAACGGCGGCCTGGTGCTGCCTATCGCCCTCCCCCACCGCACCTACGTCGCGTTCGCTCCCCGTGAGGACCGGCAGGCGCGGGTGCGGTCGGCGCGGGAGGAGCAGCCGTGGACGGGCTCGCTGGACGAGATCCGCCGCGGGATGGACACGTGGGCCGCGTACGTCGTCGGCGTCGCCTGGGCGCTGGAGCAAGCCGGACACCCGGTGGCCGGCTTCGACGCCGCCGTGGAATCCCGGGTTCCCTACGGGGCGGGGCTGAGCTCCTCGGCGGCGCTGGAGTGCGCGACGGCGATCGCCCTCACGAGCGGGGCGGACATCCCGCGCACCGAGCTCGCGGCGGCATGCATCCGGGCGGAGAACGAGGTCGCCGGGGCGAACACCGGCGGGATGGATCAGCACGCCTCGCTGTTCGCCCACGCGGGCGAGGCGCTACTCTTCGACACCCGGTCCGGGGCGCTGCAGGGGATCCCCTTCGACCTCGCCGCCCGCGGCCTGGAACTGCTCGTCATCGACACCAAGGCCCCGCACGCGCTCGTCGACGGGCAGTACGCCGCGCGCCGGGCCACGTGTGAGGAGGCGGCGACGGCGCTGGGCCTCACCTCGCTGCGGGAGGTGACGGACCTGCCCGCCGCGCTCGCAGCGCTCACCGGGGAGGTTCCCCAGCGGCGGGTGCGCCACGTCGTCACCGAGATCCAGCGGGTGCGCGATTTCGTCGCCGCGCTCGAGGCCGGTGACATGCCGCGCGCGGGCGCGCTCATGAACGAGTCCCACGAATCGCTGCGGGTGGATTACGAGGTGACCTGCCCCGAGCTCGACACGGCCGTGAGCGCCGCGCTGGGCGCCGGGGCGCTCGGGGCGCGGATGACCGGTGGCGGGTTCGGCGGCTCGGCGATCGCCCTCATCCCCGCGGGCACGGCCCCCGAGGTGAGCGCCGCCGTCACGGGCGCGTTCGCCGAGGCGGGCTTCCACGCGCCGGAGTTCCTGATGGCACCGCCCTCGGAAGCGGCGGAGCAGATCGCCTAGTCCATGCGATGATTCATCCATGAGTTCGGTTCTTTTCAACGTCGACGGCCGCGTCGGCACGATCACCCTCAACCGGCCCGAGGCGCTCAACTCCCTCGATGCCGAGATGGCCAGAGCGTGGGCCCGCGCCGCGAAGGAGGCGGTGAGCAACGACGCGGTCGAGGCGATCATCGTCCGGGGTGAAGGCCCCGCGTTCTGCGCTGGGGGCGACGTCAAAGCGATGTATGCGATGGCCGAGCGCGGGGAGGCGATCACCGCCCTCGCCCAGGAGATCAACAGCGGGCTGCGCGCCCTGGTGGAATCGGCCAAACCCGTCGTCGCCGCTGCGCATGGCACCACCGCCGGGGGCGGGCTCGGGGTGCTGCTGAGCACCGACTACGCGATCGTCGGGGAGAGCTCCCAGGTCGGCAGCCTGTACGCCGGGGTCGGCCTCACCCCCGACCTGTCCGTCACCGCCCACCTCGCCCGCGCCGTCGGCGAGCGCCGGGCGCTGCAACTCACCCTCTCCCACCGGCTGCTCTCCGCCCGCGAGGCCCTCGAGTGGGGGCTCGTGGCCGAGGTCGTCGCCGACGACGACGTCGCCGCCCGCGCCCAGGAGGTCGCCGGCGAGTGGGTCGAGGTGGCCCACGCCTACGGGCAGGCGAAGCGGCTCATCCGCTCCGCCCCTGCCCGCAGTTTCTCCGAGCAACTGCAGGAGGAGGCTCACACGATCGGCCGGGCATCGATGACCCCCGACGCCGAGGCGCGGATGGGTGCGTTCGCCGCGCGCTAGAGGTCGAAGACCGCCCGCAGCGGGGCGTGATCGGAGAAGCGCGTGTCGTAGGTGGGGGCGCGGTCGACCGTGATCTCCTTCATCGTCGCGACCGTCTGGTCGCCCGCGAGGAGATAGTCGATGCGCCACCCGGCGTCGTTGTCGAACGCCTTCCCGCGGTAGGACCACCACGTGTACGGGCCGGGCACATCGCCGGCGTGGTGGCGGGCGAGGTCGGTCCAGCCGCCGTCGGAGAACCAGCGGGTGAGGTAGGCCCGCTCCTGGGGCAGGAACCCCGCGGATTTCAGGTTCCCCTTCCAGTTCTTGATATCCCGCTCGTCGTGCGCGACGTTGATATCACCGCCGACGACGACGTGCCGCCCGGAGGTGAGGAGGTCGGCCATCCGCTTCTCCATCGCGTCGAGGTAGGCGTATTTGAGCGCCATGTGGTCCTCGTCGTCGGCCACGCCCGTGTGCACGTACACCGAGGCGATCGTGAGCTCGCTGCCCGCGGCGGTGGTGAGGTCGATCTCCGCCCAGCGGCCCCCGGACTCCTCGGCTTCACCGGGCAGCCCGATCCGGACGGCGTCGACCTCCTCGCGGGTGAGGATCGCGACCCCGGCCCGGCCCTTCTGCGGGGCGGCCGAGTGCACGACGTGCCAGTCCTCGCCCACCAGGCCGTGCACGATGTCGTCGTCGGCGCGCACCTCCTGCATGAGCACGACGTCGGGGTCGTAGTCGTCGATCCAGGCCTGCATCCCGCGCCGGTAGGCCGCGCGCACACCATTTACATTTACCGTGGCAATACTCAACATACTTCTATCCAATCGCATCTTGCGCGCATGGGCGAACCCGCGCCGTCTCACGTTCTGGACTTCGCGGGGGCCGGTTTTGTTCCCACTCCCGCGCCTTGCAAGATGGTTCTCGTGATCGACCTCAATCTTGCGCACGCCCCCGTGGCGCGAATGCGAATGTGCCTCTGAGCATCGCACACGCCCCCTGCTTCATTCTCATCATCTCGTCTGCGCAAGTCGTCACTCCGCTCTGGGGTTGGCTGCTGCCCTGCGCCTACACACACTCGAAGGAAAATCATGTCGCACCGTTCCACATTCACTCTCCGCTCCGCTGCCGTTCTCGCTGCTGCGGCGCTCACCCTCAGCGCCTGCGGCGGCGGTGACGGCGCAGCCGAGGCCTCCGCCAAGGGCAGCGAAGACGATCCGATCCGGATCGGGGTCGTGACCGAGAGCGAACCGTACTGGGAGATCTTCACCGACCTCGCGGAGGAGGAGGGTATCCACGTGGAGTTCGTCAACTTCACCGATTACCAGCTCCCCAACCAGGGGCTCGCCGACGGCGATCTCGACCTCAACCAGTTCCAGCACCTGCAGTTCCTCGCCGGCTTCAACGTCAACGCCGATGAGGACCTCACCCCCGTCGGCGCCACCGCCGTCTACCCGCTCGGCCTGTACTCCAAGGCGCACGACTCGCTCGAGGACGTGCCCGAGGGCGGGGAGATCGCGATCCCCAACGATGCGACGAACCAGGCCCGCGCGCTCCTGGTGCTTCAGGAGGCCGGCCTCGTGAGCCTCGCAGGTGGCGGGAACTCCTTCTCCACCCCGGCGGACGTCATCGCCGAGGATTCGAAGGTCACCGTCACCCCGGTCGAGGCCGCGCAGACCCCGCTCGCGCTCGAAGACGTCGATGGCGCGATCATCAACAACGACTGGGTCGGTAAGGCGGAGCTCTCGGCGGAGGACGCGATCTTCTCCGACGATCCCCACTCCGACGCCGCCGCCCCCTACATCAACGTGTGGGTGGCCCGGGCCGCGGACGCCGATAACGAGACCTTCGCCAAGCTCGTGGAGATCTACCACGACCCGGCCGTGGAGGAGTCCGCCCAGGAGACCGCCGGGGGCACGGCCGCGTTCCTCGACAACGAGCCCGCCGAACTCCAAGAGATCCTCGAGGGCATCGAAGCGAACATCGAAAAGTAGTTCCACCTCACGCCCGTGGGCCGCGCACTTCCCGGCCCGCGGGCGCACGCAACGATTAGGCTTTCTCCGTGGGCATCATCGATTTTACGCGCGTGACCAAGGATTTCAGCAACGTCCGCGCCGTTGACGACGTCTCTCTTTCCATCCGGGAAGGGGAGATCTTCGGCGTCATCGGTTACTCCGGCGCCGGCAAGTCCACGCTCGTTCGGCTCATCAATGCGCTCGAGCCGATCACCAGCGGTTCCCTGCAGGTCGCCGGCACGGAGATCGCCGGGCTGCCCGAGGCGAAGTTGCGTCCGTTGCGGTCGAAGATCGGCATGATCTTCCAACATTTCAATCTCATGAACTCCCGGACGGTCGCGCAGAACATCGCTTACCCCCTCAAGGTCGCCGGGTGGGCGCGGGAGGAGCGGAACGCGCGGGTGGCCGAACTGCTCGACTTCGTCGGGCTCGCCGATAAGGCGAAGACCTATCCCAGCAAGCTCTCCGGCGGGCAGAAGCAACGCGTCGGCATCGCCCGCGCGCTCGCGAGTAAACCCGGCATCCTCCTCGCCGACGAACCCACCTCCGCGCTCGACCCCGAAACCACGACCGGCGTACTCGACCTGCTCCGGCGGGTGAACTCCGAACTCGGGGTGACCGTCGTCGTCATCACGCACGAGATGAACGTCGTGCGGGCGATCTGCAACCGGGTCGCGGTGATGGAGGCGGGCAAGGTCGTCGAACTCGGGTCCACCTACGAGGTCTTCACCCGCCCGAAGACGGCCGTGACGGCCGCGTTCGTCACCTCCGTGCTCCAGGACCGGCCCACCCCGGACGTGCTCGCCCGCCTGCGCGGGCGCCACTCCGGCCGGCTCGTGACGATCGGGGTGGACGACGACGCCGCCACGAGCGCCGAGGTGATGGGGGTCTTCTCCCGGCAGCGCATCGGGGCATCCGTTGTGTACGGGTCGATCACGGAGGTCGCTGGGCGGCCCTCGGGTTCGCTCACCTACGAACTCTCCGGGGAGAACATCGACGCGGCGCTCGCGAACCTGCGGGGCCGCGCGGAGATGATCGACTGGGGCAGCGCAACGCAGGAGGTTGACCGATGACCAGCGACCGGCTCATTCCCATGCTGTGGGGCGCGCTCGGCGAGACCGCCTACATGGTGCTCATCACACTCGGCGTCGGCGGGGTGTTCGGGCTGGCGCTGGGGATCGGCCTGTACGTCACCCGCAAGGGGAACCTCCTGGACAACCGGGTGGTGTTCGCGATCCTCAACATCGCGGTGAACATCGTCCGCCCGATTCCCTTCATCATCTTCCTCGTCGCCCTCGGCCCGCTGACGAAGATCGTCACGGGGCGGATCATCGGCATCACCGCGTTCACGTTCGCGATGTGCGTGATGGCCTCGTTCGTGTTCTCTCGGCTCGTGGAGCAGAACCTGCTCTCGATCGATCCCGGCGTGGTCGAAGCCGCCCGTTCCATGGGCGCCTCCCCGTTGCGGATCATCCTCACCGTGCTCATCCCCGAAGCGCTCGCCCCGCTCATCCTCGGCTACACGTTCCTGTTCATCGGCGTGCTCGACATGTCCGCGATCGGCGGTTATCTCGGGGCGGGCGGTCTCGGGGACTTCGCGATCGTGTACGGGTACCAGCAGTACGACTGGGCGGTCACGGCGATCGTCGTGCTCGTCATCGTCGTCATCGTGCAACTCGTGCAGTGGCTGGGCAACACTCTCGCGCGCAAGGCCCTGCGGCGGTAGGACTCGTCCCTCCGACCGGCACAGCGGGTGGTCCGGACCCGACCGCGGGTGAGCCCCAGGCGATGCGCGCACCAGCTCCCCGGCACCTCTGCCCCCTTCGCTCGATGGCCGGGAGGAGCGAGGTGCGCTGACGCGCGATACGGCCGACGATGCCACATTCGCCGACGCTTCGGTTTCCGTACTCGGTCTAGTTTTGCGCGATATCACGGCCCTTTCTTGCCATCACCCTCACCTCACCCGCACAGCGCCCTAGTTTCATCTTCAATCAGCACTTTCGGCCCTCTCCTCATCTTCTAGCTTCGTGGCTTCCCGACTATCGTCTAGTTGGACGAAGAGCTATCTGCCTTTCAGTGAAGAAAGAAGGACTCACGTCAACCCCTCCGGGACGTATTCCCGCGCGTGCACGCGAGCCCGTTAGGAGAATTAGTGGCCATTCAGCGGACCGAGCGCCATTTTGATGTGTCGAACGCCCCTGCCTCCCCACCCGAACTGCACATCATTCGGACACCGCCTCCGCCGCCGCGTTGGAAACTCGCCTACCAGTGGGGTCTCGCCTCAGCTGACTTTGGGATCGCAGCTGCTGGGCTAGTATTTCTCGTCTATCCCTTCGGCGGTCTGCCCGCACTGCTCCTCGCAGTCGTCGGCGGCGGGATGCTCACTGCTTTCACCGGACTCGCCCGCGGCTATAACCCCACCCGGGCGGGCACACGTGCCCAGCCGCATCTGTCCGCGGTGCGCTCGGTGGGAATCTGGGTCCTCGTATCCTTCGTACCCCTGTACTTCCTTAGCTACGCGATATCCCCCGGCCGGCTCCTCGCAGGTTTCGCGATGGTCCTGCTAGGAACGCAGCTCACACGGGTAATCGCGTTGGGGGTCCTCGCCCGAGGGCGGGCTGCCGGACGGTTTCGGCGTGACACGATAATTCTCGGCGGGGCATCCCACGCAGATGAGCTCGGTGCCGTACTCGGCGCGCCCGGCTCGAACTTCAACGTTCTCGGGATCTGTACAAGCGATGCATCATCGAGTGTTCGCATCCCCGTCCTCGGCACAGCAACCGAAGCCCTCAGCGTCGTTGAACAGGCGCAAGCGGAAGTCGTCATCATCACCCCCGGCTCGATGGATCCGCCTGCCCTTCGCCGGCTGGGCTGGGCGCTCGAGCCTCACGGGGTCGAGCTACTGTTAGCACCTCAATTGGAGGACGTCGCGTTGCGGCGGATCGGCATACACCCCGTCGCCGGAACTCCCCTGCTCAATGTTGAACTCGGCTCCAGCCGTACGCGCCGGCTCCTCAAAGCGATCACTGACCGCGTGCTTGGCAGCCTCCTGCTGCTCGCTGCCTCCCTCCCCTTGCTGGTTATCTGCTTTGCGGTGCGCGCCTCCTCTCCCGGTCCCGCATTTTTTATGCAGGAGCGCATTGGAATCGATGGCAAACGCTTCAGGATGTTCAAACTGCGGAGCATGTACATCGACGCGGAGGAACGGCGCAACGCACTCCTTCAGCACAGCGACGGCAACGTCGTGATGTTCAAGATGCATGACGACCCTCGCGTCACCCCGATCGGCAGGATCCTTCGGCGGTTTTCACTCGATGAGTTGCCGCAACTTTTGAACGTCGTTCGAGGTGAGATGTCGCTCGTGGGCCCCAGGCCCCCACTTCCGGAGGAAGTCGAGGGGTACTCATCCGATGCCCTTCGCCGGCTGAAGGTTAAGCCCGGCCTCACCGGGCTGTGGCAGGTCAGCGGCCGGTCCGATCTCGACTGGAATGAAACCATTCGTTTGGATCTGAGCTACGTCGACAACTGGTCGATGCGCATGGATTTGCAGATCCTTACGCGAACGTTCCAGGCGGTTATCGGTGGCCGTGGCGCATACTAGGGGCCTCGCCCTAAAAGTGGTCAATTTCCCTGCGGGCAGGTTCTTTCTGCGCGACACTATTGCTCAGAAGGAGGTCGTGCGATGGCGCAGGTAGATCTCGAGGCAGCGCAGACCCGGCGCGCCGCTCGTGGTGGACTTGCCAATCTCATCGGCGCCGCCTACTCAGGGATTGCTTCCTTCGTCATCACCGCAGTCGTCACTCGCATCTCTTCGACCGAAGATGCCGGCATTTACTTTGCCGCCCTTTCAATCCTGCTCATCACTGTCGCGCTAGCACAGATCGGTACTCCCGTCGGATACGTATATTTTCTTGCTCGCTACCGTGGACTGAAGGAGACCCATAAACTGCGATCCGTAGTGAGCGCGGGCGCTCTTCCGGTGCTCTCTGTCACCACCGCGCTCATCGTCATTGCGCTCGTGTTCCACGAACGGCTCGGCCATCTGCTCTTCGGCGAGAGTGTTGCGGAAGCAGGAAGGATCGTCGTAATCATTGCGGGCGCAGTGCTTATTGCAATTGTGGCAGAAGGCTCGTTGGCAGCGACTCGGGGGTTCGGAGTTATGAAGCCAACCGTTGTGGTCGACAAGTTCCTTAATCCTACGGTGCAACTGCTTGCTCTTATCCTGCTTGCCACTCTCGGTTGGACCGGAAGCGAAGAACTCGTACTCACCCGGGTCGCAGGCTTCGCGATCGCAGGTCTTATCGCCTTCCCTTGGCTGCTTAAACGCCTGTCCCGTTTCCCTGTCCCCGCCGACTCTCCCAAAAACGCCTGGCTACCTACACAAGGAACTTTTCGAGAATTCTGGAAGTTCACGGGGCCACGTGCAATCGGCCAATTTGCGCAAGTCGGTATTCAACGCGTGGATATTGTCTTGGTAGGGATCTGGTTGAGCCCAACAGAAGCGGCAATATATGCGGCGGCGACGCGCTTCCTCGTCTTTGGTCAGCTTGCTGCGCGTTCGATCAGCTTGGCAATCCAACCGCAGATCAGCTCCCTGTCGGCCCGGGGAGAAAGCAGCCCGCTTCAGGGGCTGTACCGCATATCGACGGCCTGGATCATGTTTGCTACGTGGCCTTTTTATCTCACCTTCTTCGTGCACGCTAAGTGGCTCATGCAAATCTTCGGCCCTGCCTACGCCGCTGGCGCGCTGATCCTCCAGATCCTCTCCGTGGCGATGCTCTTCTCCACTGCTTGCGGCGCCGTCGACGCCGTGCTTGTTATGGCAGGACGCTCAGACTTAACGATGATCAATGCCTGGGCCGCCCTCATTGCAAATCTCGGCCTCAACATTTGGCTGATCCCCCGTCTGGGCATCGTCGGAGCGGCCCTTGCCTGGATTGCCTCAATTCTCATAATGAACGTCGTTCCACTCATTCAAGTACGCGTAACCCTAGGGGTACACCCGCTAGGCAGAATGACCATGCTGGCAGGAGTTGTCACTACCCTACTGTTTGGCGTCATACCATGGGCGGTGTCGACCGCTGGCGGAGGGCTCCCCGGTGCTATTTCAGCCGTGTTTCTGGCAGGAGGCGTCTACGCAGTTCTCCTGTGGCGCTGGCGCGACCAGCTTGGGATGAAAGGGCTTCTCCGCCGCAGTCAACCCTAATTTCCTCACTTCAGGAGACGCTGCTGAAATGGGAGCTCCGCCGTATAATCCGCCGCCCAGAAGCCTGCGCGAGGCAGTTCTCAACGTCGTCACCTGGTTTCACGATGATTATCATGCCACGTTCATGAAGCATCCGGGCAAGTTGTAACTGATGATTATCAATATGCTCCCCGAGTCGTTTCGTTCGAGGAATAACGACCGGACATTTGCCCGTACGTAAAACCATCAGGATCGAACCGACCCCCGCATGTGCGACGACGGCGTCGACCGACTGCGCGCGCGCTGCCAGCTCCTCCCCCGACCACCATGCCTGTGCCTGCCCCGGAAGCGCTCTTCGGACCGGCGTGTTTCCCGTCTGCCAGATCAATTCTTTTCCGTGGGCTACAGTCAGCACCATCTCCAACGCACGCTGGAAAGGATACTTTTCTGAGCCGATCGTCACGAGCAGGCGCTGTATATCACGAGCCTGCCCCATTTCCACCTCGTACCTGTCGAAAACACTTCCGAAACTCTGCCACCCTCGTCTTCCCCAGCCAGCGGATTGGTAGTGCCGATCGATTCCGGGGATCCACTCGCTGATGCGCCCGGTGATTGAAGGGCCATCCATCCGAGTCGCGCTTTCGACGTAAGTAACCGGGATCCGCAGCGATCTCGCTGCCGTCATATAAGGAACCGTGAGAGCGCTTCCGGTGGACACCAGTAGAGTCGGCCGATACTCCCGAAGTACGCGTCGTGCGATCGGTAATGACTGGACTGCCCGGGCAGCTTCTCGGGACTTCACTTCTGGGACCCATTCCACGTGCTCATCTCGGAGTAGCGTCGCGGTTTGCGTCGTTCTTGCTGTGATCCATACTCGATCGCCTCGAGCGGCGAAGCGGTCCGCTATCTCAAAGGCTTCATCAACGTGCCCACCTGGTGACGCGACGAGGGCCACCCCGCCATTCATACCCCTCGCCCCCACCGGTGCAGCGTTCCGAGAACGACCTCGCTACTCTGGGGAGCGAAAGCGACGCCCATAGAAATCCATCCCCGCCACTGAAATGGGTTTCCTCTGACCGATCGCATCGCCCACCGCCAGGCCTCACTGCGGTTACTGCTACTTGCATGGGCGAACGCAATCTGTCCCATCAACCGCGATGCTCCAAACCTGTGAGCCGCCACATCGGGGTGATTCTTGAGCATCCAGACGGAGCTTTCGATCTTCGTGTCCCATCGCCGGGAGAAGTGAGAACTCTTTCCCCACAAGACACGCACAAGTGGTTCGTCGACGTGAATCACGGGATGCAGTGCAGAAGCACGTAGCAGGATGTCCCAATCCTCGTTCTGACTCCCAGGAATTTCCTCGTTGATCAGTCCCAGTTCTCCTTCGAGCGCATCTCGTCTAAACACGAGGGTCGAAGAGTGCAACATCGACATCCGCGACTGCAGCAGCATCTCGTGCGTCACCCGCTCCGTGCCGGCGTGGCGCACCGTAGACCGATCGCCATAGTCAACGACGATCGAAGTGGTCACTAAAGGAGCCCGTGGATGGCGTTGAAGCCGCTCAACTTGGGTACGTAGCTTTCGCGGATGCCACATGTCGTCGTCGTCACAGAAGGCGACTAATTCACCTGTAGTGGCCAAGATCCCGGTGTTGCGCGCACCCGCAAGGCCGGGTGTGCGCTCATTCACAAGGACCCGCACCGGACGAGGCGCATTCGTTACCAACGACATATCAGGATCGGCCCGGTCATAGACAACGACTATGTCGAGATCACCGGGATAGTCCTGCTCGCGCGCAGCCCTAATCGCACGCCGGAGCTCCACAGGGCGCTTGTGGGCCGGTATCACTACACTCACTGCCGGATACATGTTCAACTTCCTCTCTTCAAATAGCCGTACGCCGCCAGTCCCGGCGACGTCAGCGCCGTGACGAGACGACGACTTCGAGCTGACAACCCGTCTCGCCATTTCTCATCGCGGCGAATCTCCACGCGTCCTTGCATGAAGCGCATCGGGTTCCCGCTGCATGTATGCGAAGTCGGTAAGTCGACCCACTCGTCGGAGATAGACGGGTTGTCCCGCCGCGACAGCTGCCCAAACTCCAATGCGCTCTGTACTGTCTCCACAGGGGCGCTCACCCAGTCTTCATAACGGACTCGGAGCGTCGGAACGCCTCTCAAGTTGAGGCCGTCTACGACACTGTTGTGTTGAAGCCATTTGAGTGCAGATAGCGCTGGGGGATATCGCGTCATGTAGGTCGCACCGCCTGTCTTCGACTCGGGCCGGAATACGTTCTTGGACCACGAGTAGGCAACAGCACGACTGTCACGGACACAATGCAGCACTCTCAGATCGATCCCGTGTGCGTAGCGAAGAACGTAGGGAAGCGAGGCCTGTTTGCTGGAGTCGATGACGATCGTTCCACCAGCAACAATCGCCGCGGCTTTGTAGATGCGCGAATAGTATGAGGCATACTCTTCTACCGCCCTTCGCCACCTCCTACTGCCAGTTTTCATCCATAACTGTGGCACCCGTACTGTCCGATCAATCCGGTTACGTAATGAGAGCACGTCGCGGGCAACGACATACTCCCAGCCCCCGAAGGCGACCTTGCCGACGTCCTTCCAAAAGTCGCAGTCGGCAAATATCTGACCGCAACCGCATGGTTCTCCATCGATGAGGCTGCGTTGCCAAAGATGAAGAACTTCCCCGAGGGCAACGACCCGATCATCAGTTCCTAAACTTAGTTCGAATACCGTACTACCGCTGCGACCAAGGCCGCCAATGAACAGGACTGGCAGATTGCGCGTGAGTTGTTCCGTCATGCCGCACCTCCCTTCTTGCTCGTTCTCGTATCTCCGCTCCGGTAAAGGATCAAGCCAACTGGGTCTAATCCCTTCGCGAGCCACCATTGGATTGCTTGCTGCGTGCGGTAACGGCTCATTCCTGGTTCGACAACTAACAGGATGCGTTTGCCGGAGTAAGCCACGTCGGTGATCGCCCGATCTACGCGGGCCGCGAATTCCGTTGCCGCTGTGCTTCCCGGCCCAGCAAGGATCCCGGCTAGCGGAGTGTATCCGTTTGCTACCTTCACCGCCCGACGGAGACTTGATTCGCCGCAACGAGCCACCACGGGTATCGCGGCAGTACCGTCTGCGTGCGGAAGGTTTCCCAGTTTTCGCAGTCGCCGTTCGGAAATGAAAGCGAGCAGAAGCCCAACAAGTCCGCCTAAGCCGACACCACTCGCGATACGGATCGTCCGCACATCATTTAGAGGCCGGACAGAGGGGGTCGCAATAGCCTGGGCGCTTCGACGGGACCCCACGTCGGCAAGCGTTTCTGAAGCTGTTTGCCACCGGCTGGATAGGGCCGCCATCGTGCCCCACAAGTACTGACCGGATCCCTGCTGTGCGAGGAGACGGGTCCTCTGGTAGATCGCGTCAAGATCCTCCTGTTGGGTACGCTGGCGTTCCGTCACCTCCGCACCAAGTTCTGCGAGATATCGCTCGCGCTCATTCAAGAACGCCGTGGTCGCTGCAGAAACTCCGCGTTCAGCGTGTTCAGCATCGAGTGATTGAAACGTGATTAACAGAATTCGGGTGTTGGATTCAGCACCGATGCTGAGCCGCGAGAGCGCTTCTCGGGGCCGAACGCTTAGTTCCTGCGCGACGGACTCGAGCACCGGTGGCGAGCGCACGAGCATCGCTTCCGTGTCGAGGGTTGACTGCCGAATTCCAGGAACTGGCGCAAACTCAGCGCTGGGCACATACAAGCGTTGGGTTGCGGCGACCGGGACTCCCCGAGCGAATGTCAACCAGTGGCCCGAGGCAGCTCCGACTGCGACGCAGAGAACGACGACGTGGGCGCCTTTCGCGATCAGGCCTGCAGTGTCGTGAAGGGTAGGAAGCGGGTACTCGCTCTCACGGGCGAGGATGCCGATTGCGATGAACCCGATGAATAAGGCAATGCCTGTCCCGTTGTAGATCGGTAATGTGACGATCATCGTCAAAATCGATGCCAACGCTGCGCCCGCATACGGCGACTGCGAGCGCAGATTTCCAAAGAACTGGGTGAGAAGAAAACTCACATAGATCGCCGTACCAACGAGACCGGCTCCGAACGTCGCGAGCCAAACCTGGCCGTGTGTGCCTACAGGTGGTGGCTCGCAGTTTGGGCACACTTCACTGGCTCCACCCGCAATGGAACTAAAGTTCCCCAGGACGTTCCGCGTTGTCCCAAAGCCCACAACGGGAGAACCCTCAATCGTGCTTTGCACCGCCATCGTGGACAGGTTCTCCCGTACTTGATCGCTGTGCCCGTCAGCAAGGCGATCTAAGACCAGCCCTCCCCATGGCGAGATGACAAGCACGAGCACGGCCGCTCCCCCGCCGACACCGCTAACAGCAAGGGCCTTGAGGTTCCCGCGCACTGCCGAACGGAGCACTGCGAACAGAAGAGACGCGCTGACCGCGACCCACGTACCTCGATTCAACGACGAGACCAACGGGAGCGTCGCCGCAAGGAGAACTGCAATCATCGCTACCCGCCACGCACCGCGCCGGTTCCACCACGAAATCACAAATAGCGGAAGGGTTACAGCGAGCGCAAAGCCCCAGCTGTTGGTATGAATGAAAGGCGCGCTTGGTCGCACCTGTTCCCCACCGAGCAAGGTATGGATTTGTGCCGTCTGTACGTGAGTTAGCTCGTTCACCATAGGGTTGCTTGCAAGCCCATGTGGAAGCAGAGACTGAAGGACCGAATCAAAGCTAATTGCCGGCGCGAAAAGCCCGAGCAGCCCACCACCCACAAGCACTACGAAAAACCATGAGACTGCTTCGACGATTTTCTTTGTGCTTAGAGCGCCTCGGGTGTTGACGATGTACAGTGCGACCACTGCTGCGATGAGATACCAACCGTAGCGATACGCAAACACTAGGTACCGATTCATGTTGATTTCTGGGATGGTTCCTGGCGCGTTAACCTGTAATACCAACAGTCCAGTGAGTAGCCAGGTAAGCCACAGGAGCCAAATCCAAAATCCCCGTGGGATCGCAATTGATCTTCTTTGCTTCACCAGGTAAAAGGCCATCACGATGGACACGAGGAAGAACATCAATTGCCAGACCCCGAGAAGCCACCAGATCGGTAACCCTACAAATGGCACCGCCAAAGGCCATGCAGGGTTTGATGCTGCACGGTCAACGTGCCCATTCGCCCCTTGCTCACGCATGTCCGCTCATGTCTCTGCCCAACCCCGTGCGTCCTTGCGGTCGACCCACGGGGGACGTCGGCCAGTGAGCTTTTCAAGTTCGTCGGCTTGACCTTGAAACCTTTCTCTAAGCGCTTCCCGCGCATATATTGGCATCGGCCCACTCGGCCTTGCGTTGTGCTTCTCAAAAGTCACCGCCTGCAGACTTGGAACTCCAAGGAAGTCGACGAGACGCGTAAATTCGTGTTTTGGGTTCGCGAAAAACGACTCACTGTAAAGAATGTGAATGCGTGAGGTTGGGATTCGGTCGTAAAACTGCCGCAATTGCGGCACGTAGTCGCTTCTGGCGGCATAAGAATAGTGACGATAAGCAAAACTCTGGTAATTGGGATCCGATACCATTCGTTCCCGTTCGCCGTTAGTACGAGCATTTTCCGACGCCACGGCTTCATCAAAGGAGACGTCGTCATAGCCACGTGCGCTCTCATGTTTCCACGCCGAAAAAGCCCTTTCGATAGGATCTCGTAAGATAACGACAATCTTGATGGCAGGCAAATCGGTTGCGATTCTCGCTGGTGCAAGTGGGTGAAACATGTAATAGCCGCTCGCTTCAAATGTCACAGGATCGACGCCACGGATCCGACGAGTCCTGTTACTCCGGGGAAAGTGCGCCCGATACCAGGTTTCGCCTCGGTGATAATTAAGGTCGAAGTAATTGATCCCCTTGTTCAGCCTGGGGCGGACTATCAGTGGGTGTTGTTCGAACGCGCGAAATAGCGACGTGGTCCCACATCGTTGGCCGCCTACGAGAATAAAGTCCGGAAGCGAACGGTCAGCAGCAGTCAAACCCGCTAACGCGACGTAGCTTCTACGTGCTGCAGCGCGGATCGGCTCCGGCAACGAAGATGTAAAGCTCATTCTTAGTCCGATTCCTCCTTGAACCTGATTCTGTTTCGTCTTCAGCTCGCCCCGACACGTGCAACTTTTGTAAAATTTCTTCAAGCCCAGGCAAGACCCAAGTCGCTAGAGACACACTCCTGGCACCGGTTGTTTCCTGTCCTTGGAGCCCAGCAACACCCCGGCATATGAGATACGCCGCAAGGAGCACATTGGTATCTTCCGCAGACCTTTCCTCCCAGCTCGCCCTTGAAAATAGGCTTTCAGGCTGTGATAACGCTGCGAGTGGTCCGTCGGGGTGGACCCCGAGGCGAAAATGAATTTCGTCCCAGGGCAGAGGCGTCCCCAACGAGAACTTCTCCCAATCCCAAACCAGCAGCCCTGACTGACCCGGCGACATGTTCCACCGCGACCAGTCTCCGTGGGCTGCACCGATGCGACAGGCGTGTCCTCCGAATTGTCCTTGAAGACTTGACGCGGCGCGCTCAAGTCGCTTCTTTTCCTTAGTATCCGGAAGCGCCTCCAGTTCCGTCGTTACGGTATGCCACCACGAGGAATTCGCAAGTTGCTGCTCCGTCACTCTGAAACCACTCACTAAAGCCGCTTTTGCAGCCAGTCGCTGTCCTTCGCTGGGCGCTTGCATCGGATCTATCTTCAGAGGTGACGTGATGAGGTATTCGTGCCCCTCCCAGTTCCCAGCATCAATGAGGGTCGGAGTAACAAGTCCTTCGACATCCAGACGATTCAACCGTCGCAGCGCTTCAGCCTCGTGACGGACCCTTCGCGAAGTGAAAGCGTTGATTCCTAATTTGATATACGCAATTGATTTTCCTCGAGGCGTCATCACATGCAGAACGGGCTTGCGATTTGCGCGAAGAGGGCCGAGGTGTACGGCAAACGCCAACTTCTTCTCTTCGAAGAACTCGCTGGCGAACGCGAGGAACGTGCCCGGCCCTCCGAGTGCAAGCGCGCGTGGAATCAGTCTCGCCCCTCCGACCCGCGCGAACACTTCAGCGCCGGCCTTTGCTACGCGAGAAAGCCTCTTCTGAGAAGCTGTATAGTGTCGGACACTCGCGGCGACGACTGGCGCGGGGGAGCGTGGAACAAGCATTCTCGGAAGTCCGTTTAAAGGGTAGGGGATATGCGTGACGGTCGCTTCTCTCCTCGCACAGAGAGAAGCGATCTCCGCGCCAAAATTCGCCTCAACGGATTGCATATTCCCTCGCTTGTTTTCTCACCTTTGGGTCTCGCCCCCGCCGCGCGATCCCGCTTATTTGCTTGGTCCTGCGTACGAAGATTGCCCCACCGACGGCTATTCCCAACCGCTCGAGACGTTCCAGCGTTGTCAATAGCAACCCTTGAGTAGCTGCGCCTGGAGATATGACGAGGAGCGCCGACTGAGATGCAAGGAGGGCCGCGTCGCCGTCGGCTGATCCTGCCGCTGAGGAGGCAATCACGATGTAATCGAACTTCGCATGAAATTCGTCAACAGTGTCTCGGAAAGACCTACTCGCCGTGAGATCAGACGAGTGTAAGTGATCTAAGCCGACGGTGAGTAATGAGACCCCTCGTAGCTTTTCCAACGCCTGTCCATTCGGAGGCGGGTAATCCGATGCCTCGGCGGTACTGATAGTGGCAGAAGGCTTTAATAGCCACCGCACCTCGGCTTCCTGAGACGGAGTCGCGATCAGGAGCACTGAAAACCTCGCCTCCGCTAAGACCAGAGCCAGATTCACGGCCACGTCAGCGGAGCGTCCACTTCCTCCCGCGGCACCTTCATTGACAAATTCCGACACCGCAACTACCCGCGGGCATGGGCCCTCCGCAATAATCTGTGTTCGCAACTGCCGGAAAGCTTCATACGCGGTTGGATTCGCCTTGGTGTCAAGTGCCAATGTCGACTCCATGGCAACGTTTGCGAGGACCGGAATGCCCAACGATTCGACGCTAGTTTCGTCTCTGATGAGATCTTGCCGCCACTCACGGACTAGACCCAGGCCCAAACCGAGAGCCAATCCAAAGACGACGCTGGCAGCAACTATGCCCCAGGCCGGCAGCTCATTTGCTTTTTCAGGGTACTCCGCTCGAACAATAACAGAGCCAGGATAGGTACTGAGCCCCTGCGCCTCGATTAGAGAGTTGTTCAATCTAGCAAGCCGATCAGCAAGGAGTTCGGTTTCGTGCGACGGATAGCTCGTTGACTCGTCGTCGGAGGCTTCTGCGGTTACAGATTGAAACTTTTCCTCAGCATCTTCAATTTGCTCCGACAGCCGGTCACTCGTGCTCTCCAACACGGACTGTGCTTCGTTCTGTCGATGCTCTAGATAGCCTTCGGCAAATGCTTGCGCTCCGCGCTGAGCCTCTTCAGGCGAGGTCGATGTGAACGAAATCTCTAGAGTTTGCGTGTTCGAAGGAACTGTCGCAGACAGTGCGTCACTGTCTCGAAGCCTATTTCCATCAATGTGTTGCTCCACAACCTCCATGACGCTTTCTGTGCCAACGAGCTGCGCCTCAGTTTCCAATGCCACCGTTGTTTGCATTGCATTTCCTGACGCGGTCTCCGCTGACAGGGGGTTACCCGGAGCAGGGCTGATAAGAATGACTGCATGGGATGTGAAGGTGGAAGGCGAATTGAGAACGTAGAGCCCCGCTAAACCCAACGCGAACACAATCGTCACAAGAATCGTTATAGGGCGATACATGATGACGAGCCGCAGAGTAGGCAGATTTCGGCCAGGGTTCGGTGCTTTCATCTCATCGACATCCGTTCCAAGCCAAATACATTTCTTCCTCACTAGTCGAAACAGCCAGAGTTCGGTCCCTCAGGAAGTTCCTCAAGCAGAGCTTCCGCCTCCTCAAGGTGCTGTTCGACGTCGGTAAAGTCTCCACCTTCTTTACTTTTTAGAGCGTTATCCCAAGCAGCGTAAAGAGCCTGTGCACGGTCGATGTCCTCCACATGTTCTGGGAAGTGGGGACGCAACGAGTTCCACTCCTCAAGCACGTCAGAGAAACCGATCAGAACTGTCTGAAATGACCCGTCATCATCGAAGGATTGTGGATCAGTGCTTCCGAGATTCGCGAGGTATTCTTGGTTGAGGTTGCACAGCGTGGCTATTATCGAATCGGCCGGTATTGGGTCGTCAGGATATTCGTACTCACGTAGTTTTGTCCCAGCATCGGTTGAATAATCAGTGTCATCAATCGGCACGTCCTCGGGATCCTCGTCCAGTTGGCTCGAAGAAGCCGTCGGATCTGGTTGCGCTGAGATGGGTGGGGCTTCGCCTTGTCGGCTCTGCGCATTGGACTCACCGGGCGTGCAGCCAGCCACGACAAGAACGGCAAGGGCAACGGCTGCACGGAGGAAGATGCTCGGAGGTCTCATAGCGTAGCTTCTGAAGGCAGAAGAAATGCGAAAGAGAAACCTCGTTCGCTGTTCGCGGCTGTCTGTGCAACAAGCTCACGAGGCACTGCTCGTGAGGCGTCCCGGCTCACCAGCAAAGAACTTAAGCCAGTGTCTGGGATTTCCAATGGTTCCGAAAGGACGTCGGCTTCTTCAGGGGCGTCCCATTGTGAATAAGTCGATGAAATTGTCGCCCAGTACGACAGCTCTAAGCCTTCCTCGTGCGTCTCAAGCATTGGTGCGGGATATGAGGAAGTGTCGGAGTACTCTGCAAACTCCACTCCCATAACGCCGTGCTCCCCTGCGGAGCGGAACAGGGCAAGGGTGAGGTCAATTGTTGCCGAACTGTCATGTGCGACCTCTATCTGACTGTCCCGATCATCGTCAGTCGCACGCTTGGTGAACATCGCTACCGACAACTCGTCAGAGGTTTCTTCGGCCTCGATTCGCCAGTGCTCTGGGGCCTCATAAGTTGTACGTCCTTCAGCTGCTAACAGCAGAACCATTAAGTCTCCCGACTCGACCTCATTTGGCACGTCGATCACAGGTGCGGACTCGAGGATGGATACGTTACTCGTCCCGATCAGCGACGGAAGCCGGTCTATACCGGCTGGTTCCTCCTGTCTATGAGCATTTTCTAAGTCACGGATCTCCTCCTCGTGGGCGGGCCCCTGTGCCGTCTGCGAGTTAGGGCGGCTCTCGGGGGAATCAGCTCTACCTGTTTCTAGAGGGCCCCTCGGTGCTTGCGCTTCGGTTTGTTCGTGGGGCCCAAGTACCAACATCACCGCTACCCCACGCCCGCTGGACGCATCTGTCTGCGCAGTCAATGGACCAAAAGATCCTCCACCAGGAGAAGCCGCCGTAAGTAAAGTCCCCAATCGGCCTCCCCCCGTGCCTACCTGCGTGGATAGAACCTCCACATCGGATGGAGCAGTCCACTCTGTGGTCGACGACGAGCGATCAGCAAAGAACGTCAACACCACCCGCTCATCACCTCCCACCATCACCTGGGGAGAATCGTGCACCTCAGTGCGCGAACTAATCACCGACTCCAGCGCCTCAATACCATCCTCGTGAACACCTCGATACGCTGCCATCGTCAAATCAGCACGAATTGACGCGTGAGGCAGCTCCAACCCGACTAAAGAACCGGAATCAGCCGCCGTAGCCACACGAGTAAACACCGAAACGACAAGCCCGCCAGAAACCACCCGCCGTTCCTCAACCCACCCCTCAGGAGCGGCATACTCATCTGTCTGATTCGTCGAAACGAAAAAGACCAACAGGTCACCCGCCTGCACCTCCTGCGGCACACTCACCGACGGATTAACACCCCGATCCGACGGCGAAGCCGCCATACCAACCAGCTCAGGACCCACCAAATCACCAGGATCGGGATCTTGCGAAAGCTCCAGGTCGTAGGTGGTAGACCCAGTCGTGTCATTCTCATCGGTTACCGTTAGCGTGACAGTGTAGGAACCCGCATCGTCATATTGGTGAGTCACCATTCCGCCCGTTGCTGATTCAGAGCCGTCACCGAAGTCCCACTCGAAGCTGACTATAGAGTTTCCTTCATCGGCGACTGACGACCCAGTGCCGTCAAAGGCGCAGTCCAATCCCTCGCAGGTGGGGTCCTCAATCAGTGCCACGGGTACGGGAACCGCATGCACCTCGTGTTCGATGACTGCTGATCCAACTGCCTCGTCGTTATCGGTGACCGTCAACGTGACAGTGTAGGTGCCCGCTTCTGCAAAGGCGTGGGTCACGGTCTCCCCGGCTGCACTATCTGAGCCATCGCCGAAATCCCACGTGAACGTAATGATCTCTCCATCGGGATCCGATGAATTCGCGCCAGAAAATTCGCATTCCAAGCGTTGACACGTAGCGGTGATTTCCGCTATCGGGGGTTCATTTGTTTCGGGTTCTGGGCCATCGCCGATAAAGACCGCCGCGCTCCGCCAGTCGACGCCGTCGACGGAGGGACCACTCACTCTCTCCGGTTCCCCATCTGTCCGGTTGCCAATCCAAGCAATGCGCGAGAGATCTCCGGTTGAGGCGTCGACGAAGTAGAGCTTCTCGTTATTCTGGTCAAAGAAGATTTCGCCAATCTCCTGTTGCGTAAACACGGGCACTTGGTCGGACCTTTGCGTAATTACACCGCTATCCGGTGAGAAAGCCCTTGAGAACAAACGGTTTGAGCCAGCTACGGTGTAAAAAAGCTTTCCATCCAGGTACGACATCCCGTTCAAACTGGAGAGTTCGTTGTAAAAGGATGGCTGAACGCCTCGGTAGTAATGACCGCCGGAGCTAGTGTAAACATCACTCCAATAAGGATCGTTGTACGGGTCGATTACCTCAGCATCACCAAATTCGTCACCGTCGAACGAGCGTCGAATAAACTCACCATCCCCCGTGGCGTAGTGCAACACGCTGTCGATGACAACAGCTCCGCGCACATCGCTCCAATCGATATCGCCACTGGATACGGCGCTAATCGGCCCCTGAACTTCCGCTCCCTCAAACCACAATCGGATGAGCTCCTCCGATTCGGGTTCTAGCCCAGCCATATAGACGTTTGCCGGAAGCTCTCCTGTTGTACCTGCTCCGAGTGGCGTACCGCCGGCAAGTGGGAAGTAAGCCAGCCTCGGCCGACGATGTGTTCGATTGCCAATCCATTCTGTGTCGCTGCCCACCCACAAACCGCTGTCGGAAACGTACATCGCTTCGGCGCCGACACCCCTTGGATGTCGACCTGGGTTCCATGACATCGGAACGCCACTTCCAACCTCAACAGCGCCGATTCCAGCTCGCGGCACCGCCCCCGGGTTGGCGTAGTCTCGCCCATTAAGATTGTTCATCCAGCGTTGGTGGCCGCCCGTATAGACGGCTGTACCGCTCGATGCTGCGCTCAGAAGAGTATCTCCACCGGTCTCATCAATCCAGGTTGGCTGGACTTGCTGGCCCTCTGCTTCAACTTCCCAGCGGCTGATGGTGTCACAGAGAGTCCCCGAGTTCGGCCCACCCGTCGTCGCGAGGACGAAATAAGAACCATCGGGCGCGACGTCGATATCGCGCACGTAGGTATCAAACGCGTGGCTAAAGCAGGAGGGAGCCAATCGATCAGTCTTCCAGTCCGCGCGCAACTGCGCCGTAGAACCAGACAAATCGACCATCGCGATCTGACGACGCTCGGCTCCGTTGGCTTTACGGAAGTTGCCGACAACAGCCATCGCGTCGCCTTGCGGTGTCACAGCAATGGACTTCGCCCCGACACCCGCCCGTGCCTGTCCTGGACGGCCCGTGTAGTTGTGATTTTCTGTGAGGTCAATCTGCAAAAAATCATCATGCGCTCCTGTCATCGCGTTCAGCGCGACAAGCCCGCCGTGATCGTGACTTGCTACTCGTTTAAAAATGCCGCCCACATAGAGGCGATCGCCGACCAATTGGAGGTCGTTAACGGCACCGTTCATTGACGGGGGCGTGAAGCCGGGAACGAGATCCCCGCTTTCTATGTCAACCAGAACCAGTTTCCCGGTTACTCCATTTACTCCCTGGAAGTTCCCACCGAGGAATACCGTTCCTGGGAGCGGCCCCTTTTCTACGGCGTTGATTACTCCACCTGTGATAGCCGGGGCGAAACTCGTCTTGATTGCACCGTTGAGCGCGCTGAACGCGAAAACGTTACTGCGGTGGAGAACCGGCGCTCCACTACTCGGGGCTACATCGCTAAAATTTCCGCCGGCGACAATCGTGTCTCCAACTTGAACGATATCGCTGATCTTGCCATCGAGAACCTGAGGGGTCCACGAAACTGGAAGATCGCTTACTACCGCTTCATGAACAGCCCGCGGAGCGATTATGTCTGGCCTATCGCCGCTAGCCGGTGGGGCAGCAGGGTCTGCATACGCCTCCTTCGGCGCAACCGCTGCCTCCGCGAGGACCATGCTTCCTGCAAGGACGAGGGCAACACTCAACATTCCCACAACACGCAGACGCGCTCGTTCAATCATGTCCCACCGCTCCGGTTGCCCTGGGCCCCAATGCCCAAGTGCGAATAGTGTGGCACGAAGCACCGACGCTCGTCTAGACCCACCCAGCGACGATGGAGAAAAACTTACTAACCCGCCACACTTCTTGCTATTTCTAGAACGTGGCTTTGTCCTGCCCACACCGAGCTCCAACCATCCAGCGAGGCCATTTCGAGGGTACGGGCAATAATCTCAGCGCCATATACCTTCCGAAGGATGCGTTGGTCAGAGGCATCTAATCCGCATTTTCGCAGATCTTCCAATTCTGCCTGCGGCAACCAATGGGCGAGCCCGATGGACCCGTGTTGTTCGCGCACCTTACTCGCATACCAATGCAGCACATCGAGTCCAAGCAGCGCGTCATCTTCCCCATTCTCAAAGTCCCAGCACCACATCTGGCCTGTCGCAGTTCGGCCTGTGTTCCAATAGGCGAAGTCCCCGTGCCAATATGCCGCTACTGGCATCAACCGACTCTCGGTCTCCACAGAGTGAAGAAGAATGTTGAGCGCATTCAACCCCTCGCGCACGTTAGCAACGCCGTCAAGCGCGGCGGCCCGTTCGATAAGACTTTTGAAATGAATGGTCTGAGCTGGAACTGCGTGGCGGTGAACCGGTGCGATCGCGGCGAGCTCTTCGGTCGTTGGCCCTCCCGACTTCGTTTTCTCGATCCTGTAAATATCCGGTGGCAGAGGCTCGATGAGGATGTACGGGTGTCCATTCACCTCTCCCTCGCACAGAATGGAAGGAGTTTTCAAGTGAAAGTTGCCGCCCTGGAGCCGTCCAAGGGCTTGGCTCTCTCGCCGCACACCGCGCGAGGAAACGGGGTTTCGGCCCAGCTTCGCGAAACCCACCGTTGCACCGGTGGTGTCGACGACTTGCAACAGCGCTTTTCGGTTCGCCGTGCGTCGAACAGACATCGCGAAGTGTGCTTCCTGCTGCCCGAGACTCCGCACCAACTCCTGCACCGGGGTTGTCGTTTGAGCTGCTGCCGAGCCACGACGCGCTTCGAGAGCGATCGTTCCCCATAACGCATGATGTCCAGTGGCAATCGCCCGTCCCCACGCCCATCTCTCCAGCTGGCGTTTTCCGGATCTCAAGTTCCTATACTGCCGGAGAGCACGCGTAGCAACACGGCGGTGATGCGGAAGAACCATTGCCACGTCCCCGCGCCATAACCCGAGCGCATGCTGTTCAATCGTTACCCAAGACGGATCAGAAGACGCACCCGTAGAAACTCGTAAATCACCCCCGCCCAATCCCGGCCACAGCTGCTCGGCGACCAACGAAAGCTCTGCTGACGCGATTCTCTTGGCCCCGACGACCTGAAGTGCCATCACGGCCCTGTCCCGCATGTGCAGGAAGAGACCATGGACAGAGAAACGTCCACTAAACCAACTACCGACGTTGAGCTGACAGTCGCTGGATCCCGATCAGCCTGCCGCCTACTTAGCAACAAGATCACGCCAAACCGCGTTCGCCTTCGGTTCGAGTAAACGGAAGTCGCTGCCGTCGACAGAATGGTAGTACGCAAGAAACAGTGCCTCGTGCTTCTCAGCGTAATCCGCAATCGACGATAACCACTTTGCGCGCCCGCTACCATCGGAGTCGCTAGGAATCTGATGGCTTCCCAGTTCGGCAATTCCCCATGGCCGACCGTCTGCCTCGACCTGCCGGACGATGTTTCCGAGCAGGTCCTCCGCCGGCTTGTAATAGTCCCGAGTCGGATCGCTCGCACCATTGTAGGGATCAAACGCGAGTACCTTGACGTAGTCAGGGCCCGCGTCGTAGTTCCGATAGTCCCGGTTTGACGCAGGGCGCATCGTCCACTCGGTCAGGATGAGCGTGGCATGGAGATTCGGCTTGCACGCTTGCCTCTCAAGCCTAGCCAAGTGCGCCCATGCCGCACGATAGTCGGAGGCAGTGAACTCACCACGGGCGATGTTGTCCTCAGGCTCATGGAAATATGACCAGTAGACCGTCTGACTTGTCGGTGCCGCCACGAACCAATCAAGGAAGAACGAGTCGAGCTCACCCGACAAGATCTCTGATGGATGCACCTTGAAAGACGTTATCAACGTACGATCCACCATCAATTTCATGTTGTAGCTATCCCAACTCAGGGGCAGCCCGGGGCGAAAGTGCCGGATCACCTCGACTGGTCCGAAGGTCTCATCCGTGCGTTGCAGCGCTTGCTCTAGGGTCTGGCCTCGCGTAGAGATGCTGGACCCATAGATCGTGCCATTCGGTGGCGGAAGCGCACAGTTCACGGCGACGCTTCCGTCATCATTCGGTAACAACGTCGCAGGGCTCTCTCGCAATGACACAGAATCGATCTGAAGATTCTTTTCAGGATCGAGATTCCACGCCACAACGTTCAGGTCGAGGTGCGATCCCGCAAACTCGGTGGTCACCTTCAGGGTCACAGTGCGCCATGCAGTATCTCGAAGGGTAAATGGCGTCTGAGAAACTCTCACCTCGCGACCAGCGACCTCTCTCACCCGAACTGCACCCGCAACATTCGGGGTAGTCGTTCGGACACGGGCCGCAATTGTGTATTGCGCTCTCCCGCTTGCGTCCTCAATCGTATTGCGCTGATCGTTCAGTACTGCATGCCCTCTTTCATGCGTCGAAAGCTGTGCGATGTTCCCTTCAAGCACGCTCAGGTTCTCGTTTGGACTATTGGTTCGCCAGCCGAACGTCCCTTCCTCGAATTCGGGGTTAACTACGTATTCCGCTGACGAAGCTGCACTTGCGGGTGGCGTAGCAAGCATCGGAAAACTCACGACGAGAGCGACCAGCAGTATGCTCATCGTTCCCGCTCGACTTTGGAGGCGACTTCGCGTTTGCATATTCCCCTTCCGAGAGAGACCGGAAGTAGATCACGAAACGGTCTCAAACTTGCCAGCAATCCTCCCCTAAATTAACTACCGCAAGCAGACGCTAAAGTAACAAACGGATAACTTCGGGACATTTCTGCCGCTCGAAGCGTTCACGCGCCGCGCACATCGACGCTGCTTGGACCGTCACGGCGTCTCGGCCACTACTCACACCTCGCTATCTGGGATTCAGCACTCCACGAGCAAGAAGCAGTCCGGCTACGCGGTCTGTTGCCTCCGCAACTGACAACTCCGAGGCATCGATCTCTAAATCAGCATCATCCGGCACTTCGTAGACTGAGTCGATTCCAGTGAAGTCGGAGATCAGTCCAGCGCGGGCCCTCTTGTACAATCCCTTCCGATCGCGGGCCTCAGCAATCTCGAGCGGAGTAGAAACGTAGACGATGAAGAATCTGGATGCGGGTTCCACCTTGGCTCGCATCTCGGACCGCGAGGCAGCGAATGGCGCGATCGGTGCGCAGATCGCAATGCCGCCCGCTTCGGCCACGCGCGCTCCAACCCATGCTTGCCGGAGAAGATTCGTGTGGCGATCCTCCGCACTGAACCCCAGTTCCGAGGCCAACTCGTGGCGAACATGATCGCCATCCAATAGCACCGGGACTCGGGACGAGTTCGCGCTGAGATAATCGGTGAGCGCCCTCGCAATAGTAGACTTTCCAGAGCCAGACAGCCCAGTAAAAAGCAGAACCGCTCCCCCATCAGCAGCGCTTGTGGGCCGGCGGAAGTCGAGGAATCTTGAAGCGCCGAGACCGGCGAGGATGGCGGCAGAGGCATCTTTCTCGGCGCCCCCCAAGTCCGCAAAGGGCACGAAATACACACGCGCGGATGGGAGCAGTTCGCCCACGTCTTGCAACACCGTGACGAGGTGCGCCGACTTTGCGCGGTCTGCCACACCTTCGGCAACGAGCGCGAGGGGCTGGTCCTCCGCTGCCTGTACCGCGCGAAGGATTTCTGCCGGTGTTGCACCCGGAGAAAAGACGGCGACTGTGCTGGTTGTCAGATCCTCTTCTCCCGTAAAACGGGACTCGCGCGCCGGGCCGTGTTCCGGTTCTGAAATTTTCCGCAGCGGACCCGCGAGCCACGTGCGAGAGGCATCCTGAGCGATGCCTTCGATCCTCAGTCTCGCGAGGGGCGTGTTCTCAAAGTCACAGAGATCAACCTCGCCACCCTGAGTAACTTCCACGTCCGGCGGGACGCTCAGGTGAGGACCGCCGGCTCCCGCTGAGGGCAAACAATAGGTGGAATTTCCAGGTAAGAGTCCTGAAACGATCAGCTCCAGAGCCTCGAGTTTCGGGCCCTCTAGAACTATGGGCGGCGCGTCCGTCACAGGTCCTCCCTCTCGCCACTCTCCTGCTTCACAAGCTCGTCATTGCGCGCCCGGCGTTGCCGCGCCTCTACGGTGGCCAGCGCAGGGAACCCCCTCCGGCGGCGAATCTGCATCCACAACAGCGAGCCGCCGACGGCGAAGGAGATGAGGATGAGTACGGTGGGAACGTTCGGCATATCGAGAAGTTTCAGGCCGGAGGCGAGGAGAACAAACGCGAGTGCACGTCGCACGATTCCTCCCGGTAGCGCGGCGGAAAGTCGCGCTCCGAGATATGCGCCCGGGACACTTCCGATAATTAGCGGGAGCGAGACAGCAAAGTCCAGTTCGCCAAAAAACACGTGACTTAACGCCGCGGCGCCCACCAGCGGTACCGCCTGCATCAGATCGGTCCCGACGAGTTGGCTCGCCTTGAGTCCTGGATAAAGCAGCATCAATCCGATGATGACCAGGGAACCAGAACCGACCGAGGTCATCCCGACGACGAGGCCTCCGACCGCACCCAGGAGTACCGTGGGAAGGATCTTCACGTGCACATGGGGATGGTCCTGCGGGAGCGGATCGGCCCTACCGTCACGTGCCTTCGCCCGTTCAGCCAGCCGCATGTAGGCACGAACCATAAGCATTGCTGCGGTAAACAGTATTGCTACGCCCAGCGCCGTACGAACTACGTTCTGAACCTGCTCGCTTTGATCAAAAGCACGCAGGATGAGCACGCCCGCGAAAGCGGATGGAACCGATCCGATGCAGAGCCATTTGACGAGCTTCAGGTTCACCGTTCCTCGTCGGAAATGGACGACCGACCCCACGGGCTTCATTACCGCGCTGGCAACAAGATCGCTCGATACCGCGGCGAGCGGCGGCACGCCGAAGAACAGCACAAGCATCGGCGTCATCAGGGCACCGCCACCCATTCCAGTGAGGCCGACGACGATGCCAACCCCAAAAGCGCCTCCAAGCAAGGCCACATCCATAGCACTCAATTGTGACACAGGCCACCTCGGCTGCACCAGATCCAGACGATCGTCTTCCTAAATGGAGAGAATTCGGGTACGTTCAAAGTCCAACAAGCGCGATGTGGCGCAAATTACTTGGAGGTGCGATGAACGACGCCGTTCTCGCCGCCCAGTTAGCAACGGAGGCGGGCGCGCTCCTCCGGCGCGCCCAAACCACTGCCGCGCCGCATGAACTAGGAACTCAAGCATTGAAGGACCGCGGCGATCGCGAAAGCCAGACCTATCTCGCAAACGCTCTCGCACGGCATCGGCCCGACGATCACGTGCTGTCGGAGGAGGCAAAAGACAGCTCTCATCGCGCCAGAGCCGAGCGAGTCTGGATCATCGATCCCCTCGATGGCACCCGGGAGTTCTCCGAGGGGCGCGATGACTGGGCCGTGCATGTCGCGCTCTGGTCCGGCGGCGAGCTTTCTGTGGGGGCCATCGCATTGCCCGGTCTGGACTTGGTTCTCAGTAGCTCTGACCCTGCCCCGCCCTGGCACCCGCCCAAGCAGCTTCGCTTGGCCGTCTCTCGCACCCGGGCGACTGCCACGGTGGAGCAATTGGCGAAGGACCTGGGAGCGGAACTGATCCCGATGGGCTCCGCTGGCTACAAGGTCGGAGCGGTAGTCCGAGGGGAAGCCGACGCGTACGTGCACACGGGTGGCCAGTACGAGTGGGACTCCGCCGCTCCCGTGGCGGTCGCGCGAGCCGCCGGGCTGTTCACTTCCCGAGTGAATGGAGAGCCCCTGGTGTACAACAACGAGGATCCGTACCTACCCGACCTCGTCGTCTGCAACCCATGCGTCGCCGACGATCTCCTGGAACACATCACGCACACGAATAGCAGGGAGAATTAAGATGACCGAGGTCACCGAAGTCCGGCGGTACGGACTCAGCCATCTGGACTACCTCGAGTCCGAAGCAATTTTCATCATTCGAGAGATCGCGGCCGAGAACGAGAGCCCGGGCTTGCTTTTCTCCGGAGGAAAAGACTCGGTCGTGATGCTCCACCTCGCTACGAAGGCCTTCGCCCCCGGGCCGATCCCTTTCCCCGTCGTCCATATCGACACCGGCCAGAACTTCGCTGAGGTGCTCGAGCTCCGCGACCGGCGGGTCGCAGAACTGGGCGTTCGACTCATCGTGGGGTCCGTGCAGGAGGCGATCGATGCGGGGTGGGTACGGGAGGAACGCAACGGCTCCCGCAACCGCGCGCAGACTCCGGTGCTGTTGAAGACCGCCGAAGACCACGGGCTCTCTGCGCTGATGGGGGGCGCCCGCCGCGACGAGGAGAAGGCACGCGCGAAGGAGCGGGTGTTCTCGTTCCGCGACGACTTCGGTCAATGGGACCCCAAGAACCAACGCCCGGAACTCTGGTCCCTGTACAACGGGCGGATTCACCCCGGCGAGAGCATCCGCTGCTTCCCGCTTTCGAACTGGACCGAGCTCGATATCTGGCACTACATCGCGCGAGAAGACCTCGAGATCCCGTCGATCTACTATGCGAAGGAACGCGAAGTATTTCTTCGGGACGGAATGTATTTCGCCGTGAATGAGCATTGTCAGCCACGAGACGGCGAAGAGGTCTTCCGCGAAAAGGTCCGGTACCGCACCGTGGGCGACGCCACGCTGACCGCGGCGGTCCCCTCCGTCGCCGAAGCGGTTGAGGACGTGATCGCCGAGATCGCCGCGACCCGCATCACTGAGCGCGGCGCAACTCGCGGTGACGACAAGGTGAGCGAAGCAGCGATGGAAGATCGAAAGAGGGAAGGGTACTTCTAATGGACATTCTGCGCATCGCCACGGCGGGTTCCGTCGACGACGGCAAGAGCACCCTCATCGGCCGGCTCCTGTACGACTCGAAATCAATCTTTGAAGATCAACTCGAATCGGTAGAGCGCACGAGCGTCCAACGCGGTGATGACTACACCGACCTCGCTCTCCTCACCGACGGTCTCCGCGCCGAGCGCGAACAGGGAATCACGATCGACGTCGCCTATCGCTATTTCTCCACCCCGCGGCGCAAGTTCATCATCGCCGATACGCCCGGGCACATCCAATACACCCGTAACATGGTCACGGGCGCGTCCACGGCGGATCTTGCGATCATCCTCGTCGACGCCCGCAAAGGACTCCAGGAGCAGAGTCGCCGGCACGCGACTCTCGTCTCGATGCTACAGGTGCCCCACGTCGTCCTCGCAGTGAACAAGATGGACCTCGTGGACTGGTCGGAAGAAGTGTTCGACGAGATCAGCACGGAGTTCGTCGACTTCGCAGCCAAGTTGGATTTCGCGGACGTCGTCACCATCCCGCTCTCGGCCCTCACCGGGGACAACGTCGTTACGCGATCCACACAAATGGACTGGTATCACGGTGCTTCGCTCATGCACCACCTCGAGAACGTCTACATCGCCTCTGACCGGAACTTCATCGACGCCCGGTTCCCGGTTCAGTACGTGATCCGACCCCAGAACGGACGTGGTGACTATCGGGGATTGGCAGGGCAGGTCATGGGAGGAGTTCTGCGCTCTGGTGATGACGTCGTCGTGCTCCCCAGTGGGTTACCGACCCGAATCAAGGCGATCGACACAGCTGAAGGTGAAGTTTCTGAAGCGTATCCACCGATGTCCGTGACGGTTCGGCTCGAAGACGAGCTCGACGTCTCCCGCGGGGACATGATCGGCCGACCGAACAACCAGCCCGAACCGACCCAAGATATCGACGCGATGATCTGCTGGATGGATTTCGATCCCATGCAGGTCGGGGCGAAATACGCCGTCAAACACACCACCCGCGCCGCCCGGGCGCTCGTGAAAGAAATCAAGTACGAACTCGATATCAACACCCTCCATCGGGCTCCCTCCCCGACGTCTCTTAGTCTCAATGGTCTGGCGCGTGCGACGTTGCGAACGACTCAACCGCTGATGGTTGATCCGTACCGGCGCAACCGCAACACGGGCTCGTTCATCTTGATCGATGAAGCGACCAATCGCACCGTCGGGGCAGGATTCATCACCGATCACTAGGCTCCTGACGAGAAAATCCAGGTACTCTGTCAGATGGATTATCGTCGATCTGTAAGGGACCCAAGGTGACCGCGGAAACCACGCTTGGCTGGTACACAGTTATTCCGTTCGCGGCGCTGCTGCTGTGCATCGCAATCCTTCCACTCATTCCAGCGACGGAACGCTGGTGGGATAACAATCGCAGCAAGCTGCTCCTCGCGCTCGCGCTGGGAATCCCGGTCGCGCTCTACATCACCGTGCTCGACGGGCCGATTCCCGTCGCCGACGCGCTCGTGGAGTATGCGCAGTTCATCATCTTGCTCCTCTCGCTGTTCGTCATCTCCGGGGGGATCCATCTCGCTGGGGACATCCGCGCCAATCCCGGCGTCAACACGCTGTTCCTGGGCTTCGGTGCCTTCATCGCCTCGTTCATCGGCACCACCGGCGCGGCGATGCTCCTCATCCGCCCGCTGCTGCGCACGAACTCCGAACGGAAGTACCGGATGCACACGGTGATCTTCTTCATCTTCACCGTCGCGAACTCCGGGGGACTCCTCACCCCCCTGGGCGATCCGCCACTATTCCTCGGGATGCTCCGCGGCGTGCCGTTCACCTGGACCTTCCACCTCATCCCCGAGTGGGCGTTCGTCAACGCGATGCTCCTGCTCGTGTACTTCACCCTCGACCGCGTCATGCACGCCCGGGAATCGCCGGAGGCACTCGCCCGCGACGCTGCGGGAGTCGAGCCGCTCGCGGTGCTCGGCAAGCGCCACGTCCTGTTCCTCGGGATGGTCGTCGCCTCCGTCGCGTTCCTCCCCTCGCTCGACCTCCACGCGATCACCGACGGCGGTGCTTCGTTCGTGGATTGGGTCCCCTGGCGGGAGCTCTCCATGCTCACCGCGATGGGGCTCTCCCTGGGGGTCGGGCCGCGGGTGGTGCGCTACGAGAAGAACGAGTTCACGTGGGGCCCGATCCTTGAGGTCGCGGCCCTGTTCATCGGTATCTTCCTCACGATGATCCCCGCCCTGCGGGTGCTCGGCCAGGTGGCACCGCAATTACCGCTGAACAACGTGACGTTCTTCCTGTTCACCGGCGGGCTCTCCTCCGTCCTCGACAACGCCCCCACGTACGCGACCTTCTTCGAGATGGGCCACACCCTGGGCGAGGGGATGCCCGCGGACCAGCTCGTTGCCGGCGTGCCCGAGAGTTACCTCGTGGCGATCAGCCTCGGTGCGGTGTTCTGCGGCGCGCTCACGTATATCGGCAACGGCCCGAACTTCATGGTCAAGGCCGTGGCGGAGGAGTTCCACGTCGAGATGCCGAGCTTCGGCGGCTACATGGTGTGGGCGGTGCGTTACCTCGGCCCCACCCTCACCGCGATGGTGCTCATCTTCATCGCCGAGGCCGCATGGACCACCCCGGCAGGCCTGGCACTCACGGCGGTCCTCATCGTTGCCGCGTTGTTCAACCTGCGCAAAGCCGCCGGGGAGGCCGAACGCCGGCACGCACAAGAGCAGCCGAACTAGCGGTGAAAACCAGCGCCCGCTTAGGAAGTGCGCCGTTCGGCGCCTTCCACCGCGTTCTTGAACAGCATCGCGATCGTCGTCGGGCCTACTCCGCCGAGGCGCGGGGTGATCGCGCCGGCGACATCCTCGCAGGATTCGTCGACGTCGGGAAGGAGCCGTTTGCCTTCATACCGCACTCCCCCACCGATCACCGTCACCCCGGGGGTGAGGTGCTCGGGTTGCAGGATCCCCGGCGAGCCGGCGGCGGCGATGACGACGTCGGCGCGGCGGGTGTAGTCCGCCCAGTCCGGCACCCCGGTGTGGACGACGGTGACCGCGGCGTTCGCGGTCGGGCGCTTCTGCGATAACAGCAGCGCCAGTGGCCGCCCGAGCGTCGTGCCTCGGCCGAGGATCGTCACGTTCCGCCCCGCGATGGGGATCTCGTAGTGCGCGAGGATCTGCTCGATCCCCGCCGGGGTGCACGGGGTCGGGCCGGGCATCCCGAGGGCGAGGCGCCCCATGTTGAGTGGGTGCAGCCCGTCCACGTCCTTATCCGGATCGAGGGTGAGCAGCGCGGCATCGAAGTCGATCTGCGGCGGGGTGGGGTGTTGGATGAGAACGGAGTCCACATCTGCGGCCCGGTTCATCTCCTCGATCGCCCCGAGCAGGTCGGCCTGGGTGGCGTCGTCACCGAGATGAATGTGCGGGGAGGTGAACCCGAGGTCCTCGGCCTTCTCCTGTTTCATCCGGATATAGCCGGCGGAGGCGGAATCCGATCCCACGAGGATCGTGCCGAGGCCCGGAGTGTGGCCGGCGGCGACGAGGGCGTCGATTCGGGGGGCGAGGTCGGCGAAAACGGCGTCGGCGACCGGCCGCCCCGGAAGCATCCGTGCGGTCATGGTTCTCCCCTCACTACTGCTGCAGGCCCGGGTACAGCGGGAACGCCTCGGTGAGCTTGGCTACTCGGGCCTTCGCGCCGTCGATGTCCGCGCTTTCGCCCTCTGCGAGAACGCGGGCGATGATGTCGGCCACCTCGGTGAATTCCTTCTCGCCGAACCCGCGGGTGGCGAGGGCCGGGGTGCCGATGCGCAGCCCGGAGGTGACCATCGGCGGGCGGGGGTCGAACGGCACCGCGTTGCGGTTGACGGTGATGCCCGCCGCGTGCAGGAGGTCCTCGGCTTGTTTGCCGTCCAACGCGGAGTCGCGCAGGTCCACGAGGACGAGGTGGACGTCGGTGCCGCCGGAGACGACGGAGACGCCCGCCTTCTTCACGTCATCGGCGAGGAGCCGCTCGGCGAGGATCTGCGCGCCGTCGATCGTGCGGCGCTGGCGGTCGGCGAACTCTTCACCCGCGGCCACCTTCAGCGCGGTGGCCTTCGCGGCGATCACGTGCATGAGCGGGCCGCCCTGCTGGCCGGGGAACACGGCGGAGTTGAGTTTACGGCCGTAGGTCTCGGCGTCGGCGGCGAGGATCATTCCCGAGCGCGGCCCGCCGATGGTCTTGTGGATCGTCGTGGAGACGACGTCGGAGTGCGGCACCGGGTTGGGGTGCAGGCCCGCGGCGACGAGCCCGGCGAAGTGCGCCATGTCGGTCCACAGCAGCGCGCCCACCTCGTCCGCGATCGAACGGAACGCCTCGAAATCCAGGTGGCGAGGATACGCCGACCAACCGGCGATGATCACCTTCGGGCGCTCCTGCCGGGCGCGCTGGCGCAGCGCGTCGTAGTCGATGAGGTGAGAATCTTCTTCCACACCGTAAGCTGCGACGTCGTAGAGCAGGCCGGAGAAGTTGAGTTTCATCCCGTGGGTGAGGTGGCCGCCGTGGGCGAGCGAGAGGCCCAGCAGCTTGTCACCGGGTGTGGCGATGGCTTGGAGCACGGCGGCGTTCGCCGAGGCCCCCGAGTGGGGTTGCACGTTCGCGTAACCGGCGTCGAACAGGGCCTTGGCCCGCTCGATCGCGAGGTTCTCCGCGATGTCCACCTGTTCACAGCCCCCGTAGTAACGGCGGCCGGGATAGCCTTCCGCGTACTTATTGGTCAACACCGACCCTTGGGCCTGGAGCACGGCCCGGGGAACGAAGTTCTCCGAGGCAATCATCTCCAAGGTGTCGCGCTGGCGCACGAGTTCGCCTTCGAGAACCGCCGCGATTTCCGGATCCAATTCAGCAAGTGTTGCATTGGCAACAGATTGTGAGGTCACAAAATCTCCCAAGTAGGTTCACCATCGCGGCCCAGGCGGACGGCCACGTACGGCAGATGGTTTGATCGCTCCCCGGTGGTTCTCCACCATCGCCAGTTGCGATCCCTACACAGGGTAGCAACCCTTGCTACCCATCGCCCACCCGCTACGGTAGGGGCATGATTGTTGCGGTAAGTATCAGCCCGATGGGCGCCGAAAGCACCTCCGAGGACGGCGGGGTCAGCCCCGCGGTGGCGAAAGCCGTCCGGATCATCCGCGACTCGGGGCTCCCCACCGAGACGAACGCGATGTTCACGAACATCGAAGGTGAATGGGAGGAGGTGATGGCGGTCGTCAAGGCTGCGGTGGAGGCAGTCGCCGAAGACGCTCCCCGGGTGAGTTTCGTGCTGAAGGCGGACTACCGGCCCGGGCGCGCGGGAGAACTCGCGGGCAAGGTCGAGCGGCTCGAGCAGTCACCGCGCTGAGGCGGGTTCACTCCTCGGCCGCGAGTACCTCTTCGCGCAGGTCGCTGGCGCGCTCGAGGATCTGCTCCTCCTGCTCGGCGAGCGATCCTGCGATCTCGGCGGCGTAGTCGTCATCGGTGAGCAGGTCGTAGGCCTCGCTATCGCGCAGCGCCGTGACGGCGGCGACGAGCGCAACTCCGCTCTCCCCGCATGCGGTCACCGAGGATAAACGAAGCTCCACCTCCTCGCCGTCCACCTCGTTCGAGCCTTCCTGCGGGGAACCGGTGTGCACCTCCGGACCGTCGGTCGGGGCAGGGTCACATAACACCTTTTCGAATTCGAGGTCGACCCGCACCTGCCGCATCTCGGTGGTGTCCATGCCGCTGCGGTAGTGGCACATGAGGTCATCGTCGGTGTCGAAGGCGATCGCCTGGACCCAGTCCAACTCCGATCCGGTGATCCCGTCGATCAGCGCGACGGTCTCGTCGGGCAACATGTCGACGCACCCTTCGCTTCCCTCGTGCGCTATCGCCCTCGCCGCCTCCCGCCACGCGTCCACGTCGCCCTCCTGCGCGGGCTCGGGCGCAACAGCGGCAGACTCCTCGGGGGCAGCGCCGCCTTCCTCGGAGCTGCCTTGCTCATCGCTCCCGCACGCCGCGAGGGGCAGGATGAGGAGGCTTGCTAGTGCGCTCAGGGCAGCGAATCGGCGTGGGCGGGTCATGGGTTCCTTCACTCGGGGGCCGGAGCCAAATCGGCGGCGGCATGAGCGAAGTTAGCAGGCCGGCGAGGCGCCTTCAAATCGCCGGCTCAGCTCTCCACCTCGACCTCGCCGATGATCTTGCGCAAGTAGGCATAGGTGAGGTCGCCGGCGTTCTGGTCGTACTGGTGCTCGAAGCCGTGCTTGTCGTACATCGCGAGGTTGTGTTTGGAATCCTGCCCCGTGAAGACCCACACCTCTTTGGTCGCTTCGGGCAGGTACTGCAGTACGGCGAGGAGCAGCTTCGTGCCCACGCCCTCCCCCTGCCGGTCCGGGACGACCGCGAGCCGGCCGAGCAGCGCCCGGTCCTCCTCCAGCCCCACCCGTACGGAGCCGATGAGCCTAGGGCCGTCCCACGCGCCGATCGTCACGACGTCGGGCCGTTGCAGGTCCTCCTGCAACTCCGAAAGTGTTTGGGTGAGGGAGGGCAGGTTCGGATCCCCGTACAACTGCGCCTCAGCGACGAAGGCGGCGCGCCGCACGGTCAGTAGTTCGCCCGCATCATCATCGGACACCAAGTCGATCCGAACTTCTTCACTCATGCCTTCATCTTCCCATCTTCGTCACCCCGGGCGCATCCTTTACCGCGGCGGTTCTTCGAAGGTGCGTTGATACAGCTCCCGCACACCGGCCGGGCCCGCGATGGCGTACTCCACCCACACCGCGATCTGCGCCGCGGCGAACCCGGTGAGCCGCAGCGGCGCGGCGCCCTCGACGTCCGCGGTGAAACTTTGCCGCCGCAGGAGCGGATAACGCGCCGTCATCCGCGGGTAGGGGATTGTTTCCCACCCTGCGCCGACGTCGATGAGGAGCCTCTGGTTGGAAACCGCGACCTGCGCCGGCCTCCGCTGCCCCGAGCCGCGTGGGAGGGGGTCCCCGTCGGCGGCGGGCCGTTCCAGTTCGGCTGCGCAGCGGAGGTAGATCGTCTCTCCCGGGCCCACGTCGATGCCGCCGGCCTCGACGCCGGGCGCGGCCTCGCCCGCGGCGAGGCGCTCGGCCAGCGCCCCTGCCGCGCCCACGGCGTCGTCGAACGTTCTTTCCTGCCGGCGCATCCGGACGGTGAGGAGGATCTCCCTCACAGTGCGCCCGAGGAAGCCGATCGCGAACACGAACGCGGCGATGACCACGGCGATATACACGACGACCGGCCAGAGGCGTTCACCGCTATACGCGCCGTCGAAGATCACGACCAGCGCGACGCTCGCGGCGTACACCAGCGGGAGCGCGAGGATCCCAAGGGTCCACCTCACGCGCCGCTTCGTTGTTGCACCGGGCATGGTGCACCACGTTACCCTGCCCGCCCCGGCGGCGACGCGGGGGCGTCCCGCGTTCTGGAACCATCCCGCGCTTGCCACCCGAGCGGCGTACCCTGTTCGCGTGAGTTCTCAACAATGGGTGGTAACCCTCTCCTGCCCCGACACTCCGGGGATCGTATCCGCAGTCTCCACGGCGATCGCCACTCGGGGTGGGAACATCACCGAGTCCCAGCAGTTCGGCGATCCCGATACCGGCCTGTTCTTCATGCGGGTGCAGTTCGAAGCCGGCGTCACCGAACCCGATCTGCGCGAGGCGTTCGCCGCCCTCGCCGAGAAGTTCGAGATGACGTGGAAACTCGACGTCGCGGGGCGCCCGATGCGCACGATCATCATGGTCTCGACGACGGCGCACTGCCTCCATGACCTGTTGTTCCGCCAACGCGCGACGGGGCTGCCCATCGACGTCGCAGCGATCGTGTCGAACCACGAGACGCTCGCGCCGATAGCGGAGTTCTACGGGATCGAGTTCCACCACATTCCCGTCACGGCCGCGACGAAGGCCGAGGCCGAAGCGCAGCTGCTGCGGCTCGTGGAGGCGGAGGGCGCGGAGCTCGTCGTCATGGCCCGCTACATGCAGATCCTCTCCGACGACCTCTGCCGGGCGCTGCACGGGCGGGTGATCAATATCCACCACTCGTTCCTCCCCTCCTTCAAGGGGGCCCGCCCGTACAACCAGGCCCACTCCCGAGGGGTGAAACTCATCGGCGCGACCGCCCACTATGCGACGGCGGACCTCGACGAGGGCCCGATCATCGAGCAGGACGTCGAACGGGTGACCCACGCCGATGACGCCCGTGAGCTCATGCAGCTCGGGCAGGATGTCGAGCGGCGGGTGCTCGCCCGTGCGGTGCGCTGGCACGCGGAGAACCGGATCCTCCTCGATTCACACCGCACGGTGATCTTCCGCTAGCGGCTTACTCCCGCCGTCGGCGCCATTCGGCGCGGGAGAAGAGGTTCCGGGTCCGCGAGAGCCGGTAGTCGATCCGGTCGTCCACGAACTCCTCCATCGTCGGGGAGTGGGAGATCTCCGCGGTGACGATCTCCAGCTGCTCCTTGAACTCCTCCCGTTCGGCCAGGTGCAGGTCGAATCGCAATGCTTTGACATTGGAAATGACCATGAGGATGAGCACCACGGAGAACGGTAGCGCCGTCGCGAGTGCCCCCGCCTGGAGTGCCTCGAGACCGCCAGCGAGAAGGAGCGCCGCGGCAACCACCCCTTCGAGAACCGCCCAAAGCACCCGCGACCAGGTCGGCGGGTTCGGGTGTCCGCCCGAGGCGAGCATGTCGACCACGAGCGAGCCGGAGTCGGAGGAGGTGATGAAGAAGATCGTGACTAGCAGGATCGCGATGAAGGAGAAGATTCCTCCCAGCGGCAGGTCCCGCAGCATGGCGAAAATGAGTCCTTCAACAACGAGGTCGCCCTCGAGGTTGAGGTTCTGTTCCACGAGCCCCGTCTTCTGGAACATCTCCTGGTAGATCCCCGCACCACCGAGCACGGAGAACCAGATGAATCCCACGATCGTGGGCACGAGGAGCACCCCGCTGATGAACTGGCGGATCGTGCGGCCACGGGAGATCCGGGCGATGAACACCCCGACGAATGGGGACCAGGAGATCCACCAACCCCAGTAGAAGATCGTCCATCCGGAGAACCAGCTCGCGGCCCCCTCACCCTGTTGGAAGGCGCCGACGTCGAAGGTCATCTGGAAGAACTGGCCGAGGTAGATCCCGAGGGATTCCACGAGGTTCTGGAACAGGAACACGGTGGGGCCGAGCAACAGCACGGAGATGAGCAGCAGCCCCGCGAGGGAGAGGTTGATGTTCGAGAGCCACTTGATCCCCGCCCCCACGCCGCTGACGACCGAGAGCGTGGCGAGGAAGGTGATCACGGTGATGAGGATGACCAGGAGGAGGTTATCCGCCTCCTGCACCAGCCCCATCGAGGCGAGGCCCGTGGAGATCTGCTGCACCCCCAATCCCAGCGAGGTGGCGATCCCGAACAGGGTGCCCACGACGGCGAGGATGTCAATCGTGTCGCCCATCCAGCCTTTAACCCGCTCGCCAAGGAGCGGCTCGAGCGCCCACCTGATCGAAACCGGCCGGCCGCGGCGGTGGATCGCATAGGAGAGCGCGAGTCCGACGACGGCGTAAATCGCCCACGGGTGCAAGCCCCAGTGGAGGAAGGTTTGCGCCATCGCGTTGCCGGCCATGTCCGCCTGGTCCCCCGCCCAGCCGGGTTTGGGATCGGTGAAGGCGTAGGTGAGGGGTTCCCCCACAGAATAAAAGACGAGTCCGATGCCCATCCCCGCGCCGAACAACATCGCGAACCACGACGCGAGACCGAACTCCGGCTTATCGCCCTTCCGGCCGAGCGGGATATTGCCGAATCGAGAGAACGCGATCGCGATCGCAACGAAGACGAACAGCCCAATGATGAGCATGTAGTACCAGCCGAGGCTCTTCACGATCCAGTCGTTCACGCCCCCGAATACGGTGCTCGTAAGGTCGGGGGCGATGATCGCGAAGGCAACAACAGCGAGGATAATAATGAGTGCGGGCCAGAACACCGCCGGGGCGATCATGCCCTTGCCCATGCGCACACCGTGGCTCGCGAGTTTTCTCAAGGTGACGTCGTCGGGATCCTCATCCGCGATCTGCACTTCGATGGGGAGATGAACGCTCTCCTGAGCTCCATTTGCGATCATCTCGGCGAGCACTTCTTCCGTGGGGATTTCAGCGGCTCGCTGCGCGGGATCCTTCCCGCTGTCGGCGTCGCGGTCAGGCTCAGGGGTGCCGGGCTTATCCTGCGCCGCTTCATCGTCGCTTTGCATTCTCACTCCATTCGCCCCGTGGAAAGTAAAGTTTCGGTATAGGAGTGTACCGCGTTCCACCTAATCCGCACGCCACTTCGGAGTCTGCGTGTTTAACCCGGCCGTGGGAACGAAAAATCCCCGCAACCGGATGGGCTGCGGGGACTCCTGCGGCTTGCTGCGGGTAGTTGTTAGGAGATCAACCCGAGTTGGCGCACCGCGTCGCGCTCCTCGGCGAGCTCTGCCACGGACGCATCGATACGTGCCCGGGAGAAGTCGTTGATGTCCAGCCCCTGCACGATCTCCCAGGCGCCGCCGACGGAGCGGGCGGGGAAGGAGGAGATGAGGCCTTCGGGCACGCCATAGGAGCCGTCGGAGGGGAGCGCGGCAGAGGTCCACTCCCCCTCCGGCGTTCCGTTCACCCAGTCATACACGTGGTCGATCGCCGCGGAGGCGGCGGAGGCGGCGGAGGATGCCCCGCGCGCGTCAATGATCGCCGCGCCCCGTTTCGCCACCGTGGGGATGAAGTCTTCCGCGAGCCAGGCTTCGTCGTCGATAAGTTCGGCCGCGTTCTTGCCGCCCACCGTCGCGTGGAAGATGTCCGGGTACTGCGTGGCCGAGTGGTTCCCCCAGATCGTCACGTTCTTGATGTCGGCTACCGCCGCGCCCGTCTTCGCCGAGAGCTGGGAGATCGCGCGGTTGTGGTCGAGGCGGGTCATCGCGGTGAAGCGTTCCGCGGGCACGTCGGGGGCGTGGGCGGAGGCGATGAGGGCGTTCGTGTTCGCGGGGTTGCCGACGACGAGCACCCGCACGTCCTCGGCCGCGCCGGCGTTGATCGCCTCACCTTGCGGTTTGAAGATGCCGCCGTTCGCTTCGAGCAGGTCCGCCCGCTCCATCCCGGCCCCACGGGGGCGGGCGCCGACGAGCAGGCCGACGTTCGCGCCGTCGAAACCCTCCCGCGGGTTGTCGAAGATGTCGACGCCGGCGAGCAGCGGGAACGCACAGTCGTTGAGCTCCATCGCCGTGCCCTCGGCGGCCTTGACCGCCTGCGGAATCTCCAGCAGCCGCAGCTTCACGGGGGTATCGGGGCCGAGCAGTTGGCCCGAGGCGATCCGAAACAGCAGGGCGTATCCGATTTGACCGGCGGCGCCGGTAACCGTGACATTGACGGGGTTCGTCACGATGGACTCCTTTGGTAGATGCTGGTCTTTACTCGTGTGCGGGTCGCGCATCTCACGCCGCGTACGTCTACACCGTATACCCCACGTGAGATATCTTGATATCAAGCAATCTTATAGCCGACCGACAGGAGCGTTCGTGACCAAGTCGACGATCATCTACACCAAAACGGATGAGGCACCCGCGCTAGCGACGTATTCGTTCCTACCCGTAGCCGAGGCCTACGCGGCCCGCGCCGGGGTGGATATCGAAACCCGTGACATTTCCCTCGCCGGGCGGATCCTCGCCCAGTTCCCCGAGCGCCTGGGCGAGAACGCCGTGAACGACGCGCTCACCGAGCTCGGTGAACTCGCGAAGACTCCCGAGGCGAACATCATCAAGCTGCCGAACATCTCCGCTTCCGTGCCGCAGCTCAAAGCCGCGGTGAAGGAACTACAGACCGCGGGATTCGACATTCCCGACTACGTCGATGAACCCGCCACCGAGGAGGAGCGGGCTGCCCGCGCCGCCTACGACCGGGTGAAGGGCTCGGCGGTCAACCCCGTCCTGCGCGAGGGGAACTCCGATCGCCGCGCGCCGTCGTCGGTGAAGAACTACGCCCGCTCCCACCCGCACTCGATGGGCGAGTGGTCAAAGGACTCCAAGACGAACGTCGCCACGATGGGTGCCAGCGACTTCGCTTCGAATGAGCAGTCGGTGATTATCGACGGCGAGGACACCCTGCGTGTGGAACTGCACGCGGGCAGCGAGATCACCGTGCTGCGGGAGGCGATCCCCGTACTCGATGGGGAGATCGTCGACGCGACGAAGATCGACGCCGCCGCGCTGCAGGAGTTCCTCAAGGCACAGGTCGCGCGGGCGAAAGAGGAGGGCATCCTCTTCTCCGTGCACCTGAAGGCCACGATGATGAAGGTCTCCGACCCGATCATCTTCGGCCACACGGTCAGGCGTTCTTCGCGGACGTGTTCGCCAAGTACGGCGAGGAACTCGCCGCGGCGGGGCTGTCGGCCAACGATGGGCTCGGCGGGATCTTCGCGGGCCTGGAGAACCTCGAGAACGGCGCCGAGATCCGCGCTGCCTTCGATGCCGCGCTCGCCCAGGGCCCGGAGATGGCGATGGTCGATTCCGACCGCGGGATCACCAACCTGCACGTACCCTCCGACGTCATCATCGACGCCTCGATGCCCGCGATGATCCGCACCTCGGGCAAGATGTGGGGCCCGGACGGCGGGCAGCACGACGCCCTCGCCGTCATTCCCGATTCCTCCTACGCGGGCGTATACCAGGCCGTGATCGATGACTGCCGTGAGAACGGTGCCTACGATCCCGCGACGATGGGGTCGGTTCCGAACGTCGGGCTCATGGCTCAGAAGGCCGAGGAGTACGGTTCGCACGATAAGACCTTCGAGATCCCCGCCGATGGCGTGGTCAAGGTCGTCAATTCTGCTGGCGAGGTGCTCATGGAGCACACCGTGTCTGCCGGGGATATCTGGCGGGCGTGCCAGACCAAGGACATCCCCGTGCGGGACTGGGTGAAACTCGCCGTCAACCGCGCCCGCGCGACCGGCGACCCGATCGTGTTCTGGCTCGATGAGAACCGCGCCCACGACGCGAACCTCACCGCCAAGGTGAACGCCTACTTGCCCGAGCACGACACCGAGGGTCTGGACATCCGTATCCTCGCCCCGCTCGAGGCGACCAAGCTGTCGGTCGAACGGATCCGCCAGGGCCTCAACACGATCTCGGTCACCGGGAACGTGCTGCGTGACTACCTCACCGACCTGTTCCCCATCCTGGAACTGGGCACGAGCGCGAAGATGCTTTCCGTCGTCCCACTCATCAACGGTGGGGGGCTGTTCGAGACCGGCGCGGGCGGCTCCGCGCCGAAGCACGTCCAGCAACTCACGGCGGAGGACTACTTGCGGTGGGACTCCCTCGGGGAGTTCCTCGCCCTCGCGGTCTCGTTCGAGCACCTCGCGCAAACCGCGAACAACCCGAGTGCGCAGGTCCTTGCCGACACTCTTGACCGGGCAACGGGCCGGTTCCTCAACGAGAACCGCTCCCCGGGGCGCCGGCTCGGCACGATCGACAACCGCGGGAGCCACTTCTACCTCGCGCAGTACTGGGCGCAGGAACTCAGCACCCAGACTGAGGATGCCGGTCTCGCCGCGGTATTCGCCCCCCTCGCGAAGACCCTCGTGGAGCAGGAAGAAACGATTGTTTCCGAGCTCAACTCCGTGCAGGGATCGCCCGCGGACATCGGCGGATATTACCTGCCGAACCCGGAACTCGCCGCCGCAGTAATGCGCCCGTCCGCGACGTTCAACGACGCGATCGCCTCGCTCGGTAACTAAGTAGGTTCGGCCGGCTCACGTGGCCCACTGGGATGTTTTCCCGGTGGGCCACATTCGTCTCACGCGGAACGGGCATTGCCCCTATCAATGTCAGGGGTGGTTCTAGTGTGGGTTATGGTGTCCCGCGTCAAGTAGTTGGCAGGTCTTCTTTGATCTCGAAGTTGGGGATGGTGGGGTCGGCCAGTCCCAGGTGGACCGGGTCGGCAGTCCCAGGTGGACCTCCGCTGGCCGGTTCCACGAGATGGCCTCGTGGGGGCGGTCTCTTGATTCGCCGGCTTAGATGTTGTCGGCAGTGAGCGTGAGGAGAATGATTCCCGCACCGAGCACGGCGAGGAGTGCTGCATCGAACTGTTTCGATCGGGCGGCGATTGCTGAACCGGTTTTATCCGACATCCTCGCGACCGCTAGCCCGAGGAGCGCCACTCCTGCGCTCACCCCGGCGACTCGGCCGGAGAAGACGATCGCCAGAACTGCGATCGCGATGATTCCGAACATGACATACGCGTAGGCGGGCCGGAACTCGTTAGATGTCACGTGTGGAACCATACCGCGGTACCGTGAGTATGTGCCTACAGCTGTGATCATTGGGGCCGGCCTCGCTGGCTTACGCACTGCCTCCGAACTCCGCGCCCACGACTACCCGGGCCGCATCATCCTCTTAGGCGGTGAGCAGCATCCCCCATATGACCGACCTCCCTTGTCTTCCGCCCTCCTTTCTCGCACCGAGCCGGTCTGGCTAGCCGATGATCTCAGTATCGATTGGCCCGAGGTTGCTGACGAGGTGCATCTGGGCGTTCACGCCTCTAGCCTCACGCTCGGGGAAGTAAGCGCGGTGCATACGGATTCCGGTGAGGTCTTCACCGGAGAGGACATCGTGATCGCCACCGGATCATCCGCGATCAATCCCTGGCCGGGCACGCTCACCCTCACCACCCTCGACGATGCAGAGCAGATCCGAAAGGCGCTTATGGGTGGGCCCAAGCGGGTCGTAATTATCGGAGCGGGATGGGTCGGAGTCGAGCTCGCGCATGGTCTGGCGGCCGCCGACCACGAGATCACCCTTATTGAAGCAGCCGAACACCCCCTGGCCGAACACCTGCAGTGCGCTGCCAGCCACGTCCGGGGCTGGCTCGATCACGTTGACCTACGCACCGGCACTCACGTCACTTCGGTTGAGTTGGCAGGTGAGGAGGCCGCCGATGGCGCCCCCGCCGCCACCGTGCACACCACGGGCGGGTCGGTCCCGGGCGACCTCGTGATCACTGCCATCGGCATGCGTCCGGCGACCGACTGGCTCAGCGGGACGCTGATCGATAGGGACGAGCGGGGATTCCTCCCCGTCGATCCGGGCGGCCGGGTGGAAACATCGCAGGGGCGGGTGTGGGCGGTGGGCGACGTCGCTACGCACTCACACCCTGTTTTCGGTCAGATCCCCGGCGGGCACTGGTTCGCCGCGTTGCGAGATCCGCAGCGGGTTGCAGCAAGTATCGTCGGCGCCGAGCTCTCCGCGGGGCACGCCCCGGAGGTGTTCTCCGATCAGGGAGAGCACCACATCGAGATCCTCGGCTCCCTCACCGGCACAGAAACAGTGCTCCGCGGCGAGCCGGCATCGGGTTCCTGGGTGATGTTCCACCTTCGCGAGGGGCGCCTCATCGGAGCGGTGGTCGCGAACTCCCCGCGGGACACGTCCTCGATCCGCCGCGCCCTCGCCCGGGCAGAACTCGTGGCGATCACGAGCGAGGAACTCGCCGACACGTCGGTTCCATTGCGCAGACTACTCAAACGCTAACCGCCGTCGTTTTCCTCCGTACTCGACTCGTCCTCCTCGTACGGCCGGTAACGCGCGCTGGCCAGCATCCGCACGAGGATCACAGCGAGGACCGTGAAGTACCCGCCGAGGAACACCCAGAAAATCCACCACGGGGAGGCGCCGTCAGCGAGGCGGGAAGCGACAACGATCTGCACGTCAATCGCCGCGAGGAGCGCGATGGTCGCGGCCACGATGAGCATAAGATCCTCTCGCAGGAGCCGCTCGAGCCGAACCAGCCGCGACCCTTGCGCGGTCCACCAGTCCTTATTCGAGATATTGATGGACGCGGGTGCTTTGACCACGAGTCTCGACACCAGCATGAGGGGCGTCACGCCTGCGAACGTGAGCGCCATGAACACCAGCGCGCCCGGTTTGCTCGACCAACTGTCTGCCCGAACGAGTCCGTCGCTGCCCGAACTCCCCGGCCAGTGGGTCGGCACCTGGTCGGGCAGAACGAACACGGCGAGTAGGAACGTCGCTGCCCAGACGAGCACCGCCAAGGTGAGAGCGGCCTTCGGGAGCGCACTCGCCAGTTCTGGTCCCGCTTCGGCGGCCTCCGCCGCGGCCCGCTGCTCCCGGGCGGCGCGCTCCCTCCACGTCGGCATGGTTTCCTTCCTCAGCTCCCCTCCTCAGGTTACCCGCGCGGGAGAACCGTGCCGTGTGCTAGTGCGCGAAGTGTCGGGTACCGGTGAAGTACATCGTCACGCCGGCCTCCCGCGCCGCGGAGATGACCTCCTCGTCACGAACTGATCCACCGGGCTGCACGATCGCGCGAACCCCGCCGTCGATGAGCGTCTGCAACCCATCGGCGAACGGGAAGAACGCGTCGGAGGCGGCGACCGCGCCACGGGCCCGATCTGCGGCGCGGGAAACCGCGAGCCGGCACGAGTCGACCCGGTTCACCTGCCCCATCCCGACCCCAACGGCCGCGCGGTCGTTCGCGAGCAGGATCGCATTCGATTTCACCGAGCGCACTGCCCGCCACGCGAACGCGAGATCAGCGAGAGTCGCGTCATCTGCCGCTTCCCCTGCGGCGAGTGTCCACGTGCGGGGGTCATCGCCGTCAGCATCGAGCAGGTCGACATCCTGGGCGAGCACTCCCCCAGAGATCTCGCGCAAGTCCCCGGCTGCGGGCGCGCCTTCCAGGGTGAGGATCCGGATGTTCGTCTTCGCGGTGAGCACCTCGAGCGCTCCGGATTCGTAGCCGGGCGCGAGGATCACCTCGGTGAACACCTCCGCCACCTGCCGGGCCATCGCTTCCGTCACCGTCTGGTTCGCCGCGATCACCCCGCCGAAGGCCGAAACCGGATCCGTCGCGTGTGCCTTCGCATGCGCTTCGGCGATAGACTCTCCGACGGCGATCCCGCACGGGTTCGCGTGTTTGATCACCGCGACCGTGGGCTGCTCGCCGTGGTCGTGGGCGGCGCGCCAGGCGGCGTCGGCGTCGACAAAGTTGTTGTAGCTCATTTCCTTGCCGTGCAGTTGCTTCGCGCCGGCGAGGCTCTCCTCCCCCTCGCCCACATACAGCGCGGCCCGCTGGTGGGGATTCTCGCCATACCGGAGCACGGCGCTGCGGTTCCAGGTCTTGCCGAGCCACTCGGGAAAGCCCGATTCATCCGGGGAAACTTCCTCGGCCATCCACGTCGCGACGGCGACGTCGTAGGACGCGGTGTGCCGAAACGCGGCAACCGCCAGCTGTTGCCGTTCGGCGAGGGTGAACCCGCCATGTTGCACAGCAACGGCGACGTCGTCGTACGCCTCCGGGGCAACGACAACGGCGACCGAGGGGTGGTTCTTCGCCGCGGCACGCACCATGGTCGGCCCACCGATGTCGATCTGTTCGATGCACTCATCCGCGTCGGCGCCCGAGGCTACCGTGTCGGTGAACGGGTAGAGATTCACCACGACGAGGTCGAACGCCGCTACCTCGAGATCGGTGAGTTCCGCGACGTGCGATTCTTTACGGCGGTCGGCAAGGATTCCTGCGTGGATCCGGGGGTGGAGCGTCTTCACCCGCCCCTCCAAGCATTCGGGGAAGCCGGTCACGGCCTCCACCCCGGTCACCGGTACTCCCGCCTCCGTTATCCGTGCGGCGGTGGAACCGGTGGAAACGATCTCTACGCCACTGGCATGCAGGGCGGTCACGAGCTCGACGAGGCCGGTCTTGTCGTAGACGGAGACGAGCGCGCGGCGCACGGGCTGGCGGTCAGACATGAAAATACTCCAGGTCGATGATGCGCAATTCGCGGGAGAGACCCGCGGCCCAGGCGATCGGCGCGCATCTGGAAATTCTCAGGCGGGCCGCTCCCAAGTGGTGCTCCACTTCAACGCCAGTCGCGGCCACGACCCACTGTATCAGCGCCCCTGGTCCCTACCGGCTACCAGGTTTCGAAGCGACACGCGAATTCGACTTACCCCCACGACGTGGGACATCATACGTCTTACGTATCATCGACGATTGCGGAGTGATAATGTCTCAACCTTTCAAAGTCGCTGCGGCGAGCACGGTGCTCGTTCTGGCGGGGGCAGCCCTGAGCGCGCCCGCCTCTGCGGCCCCGCCCACGGGCGCGTGGGATATCGATCCGACCCTCGAGGCGAACTACGAGCCGCAACGGCTCGCCACTAATGGGGAGGACGGTTTCGACTGCTATCGCATTCCCGCTCTCACCACGGCGAATGATGGCACGGTGCTTGCCTCCTGGGATGGACGTCCCGACAGCTGCGCAGATGCACCGAACCCCAACTCGATCGTGCTGCGTACCAGCGGCGACGACGGCGAGACCTGGTCCGAGCCTGAGGTGATTGCCGAAGGAATTCCAGGCGAAGAAAAAGTTGGCTACTCCGACCCATCCTTCGTCGTCGACCGGGAGACCGGCGAGATCTTCAACTTCTTCGTCAAGTCCTACGATTGGGCGTGGCACCAGAGCGGGAACAACCCGCCGGGTAACGAACGACAGGTGATGCACGCCGTCTACATCTCCTCCACGGACAACGGGAAAACGTGGTCGGAACCCGTCGAGGTCACCGAGGCGTTGGACCCAGGTGGGGAGGGAGAAGTCTTCAACGCCCGCTTCGCGGCGTCCGGTGAGGGCATCCAGCTCCAGTACGGCGAGAACGCGGGCCGACTCATTCAGCAATACACCGTCCGAGACATCACCAAAGATGGCGGCATGTACGCGGTGTCCCTCTACTCTGACGACCACGGTGAAACCTGGCAAGCAGGCGAGCCGGTCGGCCCGGGGATGGACGAGAACAAGGTCGTCGAACTCTCCGACGGCCGCGTGATGTTGAACTCCCGCTCGTCCGTGGGTGGGGGCATGCGCTGGGTCGCATATTCCGACGACGGCGGTGAGACCTACTCCGAACCCGTGCGCGAGGAACAGTTGCCGGACCCGGCGAACAACGCCTCGATCATCCGCGCCTACCCCTCGGCTCCTCAGGGCAGCGCCGAGGCGAAGGTGCTGCTGTTCTCCAACGCAGCCACGACGTCCGGACGGAACAATGGAACGATCACCGTCTCCTTCGACGATGGCGAGACCTGGAGCGATCGGAAGGTTTTCGCTCCCGGTGCGATGTCGTATTCCACTCTGACAACGCTCGCGGATGGCTCGGTCGGGCTGCTTTTCGAGCCCGGCGGGTCAAACATCGAATTTGCGAAGTTCACGTGGGCGTGGCTGGAGGCGTCCGGTACCGTCATCACCGCGGGCGAGGAGCCCCTCAACCGGGGCGAGGGAACCGTCTCGGTGACGATCGCCCGTCATGGCTTCGACGGCGAAACTCCCGCCGGAGAGCTCCAACTCACCAGCGGTGCGGGGCTGGCCAGCGAGCCCGTGGCTGTCCCAGCGATCCCTGCTGGGGAGTCGAGAACTGTTGAGGTTCCCGTAACGATCGGAGAGCACGTCGACCCGGGTACGCTTTCCGTCACCGCCGAATACGCGGCCGGGCCCGTGGCCTCTTCAGAGAACTTGGAACTACCGGTCGAACTTCGCGAGGGGGAATTCCCCTCCGCCGCGCTCCCGCAGTCGGAGTTTGAGGCCACCGACGTCTCCACCCCCCAGCCCGGGGAAGGACCGGAGAACATGTTCGACGGCGATCCCGAAACGCTCTACCACACGGCGTATGACGAAACGGTGGTTCCCGGCGGGTTCACGGTGGACCTCGGGGCAGAGCACGACCTTGCGTACGTCTCCTTGACGCCACGTCCAGACGGCGCAAACGGCACCATCGGCGAGTACCGGATCCTCACGGGAAATGATCCCGAGGCGCTCACCGAGCAGGCCTCTGGCACCTGGCCGGCCGATTCCTCGGTGAGGAACGTCTACCTCGATGGCGCGCCCGGCCGGTACGTTCAGGTCGAGGCGCTCAGCAGTTACGGGGACACCCCAGACAAGTGGATCTCGGTAGCCGAATTCAACGCCCGAGCAGTTGGCGTGGAACCGCAGGAGGAACTCCTCGACATCGGCTTCGAATTGGCGGATGAACCGCAACGCTCCTACGCCGTCGGCGATTCCATCCCGGTCGACATCACCGTCGCCAACCCCACCAGCGAGACACTCGACGCTGTTCCTCGCGAGGGAGACTGGGAAGGGCTCTTCCCCGGCTGCCGCTACGTGGCAATGGCTCCCGGTTTTGAGTACACCTGCTCTGCTAACTACCCCGTTTCAGAGTCAGACCTTGATCGCGGGTACGTCGACCTCGTCCAAACCTGGGCAGTCGACGACCTCAATACCGCGCAGAACCCAGCGACGGACCCGATCCAGGAGCTCACGGTCGAGGGCCCGCGCGTGAATCTCGGAATCCACGCGGAAAACATCGGCGCTACAGATCTTCCGGACGAGATCGGGGTCGGCACCGAGATTGCCTACACGTTCGAATTCACGAACACCACGAACGCGACAGTCGCGATGGTTCCGCTTGAGGGAGACTTCGCCGGTTTCCACATCGATGAGACCCCGAACTGCCGGTATGGAGACCTCACTCCGTCAGCAGACCCGCGCACCTGCACCACCGCGGTATACACGGTGACGGCTGAGGACGCGGCCGCAGGAACGATCGCTCCACCCGCGAAGTTCGCAGTCGGGCACAACACATCGGGCGAGGACCCGTTCTTCGTCCTCGATGTTCCTGCACCAGAAATCACCTTCGACCCCGTCGTTGACGCCGTGACGATCGTTGACGTTGCAGGAGTCGATAGCGTGGACGTTCCGTTCGGCACGAGCGTTGAGGACGCGCGCGCTGCGCTCCCGTCAACAACGACCCTCACGGATAGCGCGGGGGAATCCCACGAGGTATCCCTGAATTGGGAGATCGAGGATTACGACGGCGAAACTCCCGGGGAATACGCGGCGACCGGCGTCTTCGAACTCCCCGAGGGCGTTGAACAGGCCGACCCGGAGGTTCCGCTCGTGGTCACTGCTGCGGTGAACGTGAGTGCCGATGAGGACTCTGATGGTGACGACGGCGCTGGTGACGACAACACCGGTGACGACGGCACAGGTGACGACGGCGCTGGCGACGACAACACCGGTGACGACGGCGCTGGTGACGGGGACTCGACGGAGGACCTGCCAAGCACAGGGATCAAGATTGGCGCTGCTACAGCGGCGCTTGCCCTGGTGCTCCTCGGTGTAGCGGCGTACGTGCGCTCACGCAAGCAGGCGTAGCCTGGTAACACGGGTAGCCTGGGAGCGGGTGTTGGCCATCGGCCAGCACCCGCTTTCGTTTTCAGGAACGCGAATCGTCAGCGAGCATCGCCGAGGCCGCCTGCGTGCTCAGACCCGTCGCTTGCAGCAGATCCACGACGAGCGAACGCATGATGATCACCAAGGTCTGTAACCGCCACCCGGCTTCGTCGAACTCCACGGGCGAGAGCTCCCCGGCGACTGCGGCGAGTGCCTCCCGCGCTGGCAGCGTGCTCTCCCCTGCCCCGAGCGCGCTGCCGAGTTTCTCCACCGCCTCAGAGATCGCTCGGATCGACCTCATGACGTTCGGATCCACTTCGCCCTCCTCAACCGCACTGACGGCGCGCCTCGTGATCACCCGGGCATTCCGCATCGCCCGGTCCACCATGAGGTTGGCGTGTTTGAGTTCTGCGAGCTCAGGAAGGTAGTGCCCCGAGGCGGGAGAGAAGCGGACGCTCAACTGTGCGTTGCGCACCACTTCTGACCATTCATCGAGAACCCCTTGGGTACCGCGACCTTCGACGAGGGCATCCTGCACCCGCTGCACATCGAGCTCTTCCATCCCCGAGGCGAGGTGATCGAGCATTTGGGCAAGGTCGAAGGTTGCGCCGCGGGCGAGCTCGCGCGCCCGACGCCGAGCATCCCCCGGGGTGAGCGCGGCGACGACGAGCGCGAAGGACGAGCCGATGAGCGCATCGATCCACCGCCCGGAAGCGCCGTCGACACTCGTGATCACGGGCAGGGCGACGATGACGATTCCCTGCACCCCTGCCTGGACGGTCAGGAGAATGCCGCGATCGATGAATCGCGCGATGAGGGAGGCGATGACGATGACGATGACGATCGGGGCGATCCCGGTGCCGAGGAAGTGCGCAACGACTTCGCCCAACAACACCCCGAGGGTGACCCCGATGGCGAGTTCGGCGACTTTACGGATCTGGCGGTCGGGGCTGAACCCCAGGCACACCCAGGCGGCGATCGGGGCGAAGAAGGGTTGCGCGTGGTCGAATCCGTAGTGGGCGAGGGACCACGCGGCGCTTGCGGCGATGGCGGCGATGAGTACGGGCAGGAACGCGGACTTCACTCGGCGCCACCCTTGCCGCCGGTGCTGGCGCACCCGCACGCGCACGCGGCGCCAGGTCAACCGCCTCTCGTGCTCCGCCTCGCTCATACCGCCCCTATCTGGTCACGTCAGCACACACCGGCGCCCACTGACCTGCCACCCGCCGCGGGCCATCGCCCCGACCGTGTCGATGAGCTGCGCCCGCTCGGCGACCTTGATGCGTTCGGTGAGGGTCTCCACGGTGTCGTCGTCCTCAACCGGAACGGCGACCTGGGCGACGATGACACCGGTGTCCACGCCGTCGTCGACAAGAAATAGCGTTGCGCCGGCGAGTTTCACCCCGTAGTCCAGGGCGTCCTGCGGGCCGCGGATGCCGGGGAATGCGGGCAGGAGTGAGTTGTGGGTGTTGAGGAATCTTCCGCTGAATCTCCGCAGGAACTCCGGTCCGGCGAGTTTGAGGAAGCCGGCGCTGATGACGAGGTCGGGGTCGTGCTCGGCCACCGCGTTGGTGAGCGCAGAATCCCATGCGGCGCGGTCAGGGTAGTCGCGGAGTCTGACGACGAAACTCGGGATTCCGGCATCGCCGGCAAGTTCCAGGCCCGCGCACTCTCGGTCCGCCCCGACGGCCACGACGTTGACGCCGTATCCGGGATCCTCGCACGCCTCAAGCAGCGCCTTGAGGTTCGAACCGCCACCGGAAATGAGTACGACTACGGATGTCACGCTCATATTCTACTGGTAGCCTGCCTGCGGGTTCGTCCGGGCGGCGGGATTTCTGAGACACTAGGGAGAGTCCTGAGATCTTCCCATGAGAAAGCGCTACGTGAGTAACGAACCTTCCCGGAATCCCTTCGCGGCGCCGGATCCGAACCGCCCCACTCCTCCCCCAGAGCAGCATCGGCCCCAGGAGGCCGGGAAATCGGAGCCTGGGCAATCGGAACATGGGCAGGGCGGGCCGGGCGGCAGCGGGAACCCCAATTCTCCGAAGCCGCCGAAGGAGGATCCCAAACCGCCGTCGCTGGAGGAACTCAAGGCGGCGAGCGGGGCCACGTTCCGGTTCGGGGCGCTGCTCATCCTTTCGCTCCTGTCCACCCAGTTGCCTCTGCCGTACACGCTCGCGGCCCCGGTGCTCATCATCATCTCCATCGTGTACGGGATCCGCGCGTTGCGGCGCTCCTGGGCGATCAGCCCGCGGAACCTCATGACCCCGATGCTCATCGCCGGGATCGCGATGGCGCTGATGATGTCGGTGACCGTCGCCTCGAAGTTCGCGCTGTGGCCGATCGAGATGGAACGCCAGGAATGCGTGCAGTACGCGATCACCAATTCGGCGGAGGCCGAGTGTGAAGCGAACTATCAAAAGGCCGTCGAGGAGCGGCTCACCTCGCTACGCAACCTCGCGCCCACGTCCTCCTGACCCGGTCACTTTCGCCCGCACCCGGTTCACCCAACGGTGCACCGATGGGTTGGCGACGACGGCCACCGCGAGCATCGGCGCCCCGAGTTGCCACGCGGCGGCGGCGAGCACTGCCCCCGTGCGCGGGCCGACGTCGGCGGCGAACCGCCCGGGGCCGAATCCACCCGAAGCCAGTGTGGTGAGGAGGAATAGCGCGGCGACGACGATCGCCGTCGCTGCCACCACCCCACCGATCGCACTCGCGAGGTGGGGATCGTCCGGGCGCGATCGGGTGAGGCGGCGGTGCAGGTACACCCCCGCCAATGCCCCGACGAGGAGGAAACTGTAGCCCCACGCGGGAGCTTGCATGACCGCGCCCTCGGGATTGGGCAGCGCACCGAGCACCGGCACGGCCGGGAGAGGGCCGCTGAGGATCTCCCCGGGGCTGTAGAGCGTGCCGTCGCCGAGGGTGAAGCCTCCGCCGGAGAGGTAGGCGACCCCCCAGATGATGAGGGTGGGCAGGATGAGCAGTTGCGCGCCGATGAGCACGACCGTGGAGACGAGGTCGGTCTCGAGTCGGTCATGGACGGCGCGGATGAGGGGGAAGGCGACGATGATGGAGACGACGAGCCCGGCCGCCGCGAGGGCGAGGAGTGTGAGCACGGTGCGCAGCGCCGTCGCGGCGCCGATGCTCATCGCGGTGCGGGCGCGGGTACCTGCGACCCGTAGCGCGGCCGCCCGGGGCCGGGCGTCCACCCAACCGGTGAACCGCGCGGCGGTGCTGCGCCCCCAGTCTCGTACTCGGACCGGAATCGGCGGGTAGGACTTGCGCATCCCCCAGGCCGCGGCGCCGGCGGCGACGAGCGCCGCTCCCCCGGCGGCGCGGTAGGCGCCGGGCGCGCCCGCGAGCTTTGCGAGGAGCAGGGTGCCGCCGAGATAGGCGAGGAGGGCGAACAGAGGGCCCGACCACGCCTCCAGGGCCGCGCGCCGGATCGCCGCGGCCGTGAGGGCGAGGGCGAGGAGCGTCACGCCCAGGGGCAACAGCGTGAACGTCGCTTCCCCGATCTCCAGGTGCGCCCCGTGGGCGGCGAGCCACACGCCCGTCCCGATCTGCCCCGCCTCGAGCCAGGAGGCGGACCCGAGTTCGGGGGCGGCCGCCGTCGCGATGTATACGGCGATCGAGGGGATGACGACGAGGAGCCACGTGCCCAGCACCCCTTCGGCGCCCGCGAGGACCCCGCGCAACCAACTATCGGGGAGGGTGAAGCCTCGTTCCTCGCGCGCGCGTGGCTCGATGGTTCGCGGTCGTGCAGGCGAGGTGGAGGGCATACGTCCATGGTCAGACAAACACCGCCCCACCCGCAGGAGGGTGAGGCGGTGTGTCGCGTTAACGGGGGGCTAGTTCGCTTCGAGGATCTCCCGCACGAGCCCGGCCGCCTCGGATGGGGTCTTGCCGACCTTCACCCCCGCGGCTTCGAGGGCCTCCTGCTTCGCCTGGGCGGTTCCGGAGGAGCCGGAGACGATCGCACCGGCGTGCCCCATCGTCTTACCCTCGGGGGCGGTGAACCCGGCGACGTACCCGACGACCGGCTTGGAGACGTTCTCCTTGATGTAGTCCGCGGCGCGTTCCTCGGCGTCCCCACCGATCTCGCCGATCATCACGATGATGTCGGTCTCGGGGTCCGCCTCGAACTCGCGGATCGCGTCGATGTGGGTGGTGCCGATGATCGGGTCCCCGCCGATGCCGATCGCCGTGGAGAACCCGAAATCGCGCAGCTCGTACATCATCTGGTAGGTGAGCGTGCCCGACTTCGATACCAGGCCGATGCGCCCGGGCCCGGCGATGTTCGCGGGGATGATCCCGACGTTGGACTTGCCGGGGCTGATGATTCCGGGGCAGTTCGGGCCGATGAGGCGGGTGCCGTTCTCGGCGGCGTAGTTGAAGAACTCCGCGGAGTCCTTCACCGGGATGCCCTCGGTGATGATCACCGCGAGCGGCATCCCGGCGTCGACGGCCTCGACGACGGCGGCACGAGAGAACGCGGGGGGCACGAACAGGACGGACACGTCCGCCCCGGTCTCGGCCATCGCCTCCGCGACGGTGCCGAACACGGGGATCGTGCGGGTCTCGCCGTCCACCTCGAAGTCGACGGTCGTGCCGGCCTTGCGCGGGTTGACCCCACCGACGATGTTCGTTCCCGAGGCGAGCATCCGGGTGGTGTGCTTCATGCCTTCGGAACCGGTCATCCCCTGAACGATGACCTTAGAGTTCTCATTGAGGTAAATAGCCATGGTGTTCTCCTAGGTCTTAAGCGTTCGCGAGTTCGGCGGCCTTGTCGGCGGCGCCGTCCATCGTGTCGGCGAGGGTGACGAGCGGGTGGTTCGCCTCGGTGAGGATCGCCCGGCCCTCCTCGACGGCGTTGCCATCGAGGCGGACGACGAGCGGCTTAGTCGCCGCGTCGCCGAGGATGTCGAGCGCCTGCACGATGCCGCTGGCGACCTGGTCGCAGGCGGTGATCCCGCCGAAGACGTTGACGAACACGGACTTCACCTGGTCATCGCCGAGGATGACGTCGAGGCCCGCGGCCATGACGGCGGCGGAGGCGCCCCCGCCGATGTCGAGGAAGTTCGCGGGCTTGACCCCGCCGTGCTTCTCCCCCGCGTACGCGACGACGTCGAGGGTGCTCATCACCAGGCCCGCGCCGTTGCCGATGACTCCCACCTCGCCGTCGAGCTTGACGTAGTTGAGGTCCGATTCGGCGGCTTTGAGCTCGAGGGGGTCCGCGGCCTGCACGTCGTGGAGGGCCGCGTGCTCGGGCTGGCGGAATTCGGCGTTGTCGTCGACGGTGACCTTGCCGTCGATCGCGAGGATCTCCCCGGCGGAGGTGGAGATGAGGGGGTTGACCTCAACGAGCGTCGCGTCCTCTTCGCGGTAGACGTTCCACAGCTTCTGGATCGCGCCGGCGACCTTCGGGGCGAGCTCGGCGGAGAACCCGGCCGCCTGGACGATCTCGTTCGCCTTCGCCTCGTCGACGCCCGTGTTCGGGTCGACGGCGATCTTCGCGAGCGCCTCGGGGCGCTCGACGGCGAGTTCCTCGATGTCCATCCCGCCTTCGACGGAGGCCATCGCGAGGTAGCGGCGTTCGGCGCGGTCGAGGAGGAGCGAGAAGTAGTACTCTTCGGCGATGTCCGCGCCCTCGGCGATCATCACGCGGTGCACGGTGTGCCCCTTGATGTCCATGCCGAGGATCTCACCGGCGCGCTCCGCTGCCTCTTCCGGGGATTTGGCGATCTTCACGCCACCGGCCTTGCCCCGGCCCCCGATCTTCACCTGCGCTTTGACGACGACGACTCCGCCATCCGCGGGCAGGAGTTCCTTGGCCGCCGCTTCGGCTTCTTCGGGGGTGGTGCAGACGATGCCGCGCAGCACGGGTACCCCGTGCTTCTCGAAGACATCGCGCGCCTGGTATTCATACAGGTCCACTTGGTCTCGCTCCTCGAATTTTCGACAAGTGTCTCGACTTCGAGACAGTTTCCACTTTAACGCCCTTCAGCCTACTCCTCGCCGGTGCGGGCGACGGAATCGGCGTGAGTCCCATCACCTCAGGCAAGCGGCGCGCGGGCCTCGGCGGAGGCGATTGCCAGCCAGGTGTGGCGGTTGCCCGCCCAGCACCAGCCGAGCTTCGGTGCGCCAGTGTTCTCTCGCCCGTCCCGGCCGGTGCCGTTGCTGATCCATAGCGCCGGGGTGCGGGCATCGAGGGCGCCCGTTCGCTTGCGCATGCGGGAGCCGATCGTCATGAAGCAGCGCCCGCGTTCGAGCAGGTCGGGGCGCTGCAGGAGCAGGAAGATCCCTTCGCTCACGGTGAGCGGAGTTCGGCGCCCGGCAAGGATCTTCGGGAGCGCTTCGTTCGGGGTCCAGTTGAGGAACTTGTCCCCGCGGTCGATCCCCTCCACGCGGTACACCTGTGAGGCCGGGAGCGCCGCCTCGGGAATCGGTGTGAAGGCATCGACGTCGGTCATGTCGGTGACGACGAAGCCCGCCTTTCCCTCCCGGTTCAGCAGCGGTGCGAGCCTCGAGGCCGGCGCGAGGTCGGGGTGGATGACGATTAGGGAGGTGCTGGACTCCACGTCCGCCTCGGCCGCGCTGCGAAGATCAGCGGCGGTGAGTCCGCTCAGTTCGTGCACGCCTTGGTCGATGAGACGTTCTGCTTGGTCGGCCGCGGGTGGAAGGGCAACGGGCATACATCTCTCCTCGTTCGCTGGGGTGGATCCAGTCCAACCCCGGCCGCGGGCGGAAAATTCCTTTCCCACACCCCGGGCGGGCGCTACGGTGGGCCCATGCAACTCCCCCGGCCCGTGTGGGCCGCCCTCGCCCTCCTCGGCTGGGCCGGCCTCGTGTGGGCCTGCCTCCGATGGGGCGGGCCCGCGATCATCATCGGGGTCGTGGCCGGCGCGTTTCCCGACGTCGCCCTCATCGGCGCGTTCGCCGAGCCCGGGCGGCTCAGGCCCGAGCGGGTCCGGTTCTACAACTATCTGCACGTGCTCCCCGGGCCGCTCGCGGTGCTCGCGGTCGGCCTCGCCGTGTTCGTGCTCACGGGCGCATTCTCCGGTGGTTCCTTCGCTGCCGCGCTGGTGGGCTTCGCCTGGCTCGTGCACATCGCGACCGACCGCGCCGCCGGTTTCGGGTTGCGGGATGCCCGCGGGGAGATCCTGCCCGTCGGGGCGGCCTCACGCGCCTGACCGTTGCTGCCCGCGGGCGAAGTAGCCGGCGAGCTCCGCCCGCAGCGGCGGCACGTCCCGCGGGGTCGATCCCGCCCGAAGCGAGGCCGTGGCTTCCGCGGCCGCGGCGACGGCGTATCTCGCCGCGACGGGCGAGGTCTCCGTAGGGGCGTCGTCGGTGAGGAACTGGCAGAACACCCCGACCGTGAGGACGTCCGCGTCCTGGTGCCCGGCGTCACCGCCGATGGGATATTCGGTGTCGCCGTTCGGTCGGTAACCCCCGCGCTGGTTCCAGACCCGGATCACCCCGCCCGCGCCGTCGCCGAAATTCTCCACGCGCCCCGCGGTGCCGATGATCGTGTAGTTCCGCCAGTAGTCGGGGGTGTAGTGGCACTGGGAGTAGGTCGCCTGCACGCCGTTGTCGAACTGCAGCAGCGCCGCCGAGAGATCTTCCACGTCGATGACCGGGTTGAGATCGCGTTGGGAGAGGGGCGGCCAGTTCGCCAGGGAGAACCATTGCCGCATCCGCCGGTCGGAATTGTCCCGCCGGTGGACGATCTGGTTATACACCCCGAGTTGCCCCATACCGGCGACGCGGGTGGTGTAGCCGCGCGCGAGGTAATGCATGACGTCGATGTCGTGAGCGCCCTTCTGCAGGAGCAACCCGCCGGTCTTTTCGCGTTCGGCGTGCCAATCCTTGAAGTAGTAATCACCGCCGTGGCCCACGAAGTGGCGGCACCAGATCGCCTTCACCTCCCCGATCTCCCCGCGGTCGATCACCTGTTTCAGCCCCCGCACGAGTGACATGTGGCGCATGTTGTGTCCGATATAGAGTTTCCCGCCGCCGGTGAAGGCCGCCTCGAGCACGGCGTCGGCCGCCGCGGTGGTGATGTCGAGCGGCTTCTCCACGTATACGCCCACTCCGGCGTGCAGGAGCGGGATCGCCACCTGCGCGTGGGTGTGGTCCGGGGAGGTGAGGAACGCGGCGTCGATCGCGCGGAGATCGATGTCGCCGGCGTCGGCGTGCCACCGGATGTCCTCGCCGAATAGATCCCGGGCCGCCTGCTCCCGGGTGGGGTCGGTGTCGACCGTCGCAACGACCTTTCCTCCGTGCGCACGGGCGTGCTGGGCGATGTGCGCCCGGGCGCCGATCCCGATGACCGCGATCCGAATCGTCATGCCGCTCCTGTTCTGCTCCTCGCCGGGTCGTACCAGCCTATGCGGCCCTCTTCGGCCGCGCGGCGATTCTTCGTTTCCTTCCCGGGCGGGATATCTTCGATCCATGTCGCAACGCGTTGGGTCAATCAAGAAGCTCCTCGGCAGCGCACGCGCGATGCGTTGGGGAATGAACATCTGGCCGCCGTTCCTGTTCACCGGGGTCCGGATCCAGCACATCAGCGCAGACTTTCGGATCGCGCGCATCAAACTGGCGAAGACCCCGTTCACGACGAATTACTTCGGCACCCAGTTCGGCGGCACGATGTTCTCGATGGTCGATCCGTTCTGGGCCTTCATGCTCTACCGCAACCTCGGCTCGGATTACGTCGTGTGGGATCGGCGCGGGGAGATCGACTTCGAATCGCCGGGCCGCACCGCGCTCTACGCTCAGGTCGTGCTCACCGAGGAGGTCATCGAAGGTGTCCGCGCCCGCGCGGACGCTGGGGAGAAGGTGCTCCCCTGGTTCGAGGTGGAATTGCTCGACCGTTCCGGCGCGCTCGTCGCGAAGGCGCGCAAACAGGTCTACGTGCGCAAACGGCGCTGAACTTCACCAGACAACGCTACCCCTCGCTCGGCGCCTCGATCCTCACCTGGAGTTCCTCGAGCCCGTCGATGACGGTGCCTGCCCACAGGTGCATCCCGGTCATGTTCGGGTGGACCTTATCCGGTTGCAACTCCTCGGGGTGTTCCTTCGCGGCGGCGTGCCAATCGGCGATGGCGACGTTCGGATGCTCACGGGCGACCTGTTCGTAGTTCTTGTTCGTTTCCTCAACGAAGGAGGATTCGGAATAGATGTTCACGAGCACGACGCGGCGTTCGGGGCCGAGGATCTCGAGAGCCTCTTCCACGTCCGAGACCCCCTGCGCACCCGCGTTCGTGCCCGCGGCGATGACGGCGACCGGGCCGACTTCTCCTTCCTCCACCACGCGCCGCAGTTCGGCGAGCACCGCGGGCCACTGCCGGTTGGACTCGGCGTTGATCGTCATCCCCGGGATCTTCTTCGCCAGCCCGGGAGCGGCGACGTACATCATCGAGTCGCCGACGCCGTAGACCGCCTCACCCGGGATCGTCATCGGCTGCCCGATCTCGACATACTCGAATTCCTCTACCGCCGGTTCGGCGGTGGCGGTGGGCGTTGCGTCGTCGACGAACCGCTGCGCTTCCCGCATCGAGGCCTCCAGGGTGGAGTGGGTGGGCGCGGAGATGACGGCGGTGAGGAGCAGCACGGTGAACGTTCCCGCGGCGAGCGCGACGACGCCCCTCCCGCGCGGGGCGATCGATCCCCACCAGGTTCGTACGCGCCGGGCGGCCGCTTTGAAACCATCGCGGCGGATCGGGTTCTCGATGTGGGTGAAACTCCAGGCCGCGAGCGCGAGGGTCACGCCCAGCGCCACTGCCCGGGAGACCCACCACGATACTGAATCCGGGGCGGCGGCCGGCCAGGCGGCGTCCACAATGAGGATCGCCGGCCAGTGCCAGAGGTAGATGCCGTAGGAGCGCTGGCCCACCCACTCGACCGGGCGGGCCGTGAGCACGGCGGTGAGCCGGTTTTCCTCCCCGGGCAGCGCGGCCACCATGCACGCGGTCGCGAGTGAGGCGAGCACGAGTCCGCCGCGGTAGGTGAACGCGCTCTCGCCGCCCGTGGTGAGCATGAGGGTGACGACGACGGCGAGGCCGCCCAGGGCGAGGGGCACGCGTAGGCGCTGCCAGCGTGGGGTGTCGAAGAAGGTGAGGTCCGGGGCTGCCATCGCGAACGCGAGCGCCGCGCCGGCGAGGAGGCCGAAGGAGTGGGTGTCGGTGCCGTAGTAGACCCGGGTGGTGGCCTCCGGGGTGTACCACGCCGCCATCGCGATCGCGGAGATGAGCGCCGCGCCGGCGAGGAGGCGGACCCGGGATCTGCCGCGCGGGAGGAACGCCATGATGAGGATCGCGAGCAGCGGCCACAGCAGGTAGAACTGCTCCTCCACGGCGAGGGACCAGAAGTTCATGAACAGGTTCGGGGTGGCAGCTTCGAAGTAGTCGGCGCCGACGGAGATCTCCACCCAGTTGTTGGAGAAGGTCAGCGCGCCCAGGATGTGCCGGCCGATCCCGACGAGGAGGTCGCCGCCGGCGAAGAACGCCGCGACGGTGGAGATCGTGACAACGGTGAACAGCGCGGGCAGCAGCCGCCGAGCTCGGCGCACCCAGAACCGGGGAAGGTCGACCTTCCCGTTCTTGTTGAGTTCGCGCACGAGCAGCGTGGTGATGAGGAAACCGGAGATGACGAAGAATACGTCGACGCCGATGAAGCCGCCCGGGAGGGTTTCTGGGCGCAGGTGGAAGATGAGGACGGCGACGATCGCGAGCGCGCGCCACCCGTCGAGTCCTTCGATCCACCACCGGGCACGGCTAGAGGTGAGAGCTTGCTGCGCCGTTCGGGCGGGTTTGCCCGTGTTGCGGCTCCGCGCGCGTGTGGGCGCTGGGGTGTGAGCGGTCATCCCACCTCCTCCGGCGACGCCGCGGGAACTGCCGGTCCCTCGTCGATGAGGTCAGTGTAAGTATGCGCACCGACATTTCCGGGGAGCGCGCCCGGAGTTTCGGCGAAATCGCGCTGCGGGAACCCCGGCGCGGCGCGCGGGGCTAGAGTTTCGTGACCGGCGTGTAGCGCAGCAGGAGCCGTTTGATACCGCCATCGCCGAAGTCGATGTGCGCCACCGCGTTGGGCGTGCCGGGCTTCTCCATGTTCACGACCCGGCCCATCCCGTAGGAATCGTGGGTGACCCGATCGCCGATGTCCAGGCTCGGCACGTCCTTCCGCGGAGTCGCCGATCCGAAGGAGGGCGCGCCGCCGGAGGACCGGACGCTTCGAGGCCCCGAGCCCTCCGTATATCCGCCGTAGCCGGAGCGCGGGCTTCGGGGCCCGGTGGAGCGGGTGTAGGCATCCGCCTGGCGCAGCGTGGCCATCGCCGATTCACTGCGCTCCCATTCGATGAGCTCCTCGGGGATGTCGGCGATGAAGCGAGAGGCGGGGAGTTCGTTCGGGACGCCCCAGGTGGTGCGCACCGCCGCCCGGGTGAGGTAGAGGCGCTCCCGGGCGCGGGTTAGAGCGACGTAGGCGAGTCGGCGTTCCTCGGCGAGCTCCTTCTGCTCCCCTAGCGAGCGGGCGTGGGGGAAAGTGCCGTCTTCTAGCCCGGTGACGAATACGCAGGAGAATTCCAGCCCTTTCGCCGTATGCACGGTCATGAGCGTGACCATGCCGGAATCGTCGTCGGGAATCTGATCGGAATCGGCGACGAGAGCGACCCGCTCGAGGAAGTCCCCGAGATCCGCCTCGGGGTTCTCGTCGGCGAACTCTTGGGCGACGGCGTGGAGTTCGGCGAGGTTCTCCACGCGGGAGGCATCCTGGGGGTCGGTGGATTCGCGCAGGGTCGCGAGGTACCCGGAGGCGTCGAGCGCCTCGTCGAGGATCTCCGCGGCGTTCGCCCCGCTGCCGAGCAGTTCGCGCAGGCCCGCGAACATCTTCTGGAACGCGCCGAGGGCATTGATCGCCCGGGATCCTAGCCCGATGACGTTATCGAGATCCTCTAGGGCCGCGCCGAAGCTCAGGTTGCGGCGTTCGGCGTGCGCGGCGACCATAGACTCCGATTGCGCCCCGATCCCGCGTTTGGGTTCGTTGATGATCCGGCGCAGGTTCACCGAGTCGTCGGGGTTCGCGATCGCCCGGAGGTAGGCGAGGGCGTCCTTGATCTCTTTGCGTTCATAGAACCGGGTGCCCCCGACCACCCGGTAGGGCAGGCCGCGGCGGATGAGCACTTCTTCCAGCGCCCGCGACTGGGCGTTGGTGCGGTAGAAGATGGCGACGTCCTTCGGCTGGGCGCGACCGTCGTCGATAAGCCGATCGATCTCCTCGCCGATGTACCTGGCTTCGTCGTGCTCGGTGTCCGCGACGTACCCGGTGAGCGGCTCACCCGCGCCGAGGTCGGTCCAGAGGTTCTTCGCCGCGCGCCCTTCGTTGCGTTCGATGACGGCGTTCGCGGCGGAGAGGATGTTCTGGGTGGAGCGGTAGTTCTGCTCGAGCAGGATCGTGCACGCCTCGGGATAATCCTTCTCGAACTCGATGATGTTCCGGATCGTCGCGCCGCGGAAGGCGTAGATCGACTGGTCCGCATCCCCCACGACGGTGAGTTCTGCCGGTGGGAGCGACGGCGCCTGGTCGCCGTTCGCCGGGTTCTCGCCACTCTCGCCGCGCTGGCCGGGGTGCTCGTAGCCGACGAGTTCGCGCACGAGCACATACTGGGCGTGGTTGGTGTCCTGGTATTCGTCGACGAGGACGTGCCGGAAGCGCCGTCGATAATGCTCCGCGATGTCGGGGAAGGCTTGGAGCATCGTCACGGTCATCATGATGATGTCGTCGAAGTCCAGCGCGTGGGCCTCGCGCAGCCGCTGCTGATAGCGGGTGTAGGCCTGGGCGAGGTTCTGCTCGAAGGGATTGTTCTCGCCGACGGTCTTCGAGTAATCATCGGGGTCGATGAGCTCGTTCTTCAGGTCGGAGACCTTGCGGGAGAAGACCTTCGGGTTGAAGCGCTTGGGATCGAGGTCGAGTTCCCGGCACACGAGGGTCATGAGGCGCTGGGCATCGGCGGCGTCGTAGATGGAGAAACTGGAGCGCAGACCGAGGTTCTTCGCCTCACGGCGCAGGATCCGCACACAGGCGGAGTGGAAGGTGGAGACCCACATCGCCCGGGCGCGGGGGCCAACGAGCTCTTCGACGCGCTCGCGCATCTCCGCAGCGGCCTTATTCGTGAAGGTGATCGCGAGGATCTGCCCCGGTAGCGCGCGGCCCGTCGCGAGCAGATAGGCGATCCGGTGGGTGAGCACCCGGGTCTTTCCGGAGCCGGCACCGGCGATGATGAGCAGTTGCCCGCCGTCGTAGATGACGGCTTCTTTCTGTTGCGGGTTGAGGCCGTCGGTGAGCTCGCTCCCGTCCGGGTGGGAGGCGGTTTCCTCCCACCCGTTTCGCCCCTCGTCCCACTGCAAACTGGGTAGGCTCGTCGCTTCGCGCCGCTGGTCCGGCAAAGGCAGGTCATCAAACAAGGAAGTCATCGCTGCCCTAGCATACGCGCCTCCCCTGACACTAAGGGCGGGCCGCCCACAGGGTCAGGAGCGGCGCCCGCCGTGAGGGTGTTGAGATGTGCAGATCGATCTAAACGTGCGGGGATCCCCACAGGACCGCGATGGCGACATTGACGACGACGAGGCCGGCGATCCCGCCGAGGTACCCAGCCGTCACCTTCTTCTCGTCTCGCTGACCGAGGATCACCATGGCGGTCACGACCAACGTGATGAGGAGCTTGACGCCGATCTTCACATGGTTGACAGTGCCATCGCCCATCTCTGCGAGCCCGACGATCAGGATCCCAGAAATGAGTGCGGTGAGGACCCCGTGGAGCATGCCCTTGGCGACCTGGGGATTGCGCATGTTCGCGAGCGCTGAACCGAGCACCATCGCCCAACCGATGAGGTGGAGGACGATGAGAATTCCGTTAACGATACTCATACGGTTCACGCTATCGGCTACGCCTGGGAACTTCCTGACTAGGCGTCATAATTTTGGTGCGGCGGTGGGAACAATCACACGATTCGGGGCGGCCCCGGCGGCCGCTTCCGCAAAAACACTGCCGATGCCGCGTCCCCGATGTCAGAGGCTCGGGGCAGACTGGGGATCGAAAGCACCGCGCGACGCAGAACCTCCGAAGCCTCGAACCGCTTCGTTATCAGTTCGTTATCGAACCACTCTAGCAATAGCACGCATGTTCTATTACACTAGAGGTCAGAAGCAATCCAATGAAGGACACACCATGGCCGCCCAGCCCCTCCCCTTTCCCGATGACGGCGAGCTCGCCGCTTCACAGGGGCTGCGCGCGCTCGAGAGCGGTGACGACGCAGCAACAGCGGCGGCCGCCCCACTGAACCGCCTCTTGGCCGTTAACGAGGAGCTCAAAGCGCTTGCCGCTATCGATTGGGCCGCGCATGTAGATGCGAATGCCAAGGAAGCGGTGCAGGGGCTGGAGCAGATCTTCCGCAGTGCCACCGCGATCCAGGTCAGCGTCCTCGGCGCGGCAGAAACCAGCGGCAAGTGGGCCCTCGATGGGCAACGGAACTTCGACTCGTGGGTCTCTAGTCAAACGGGGACTACCCGGGGCACCGCGGGTAGAGCGGTAAAACTCTCCAAGACGCTGCAGGATGACCTACCCGCTACTCGAAAGGCGCTGGCAGAAGGTTCCATCAGTTCCGATCATGCGCAGATCATCGCGCGCCGTTGCACGAAGACGGATAAGCATCGCAAACGGCTCGCCGACCCGCGCCAAGGAGAGCAATTCCTCATCGATCACGCGAAGCAGATGGACGCGGGAAAGTTCTCAAAGGTCGCGAACGCGTGGGCGATCGAGTCGGATCCCAAAGCGGCGGAACGCCAGTGGCGCCAAGAGTCGGCGAAGGAAGAGTTCACCCTCGCACCAGTGGAAGACGGCTTTCACCTCGCGGGCTGGCTCAATCCTGTCAACGGAGCCCTGCTTCAGGAAGCCCTCTCCTCGCACATGGGGCGCAAGGCCGCCGACGACCTCCGCCCGATCAATGAACGCCGGGCCGACGGGCTGATTTCTCTTGCTGCGCAATCGCTGGATTCGGGTGTGAAGATGCCGAGCGCCCGGATCCGCCCTCATCTGACCGTGACGATGGAGTACGACACGATCGAACGGCTCGTACACGCCAGTGGACCCCTCGCCCCGCAGTCCGACCGAACCTGCGACGGCACCGAACCATTCGACGAGGGGCTGTGGGCCCAGCAGTGGCGTCCCGGTGACGATCACGTCATCTCCACCACGCTCGACTATTCGAAACTTGAAGGTACCGCTCCGGCCACGCTGCCGGACGGCACGCCGATTCCACACGGAGTGCTCGCAAAGATTGCCTGCGATTCGATGCTCACGCGAGTCGTTTTCGGCGCCGAATCCACCGTTCTTGATGCCGGGCGCGAGGAACGGATCTTCCCGGCTAATCAAGTGCGGGCCATCATCGCTCGAGACCGGACTTGTCGATATCCCGGCTGCGATGCGGGCCCCGGGTTTGGCGAGATCCACCATTCGTTGAGTTGGGCGAAACATAACGGCACCACTCACGTGGATCTAGGGATTTTGCTCTGCTACTTCCACCATGGTCTCGTTCACGAGCGAGATATCGCAATCACGCGAAAACGCGGCGAATGGGTATTCACCACCCGGCATGGAAAAACAATCCATCCCCCTGGTCATCGACCACCAGAGGAGGGCGACCCGGTCAGCATTCTTTCCGCACCCGGATCTGACTCCGAGTCCAGGTCTGAGACGGCCCGACATCGCGAGGACCTCGCCGACCCGGGGCAACTATCGAGCGTGCCTGTGCAGAAGCAGAACTCGCAATGGGAGCAGCCAGGGTTCTACTCGTCCGGCCCGCCGCCATTCTGAGCTCCCCTTACCCTGCTTCAGGCTCCAGGTGCTCTGGATGCGCATTGAGCGGACCGACGTGAAGAGCGTGAGGTCGGTCTTCAAGCTTGTACCTTCGGCGTCGTCGATCACGAGATGCTCCCGGTCATACAGCTTGAACGTGTCGACTCCGGCGACAGCGATGAGGAGGACGAGAGGGCCCGCAACGGCCATCTACATCCGAACGTGCTTAGAACTGAAGCCGAGCACGTTCTGGAACATCGCCAGCACTTCTCCATCGGCCCAAGGGGCAGCGAGCGCCGTCCGCAACGGCCGTTGCTCATTCGTTGGGTTCACCGGCCGGTTTACCGGGCATCAGAGCGCCCTGACTCTGATCCTCTGCCGCCCGGTACGCCGCGCGAGCATGAGCGATCGTGCTAGCCCAGCCGCCCTCCTCGCTCAGTGCCGCCGCGGCGGGTTGCTCGACGGTGGGCTCGGACTCGACGGTGGGCTCGGAAGTGGCGTCCGCTGCCGCCGTCAACGCCGCGGTCAGCTCCGCCTCGCCGTCGACCACGAGTGCGGTGTCGGCGCCGCTGGTGCCGTTGAAGGCAAGCACGTCGATGCCTGCGGCACGGGCACCCGCGGCGTGCGGGTCCAAAGCTCCCGCGGAAATATACACGTCATGGTCGCGCGCGAGAACGGGCAGAACCTCCGCGGGGGCATCGGGGATCACCGTGACCTCGTCCAGGAGGTCCGCGGGCAACCCCGACGCCGCCGCTCCCGTGACCGTGATGTCGAGCAAGACCGGTTCGGCGAGCACCGTCGGTTCGGCGAGCGCGGCGCGGGCAGCGAGCGCGGCACGCGCCGCGGCGAGGCCACGGGCGTCGAGCGCGTTGATGAGCACTCGCAGGCCCCGGGGGCGCCCGAGATCCGCAGGCGAAGCGGGTTGTGAGGGGAGCCTGCGCCGCCACGGCTCGAGGTCGGTGCCGAGCGGAATGCGGCGGGCATCCTCACGTGAGAATGCCCGGGCGACGGATGCGGTAATCGCCTCGCTCGCGCCGCTGGGAACGAACGGAGCGGTCTGCCACCCCGCGACCCGCAAGCCGAACCGCGCGAGCGCCTCGGGACCATCCAGCACGGAGTACCAGGTGATCACGAGGGGAAGGTCGAGGCCCCGGGTCGCCCGAGCGGCGTCGTAGCCGAACGGGGAGACCACCGTGAGGTGAAGGTGGACGACGTCGGGCCGAAGCAGACGCAGGGCACGCTCGATCGTGGCCCGGCCACGTGGCAGCACCGGAAGCCCGAATGCGAGGCGGGAGGCGAGGCGGTGCACGCGGACGCCAGGTGCGTCGGTGGCGGAGGCGCGGAAGCGACTCTTCCCGGGTTCCGCGGCTTCCAAGGGGGTTGCGGTGAGCACGTGAACGGCCTCGCCCTCGGCGCCCTGGTGACGGGCGAGTCCGGCGACCTGCTCAGCGATGGGATGGCGGTGCGGCGGGTAGGAATCGGTGATGTGAACGATGCGTGGCATGCAAGGCGGGGACTCGGCGCGCGCCTACTCCCATTCGATGGTTCCCGGCGGCTTGTTGGTGACGTCGAGAACGACCCGGTTGACGCCGTCGACCTCGGCGGTGATCCGTTCCGAGATCTTTCCCAGCAGGTCGTGCGGAAGTCGGTACCAATCGGCGCTCATCGCATCTTCACTCGCGACGGGTCGCAGCACGATGGGGTGGCCGTAGGTGCGGGTGCCGTCGGTGACGCCGACCGAGCGGACATCGGCGAGGAGCACGACGGGGCATTGCCAGATCTCGCGGTCGAGCCCGGCAGCGCCGAGTTCCTCGCGGGCGATCGCGTCGGCTTCGCGAAGGATCGCGAGGTTCTCGGCGGTGAGTTCCCCGACCACGCGCACGCCGAGTCCCGGGCCGGGGAAGGGCTGGCGCCACACGATCGTTTCCGGCACGCCGAGTTCGAGGCCGATCTCGCGCACCTCGTCCTTGAACAGTTCCCGAAGGGGTTCCACGAGGTCGAACTGTAAGTCTTCGGGGAGCCCACCGACGTTGTGGTGGGACTTCACGCTCACTTTGCCGTCCGCGGCGATGGACTCCACGACGTCGGGATAGAGCGTGCCCTGCACGAGGAATTGCACGTCTTCCCCTTCGGCGACGAGCTCACGGGCGGCGCGCTCGAACGCGCGGATGAACTCCCGGCCGATGATCTTGCGTTTCTCCTCCGGGTCGGTGATCCCCTCGAGGGCGCCGAGGAAGGTGCTTGAGGCATCGACGAACCTCAGCGAAATCCCGGTGGCGCCGACGTAGTCCTCCCGGACCTGCGCGGCCTCGCCCTTGCGGAGGAGACCGTGATCGACGAAAACGCACGTGAGTTGATCGCCCACGGCCTTCTGCACGAGGGCCGCAGCGACGGAAGAGTCCACGCCGCCCGAGAGCGCGCAGATGACCTTGCGCTCCCCCACCTGCGCGCGGATCGCCTCGACCTGCTCAGCGATGATCGAGGTCGGCGTCCATTCAGCGGCAGCCCCAGCACCGTGGACGAAGCCGTGCAGCTCCGCGGTCTCGGGAACGCCGTCGCAGATGAGTACCGGCGCACCGGCCGTCTCGACCTCGGCCGCGGAGGCTGCGGGCAGGGCGCCCTCACCCCCGGCGTAGATCACCGCCACCGGGGCGTGGTCGAGGAGCACCGAGGCGTCCGCAGGGGGCACGATCTGGGAGTACACGTGGGCCTCACGCACACGGCGCGCTATGGTTTGGGCGCTGTTGGCACCGAGGTCAACGACGAGGACGGGGCGAGTTGAAGTCACTCTCCAAGGATACGCGCGCTGGCGCCGTCGTGGTGAACGGGCGCTCGCAGGGCGAGTAACATCGCGACCTATGAAAAACTTGCGCACCGCCCGGCTCACCCTGAGCGCGCCGACGATGGCGGACGCCGCGGCGATCACCGCCGCCTGTCAGGATCCGGCGATCCAGGAGTGGACGACGATCCCCTCCCCCTACAGCCGCTCCGACGCGGAAGGGTTCATCGCGATCGTCGCCGACGGCTGGGAAAGCGGGAAGAGCCCGAACTGGGCGCTGCGGCTGGCGGGGGCCGCGCAGGCAGGGGCCCCGCTCGTGGGAATGGTCGGACTCGTCGACGAGGGGGCCGGCAGCGCGGAACTCGGCTTCTGGCTCACCCCCGAGGGGCGCGGGCAGGGCCTCATGGACGAGGCCGTCACAGCCGCCTGCGCGTACGGGTTCGACCACATGGGGCTCGACCGGATCTCCTGGCGGGCACACGTGGGCAACCTCGGTTCCGCGGCGATCGCACGCCGCGCGGGGTTCCGCTACGAGGGCAGGATGCGGCTGGGCGCGACCCAACGCGGGGCGCGAGTCGATCAGTGGCTGGCCGGGCGATTGGCCTCCGACGGGCCGCTCACGCCCGAGGCGATTGCCGACGTCGCCGCGACGTGGCCGGCAGAAACGTTCGGTTAGCCGCCTGCTCGCCCGCGCTATTCGGCGGCCGCGCGGGCGGCGAGGGCGTCCTCGAACCACGTCTTCGCCCGCGGTTCCATCACGAACGACAGTACGGGCACGACCCCGGCGATGATGAGCGTGAACATGCGCCCAAGGCTCCAGCGCAGGCGACTCCACATGTCGAAGACGGTGACGAGGTAGACGACGTAGATCCACCCGTGGACGATGGCGATCCAATTGCCCAGCACCGGATTCGCGCGGCCCTGATCGTCGACCCCCGCCGCGTGGAACACGTACTTGAGCAGCATCTCCAGGGTGAGGAGCAGCAGGAACCCCCCGGTGATGAACGCCATCGCGCGGTAACGCTTGAAGGCCGAGGTGTCTTTGGCGTCCCGCTCCGCGGGGGTGGGTTCTGCTTGGCTCATATTTCTCTCCTCCTGCCGTTCAGGCAGAAACTTCCTCTCGGGCAGCAAGTTCTCGGGACTCGTCGCGGATCATTCGCCACCAGATGGCGACGGCGAATCCGCCGAAGATAAACCATTCCCCAGCGTAGGCGAGGTTGCGGAGGTTCAAACCACCCCCATCGAGGACCGGCGTGGCCGCGGGTTCGAGCGCGGGGAGGTTCTCCGGGGTAGCCGGCCCGCCCTCGATGGAGGTGGCGATCGCGTAGCCGGAGTACAGCGCGCCGTCCCAGATGTTCGCGAGTTGGCCGGTGCTCACCGTGCTGATGTGGTTTCCGGAGACGCCCTCTTCGGCCGGGTCGGTGCCATCGAGCGCGCCGATCACCTGCACCTCGATACCCTCGGCGTTGAGGTAGGCCGGGTCGTCGTGCTCCACCCACCCGCGCACGACGGGCAGGATCGCACCCTCATCGGTGCGAAGGGGCGTGAGGATCCAGTAGCCGTGGGTCCAGAGGTCCTTGTTCTTCGGATCGGCCGGGTCGGGGCGGAATTTGCGGGGCACGAAGAACTCCGGGCCCTCGAACTCTCCGCTCGCCTCCACCCGTTGGCCGACCATGGACTGCACGAATTGCGTTTGGGGGGCGACGACCTCGTCCAGTGGTTCGGGCGGGGCTTCCAACCGGGCGTCGAGTTCTGCTGCCTCGGCCTGCTCGGCCTTGGCGACGGCACGATCGAGCTGCCAGGTGCCGAGTTTCACGCAGGCGACCGCGGCGACGATGATGACCAACGCGAAGCCGAGCATCCGGGGGGTCGAGGCGACCTTCCACACGTGCCGCGGGCGGAGCCGGGGCCGGGCGGCCGGCGCCGGTTTGCGCTCGGGTGGCGGCGCGGTGGAGCGCAGCTCTTCCCCGTTCGGTTCCTTCACGCCCCCAGGATACGTGGGTTTCCTGGGAGAACCCTGCCCGCGCGCACCCGCCGGCGCCGGTCGCACGTGAGGTTGCTCATAGGCCCAAAGCCCGTACCCCTCCCGCCGGTTCTCCCATACGATCGATACTGAATCCGGTACGGAAAGGAACTCATGTCCACGCGCAGCATCTACGTCGCCTCTCCCGAAGGCCACACCGGAAAATCCTCGATCGCCCTCGGGCTCGTGGACCTACTCGCCGGGCAGGTACGCCGGGTGGGGGTGTTCCGCCCGATCATGCGCGCGGGTGAGGATGAGGACACGGTGCTCAATCTCCTGCTCGACCACGACGCGATCGACCTGGAATACGACGAGTGCGTGGGGGTCACCTACGACGACGTCCACACCGATCCCGACGGGGCGCTCGGCGAGATCATCCGGCGGTATCGGCACACGGCGGCCAAGTGCGATGTCATGGTCATCGTCGGTTCGGACTACACCGACGTCGCCGGGCCGACCGAGCTCGCCTACAACGCCCGGATCGCGGCGAACCTCGGCTCCGTCGTCGTGCTCGTCACCAGTGCGTGGGAGCGCCACGGGCACGAGGTGCGCCAGGTGATCGACTCCGCGATGATGGAGCTCGACGCCGCCCACACCCAGGTGGTTGCCGTCGTCGCCAACCGGGCGGTTCCCGAGCGGCTGGCCAGCGTGCGCGAGGCGATCGCCGACCTGCCGGTGCCGTCCTGGGTGCTCCCGGATGTGCCGCTGCTTTCCGCGCCGAGCATCCGCCAGCTCATGCACGCCGTCGACGGGCGTCTCCTCGGCGGGGATGAAGAGCTACTGGACCGCGAGGCCGAGGACGTCATCGTCGGCGGGATGACGATGGATCACATCATCGACCGGCTCACCGACGGCGCCGTCGTCATCGTGCCCGGCGATCGTTCCGAGGCGGTGCTCGCCGTCGTCGCCGCGCACGCCGCGGAATCATACCCCTCCCTTGCCGCGCTCATCCTCAACGGCGGGTACCTGCCCTCCTCGCAGGTCACGCGCCTCATCGACGGCCTGGGTCAGCGCCTTCCCCTCATCGCCACGCGGCACGGCACGTTCGAGACCGCGCGCAAGGTCGTGGAGACCCGGGGGCTGCTCTCGACCGGATCCCAGCGCAAGATCGACCTCGCCCGCTCCCTGTTCGAGGCGGGGATCGACGGGTCACGGCTGCGCGAGGCGGTCGACGTCGCCCGGGCGAGCGTCGTCACCCCGCTCATGTTCGAGTACGACCTCGTGGAACGGGCGAAAGCCGATCCGAAGCGCATCGTGTTGCCCGAGGGGAGCGACGATCGGATCCTGCGGGCGACCTCCACGCTCCTCGCGCGGGAGACCGCCCGGATCACCCTCCTCGGGGAGGAGCAGGCGGTGCGGGCGCGGGCGGCGGAACTCGGGCTCGACATCACCGGGGCGGACGTCATCGACCCCAAGACCTCCCCGTGGCGGGAGGAGTTCGCACAGGAGTACGCGAAGCTGCGCGCGCACAAGGGGGTCTCGATCGACCGGGCACGGGAGGTGGTTGCCGACGTCTCCTATTTCGGCACGATGATGGTGCACCTGGGCTATGCCGATGGCATGGTCTCCGGGGCGGCGCACACCACGGCGCACACGATCAAACCCTCCTTCGAGATCATCAAGACCGTTCCGGGCACCTCGATCGTGTCGTCGGTGTTCTTCATGTGCCTCGCCGATCGGGTACTCGTGTACGGGGACTGCGCGGTCAATCCCGATCCGGATGCGCCCCAACTCGCCGACATCGCCCTCTCCTCGGCGCAGACCGCCGCCCAGTTCGGGGTCGAGCCGCGGGTGGCGATGCTGTCCTACTCCACCGGTGCCTCCGGCTTCGGGGCCGAGGTCGATAAGGTGCGGGACGCGACCGACCTCGTGCGGATGCGCGCGGAAGGATTCGAGGTCGAGGGGCCGATCCAGTACGACGCGGCCGTGGATGCCTCCGTCGCCGAGGCGAAACTCCCCGGTTCGCAGGTCGCGGGGAAGGCCACCGTGTTCATCTTCCCCGACCTCAACACGGGCAACAACACCTACAAGGCCGTGCAGCGCAGCGCCGGGGCGGTCGCGATCGGCCCCGTGCTGCAGGGCCTGCGTAGACCGGTCAACGACCTCTCCCGGGGCGCGCTCGTGCAAGACATCGTCAACACCGTGGCGATCACCGCCATCCAAGCGCAGGGAGTGAAGGGCGCATGAGCGCAGAAGTTCTCGTAATCAACTCAGGATCATCCTCGCTGAAGTACCAGGTCGTCAACGCCCGCACCGGCGTTGCCGCCGCCTCCGGACTCATCGAACGGATCGGGCTCAGCGGCTCCCGGCTCACCCACCACAACAACTCGGAGAAGACCGAGTGGGAGGTTGAGGTGGAGAACCACGCGGCGGCGACGGCGGAGATGCGGCGGGCCTTCGACGAGCTCGGCCCGAGCCTGGCGGAGATGGACCTCGTCGCGGTCGGCCACCGGGTGGTTCAGGGTGGATACCGGTTCGGGGGCCCGGTCCTCATCACCGAGTCGGTCAAGCACATCATCGATGACCTTTCCCCGCTCGCTCCGCTGCACAACCCGCCCAACCTGGAGGGGATCAATGCGGGCGAGGAGGCGTTCGCCGACCTTCCCCACGTCGCCGTCTTCGACACCGCCTTCCACATGACGATGCCCTCTCGCGCGGCGATGTACGCGCTCAATTCCGAGGTCGCCCGTCAGTACCGGGTCCGCCGTTACGGGTTCCACGGGACCTCGCACTCCTACGTGTCGAAGCAGGCGGCACAGTTCCTCGGCAAGGCCGACTCCGATACCAACCTCATCGTGCTGCACCTGGGCAACGGGGCATCGGCGACCGCGGTCGCCGGGGGCGCCTCCGTCGACACCTCGATGGGGCTCACCCCGCTCGAGGGCCTCGTCATGGGCACCCGTACCGGGGATATCGATCCCGCGGTGACGATGTACCTCGCCCGCGCGGCGAACATGACGTTGGACGAGATCGACGACCTGTTCAACCGCCGATCGGGGATGCTAGGGCTCACGGGGCACCAAGACATGCGCGACGTCGTCGACGCGTGGAAAGCGGGCAATCCCGCCGCGGAGGCGGGCCTCGACCTGTACACGTACCGGTTGAAGAAGTACATCGGTTCCTACCTCGCGGTGCTCGGGCGGGTGGATGCGCTCGTGTTCACCGCCGGCATCGGGGAGAACTCCGCCGATGTGCGCCGCCTCGCCGTTTCCGGGCTGGAGCACCTGGGGATCGAGATCGATGAGGCGAAGAACCGCGAACGCAAGCCCGGGGTCATGGACATCACCGCCGAGGGCGCGCAGGTGCGGACGCTGGTGATCCCTACGAATGAGGAGTGGGAGATTGCCCGCCAGACCCTCGCCGTCATCGAGGAACCGGGTGAGCACGAACCGATCGATCCCTACAAATAATCTTTCCATTCCCACACGTTTGCAAATGTTTGGTAAAGTAGCCTAAATTCGCGCGGCGGCCGCAGCTGAGAGGCCGCCCGCGAGCCCTGAGAAAGGCAGGTGTGCCATGAGTGAACAAGCTGCTTCCCAGTTGCGTATTGAACTGCGCGAGGTGCTCGATGAGGATCTCCCGATCTTCTTCGGTTATCTGCAAGACCCCCACGCACAGTCGATGGCCGCATCCACTTTCGAAGATTACGCGGATACGCAGGCGTTCACGTCGTTCTGGGCGAAGTTGCGGCGCAATGACGAGGCGGCCGTGCGCACGATCACGATCGGGGACGGCCCCGACGACGTCGCCGGCCACATCTCCGTAGCCCCGACCGACGAAGGCCTCCAGGTGCGGTACTGGATCGACCGGCCACTGTGGGGGCGGGGAATCGCTACGGCCGCGCTGCGCACGATGCTTGAAGAGGTCGAAGAACGGCCGATCTTCGCCCACATCTCCCGCGCGAACGAGCGGGGGGCGGCCGTGTTGCTGCGCAACGACTTCAACCTCATCGGTGAGGAGACCGGATTCGACTCCAGCAAGGGGCGGATGATCGACGAGCTGATTTACCGTCTCGGCTGAGCACTGAGCCGGCTCGGCTCACCTGCTCGGCGGATAGATCGAGGGGATCGGTAGCGCTCTACCGATCCCCTCGATTGTTGCGGGCGCATGGCCGCCGGTTCCGGGCGGTCAGCCTGCGAGGGCCTCCTGCACTTCTTCCATCGTGATGGTCTCGTCCTCCGACGGCGCCTCCACCGTCACCGGTTCGCCCCAGTTCGAGTAGTCGATCTCCTGGGTGCTGCCGGCCATGTCCATCACCTGGCGGCGCACGAGGTCGTCATCACCGAGGTACATTTCGTAGACGATTTCATCGCCGAGAGCGTCGGTGAGCTGACCGTCGAGGTAGTCAGAATCTCCGGTGACCTTCTCGGTGTCGAGGGTGATGATGTATTTCGTCGTGCTCACGCCGTCGATCGTCTCTGCGTCTTCCTCCGCCTCGAAGCCGACGATGGCGTCCTTGAGCCGTTCGCTCTGCACCGTGGGGTCCAGCTGTTCGATGAAGTCGGTGTCGCCGAGGAGGTCGCCCCCGGCGTCGATGATCATCCACTTGCCGTCGGTCATCTCACCCATCTGGATGTACATGTCCCCGTCTACCTGCCGGATCTCCATCGTGATGCCTTCGTTCTCCATCGACCCTTCAAACCCGGCGTTGCTCGGGTCGGCGTCGAGCGAGATGTCGGCGGCGAGCATCTCTTGACCATCCTGGGTCATCACCATGTGCGCGCTGCCTGCTTCCAGCTGCGCGGCCGAGGTGGCGTCGAAGAAGTTGTCCTCGGTGAGAGCACCTCCGCTGTTTTCCTCGCCCCCGTCCGGCGCGTCGTCGTCGGCCCCGTCCGCGTCTTCGGCGTCGTCGGCGTCATTGGCGTCGTCAGCACCGGTGTCGTCGCTCACGTCCGCTGCTTGGTTTTCCTCGTCCCCGGAGTCGGCGGAGGTGTCGGACCCGGAGCATGCGGCGGCGCCCAGTCCGAGGGCGACGACGAGGGCAGAGATTCGAAAGGTGTTCTTAGAGCTTCTTAGCATGGGATCTACATTATTTTTCCTTTGCCTGCAATCGCCGTGAAAAGCGCAACTCTCCACGGTGATGCTCCTCACGCCCGCTCCGGCGGCTCACCCCCGGTGCGGGACGCCCGGAGAGGCAACCGGGCCCGGTTTTCGCAGTCTCATGCGGTTCTGCGGCCGGGCCCTGGCCGAGCTTTCTTCGCTCCTTACGGGTGTGTCATTGCCATCACATCGAGCGCCTCATCGAGCTGCTCGGTGGTGATGTCGCCGCGCTCGACATACCCGAGCGCTTCCACCGCCTCGCGGATGGTGAGATTTTCCGCGACCGAATGCTTAGCGATCTTCGCCGCCGCCTCGTACCCGATGATCTTGTTCAACGGTGTGACGACGGAGGGTGAGGATTCCGCGAGTTCCCGCGCCCGCTCGACATTCGCCTCGATGCCGTCGACGGTCTTTTCGGCGAGCGTCGTCGTTGCGTTGGCGAGCAGGGTGATCGATTCGAGGATGTTGCGCGCGATCATCGGGAGCATGACGTTGAGTTCGAAGGAACCCGAGGCCCCGCCGTAGGTGATCGCCGCGTCGTTCCCGATGATCTGCGCACAAACCATGAGGGTGGCCTCGGGAACCACGGGGTTGACCTTGCCCGGCATGATGGAAGAGCCGGGCTGCAGGTCCGGCAGGTGGATCTCCCCGAGCCCGGTACGCGGGCCCGATCCCATCCAGCGGATGTCGTTGTTGATCTTCGTCAGCGACACGGCGATGGTGCGCAGCTGCCCGGAGAGTTCCACGAGGGAGTCTTGCCCCGACTGTGCCTCGAAGTGGTTGGATGCCTCGGTGAAGGGCAGGCCGGTGTTCTCCGCGAGGATTTCGACGACCCGCTTCTGGTAGCCGATGGGGGTGTTGATGCCTGTGCCCACGGCGGTGCCGCCCAGGGGCAGTTCCGCGACCCGGGGCATCGCCGAGTTCACGCGTTCGATCCCGAACCGCATCTGCTGAGCGTAGGCGCCGAACTCTTGCCCGAGGGTGACAGGGGTGGCGTCCATGAGGTGGGTGCGGCCCGCTTTTACGACCTCCTCGAACTCCTTCGCCTTGCGCTCGAGAGAGGTGGCGAGGGTCTCCAGGGCCGGGAGCAGATCGCGGTGCACCGCCTGGGTGGCGGCGACGTGGATCGAGGTGGGGAACACGTCATTGGAGGATTGCGAGGCGTTCACGTGGTCGTTCGGGTGCACCTCGACCCCGGCCTCGTGAGCGAGGGTCGCGATGACCTCGTTGGTGTTCATGTTCGAGGATGTGCCCGAGCCCGTCTGGAACACATCGATCGGGAAGTGGTCGTCGAACTCACCGGCGATCACGCGCTCCGCCGCGGCTTGGATCGCGGCGGATTTCTCCTCGTCGAGATAGCCGAGTTCGGCGTTCGCGCGGGCGCACGCCTTCTTCACCTCGGCGAGCGCGGCGATGTGGTGCCGGGAGAGCCCTTGACCCGAGATCTGGAAATTCTCGACAGCCCGCTGGGTTTGGGCGCGGTACTTCGCGTCGATCGGGACCCGCACCTCCCCCATCGTGTCGTGTTCGATGCGGTATTGCGGTTCGCTACTCATCACGTCTCCGGGAAAGTCGGCCTGATTAGACGCCTCAAGTATCCCATCTGGTGGACACGCCCGGCCCTGCCCTCGGCTTTCCTGTGAGCAGTCTCACCCGCGCCGACGCCCCTGCGCGGCCTCCACGGCCGTCGAGAACGACATTAGGGTTGCTCTGCTCGGATTTTTCAACCGCAATATCGTTCTCGAGCAGCCGCAATGTCGTTCTCGGCGCGGGCGCGAGGGTAGCGCGCGGGGCGGGACGGCGGACCGTGCGCGATCGCTCAGCCGAGCAGGTTGTCCAGGGCGCGCCAGTTGACTCCGGCCGGCGCGCGGTCGACCACGGTTTGCAGCAGCGAGAGCCGCGCCTCCCGCACCGCTTCGTCCTCGGCCATCACGAGCACCTCGTCGAAGAAGGTCGTCAGGGCGCCGGTGATCTGCGCGGCGTCCGCCGCCCAGTCCCCGAGGGAGGAACCCGCGTGGTCGGGCAGATCCGCAATCGCGTCCGCAAGCACGAGCTCTGCGGGGTCGCTGAGGTGTTCACGCTGCACCGCAGCGCTCGTGCCGCGGGGCACGATCCGCGTGATCCGCTGAACCTGCTCCACCAGCGCGGCGAACTCCGCACGGGCGGGCCCGTCCGCGGCGGTGACCGCACCGGTGGCCGCCGCGATCTCTTCCAGCAACGCGGCGGCCCGGTCGGGGCGGGAAAGGAGCGGTTCGACGGCGGCGATCGCCTCCGCCGATACCCCTTCGTCGCGTAGGAGCTGGGCGAAGCGGCCGGTGACGAATTCCACGACCGCCGCCTCGGCGTCGTCGGGAATCTCGATGCCCTGGGCGCGCAGACGCTCGGCGGCGGCCGAGGTCACCGCGGGAATGTCGAGGGCGCCGAGTTCGCCGTGGGCGCGCAGGATCATCGCGGCGCCGAGGGCGGCGCGGCGCAGGGCGAACGGGTCGGAGGAGCCGGTGGGTTTGGCGCCGACGGCGAACATCGCCATGAGCAGGTCGAACCGGTCGGCGAGTGCGAGCAGCGCGCCGGGGGTGGAGGCCGGCAGCGCGTCGCCGGTGTGGCGGGGAAGTTCGAGTTCGAAGAGCGCTTCGGCGACCGCGGGAGTTTCCCCGGCCTTCCGCGCATACTCCTTGGCCATGACGCCCGCGAGGGAGGAGAGCTCGACGACCATGTCCGTGGCGAGGTCGAATTTCGCGAGTTCGCCGGCGCGGGCGAGGGTGGCTGCCTCGGACTCGTCGAGCCCGGTGCCGGCACGGTCGAGCGCGCCCGCGAGCGCGGCGGCGACGTCGCGAATCCGGTCGGCGCGCTTCGCCATCGAACCGAGCCGGTTCTCGAAGGTGAGTTTGGCGATATCCGCGCGGAAATCCGCGAGGGGCACCTTGAGGTCGGCGTCGTAGAAGAAGGCGGCGTCCTCATACCGGGCGCGGAGCACGTTCTCGTTCCCCGCGCGCACCGCGGTTTCGTCGCAGGCACCGTTGGCGAAGGTGATGAAGTGCGGCAGCAACCCGCCGTCCTCGGCGCGCACGGGCAGGTAGCGCTGGTGGATACGCATGACGGTGGTGAGGATGTCCTCGGGAAGGCGCAGGTAGTCGGGGTCGAAGTTGCCGAGGATCCCGTGGGGCGCCTCGACGAGTCCGGAAATTTCCTCGACGAGCTCCGCTTCGCCGTCGAGGTCGACGCTTCCGCCCACGCTCGCCGCGAGTTCGCCGGCGCCGCTGCGGATCTGGGCGAGGCGCTCCCCGGTGCTCAGCACGATCCCGCGCTGGGCGAGGATGGGGCCGAGCACGTCGGCGCTGTCGATCTGTACCAGGGGCTGGGCGTCGCCGCGGAGCGCGTAGGTCGTACGGCCCGAGCGGAGTTGGGAGATTTCCACCGGGACGATGTGGCCGCCCCACAGCGCGACGAGCCAACGGATCGGGCGGGAGTAGGCGAGTTCGGGGTCGGCCCAGCGCATGTTCTTATCCGCGCGCAGGGATTTCACGATGCCGGTGATCACGCCGGCGAGCACATCGAAGACGTCCCGGCCAGCTTCGGTGACGGCGTAGGCGAGGTGCTCGGCCCCGCCGAACTCGGCGCGAGTGAGGTCGGCGACGGCGGCCTTCTGCCCCCGGGCGAACCCTTCGGCAGCCTTCGTCGGGTTGCCCTCGGCGTCGAAGGCGGCGGACACGCGCGGTCCCTTGCGCAGGACCTGCGCGTCGGGCTCCTCCCCGGCAACCGATTCGACCGCCGCGACGATGCGCCGCGGCGTGCCCTCGACCGTGATCTCGCCGTGAGCGAGGCGGGTCCCCGCGAGGCCCTCCGTCAGCGCCGCGCGGACCTGCTCGATCGCCTGGGCGAGCACGTGGGGCGGGAGCTCCTCGAACCCGAGTTCAAGAGCGAAGTTCTGCGGCCCCGCGGCGACGTACTCGGCGCGCTTGCCCGCAAAATCGGGGCTCGGGCCAGCGCCGGCGGTCGGGGGCGTGACCGCCTCCCCCACCGGTTTGGGGGCAGGCGCATCCAGGAGCGGGAAGCCGAGTTCCTCGCGCCGCTCCACCCAAAGCTTCGACACGTCCCGGGCGAGGCGGCGGATCTTCGCGAACGCCTGGGCGCGTTCCGTCGTCGAGATGGCCCCCCGGGCGTCGCGCACGTTGAAGGCATGGGAAGATTTCAGCACGTACGTGTGCGCCGGCACCGGCAGGCGCGCCTCGACCATCCGCTCAGCTTCAGCGATGTAGTGGTTGAACAGGTCGGTGTTCGCCTCGACGTCGGCGTCGTCGAGGTAGTACCGGGACATCTCGTACTCGTTCTGGCCGTAGATCTCGCCATAGGTGACCCCCTCGGCGTAGACCATGTCCTTGAAGTGCTCCACGCCCTGGACCGCCATGAGGATGCGTTCCATCCCGTAGGTGAGCTCGACGGAGACCGGCTCGAGGTTCTGCCCGCCGACCTGCTGGAAGTAGGTGAACTGGGTGATCTCCAGCCCGTCCATCCACACTTCCCAGCCGAGCCCCCACGCGCCGATGGCGGGTTGGGCCCAGTTGTCCTCCACGAAGCGGATGTCGTGGGCGTCGGTGTCGATGCCCAGCGCGCGCAGGGATTCGAGGTAGATCTCCTGGGGGTTGCCCGGGTCGGGCTTGAGGATCACCTGGAACTGGGTGTGCGTCTGCAGGCGGTTCGGGTTCTGCCCGTAGCGGGAGTCATCGGGGCGCACCGAGGGCTCCACATACGCGACCCGCCAGGGTTCGGGACCGAGCACGCGCAGCACGGTAGCGGGGTTCATCGTCCCCGCGCCGACCTCGGTGTTGAACGGCTGGGCGACGAGGCACCCGCGGTCGGTCCAGAACTTCTGCAGGGTCAGTAACGCATCTTGAACAGTGAGCACGGGATCAAGGTTACCCGGTGTATCTTCGAGGAATATCCACTCCTCAACTCCAAAGATTGCCGCCGTGTCCCCTCGCGCCGCCCTCCGTCACTCCCCTTGGCTCATCTGGGCCATCGGCGCGGGCGTCTACTTCTTCGGGTTCATCCACCGCGCCTCCCTCGGGGTCGCGGGGCCCGGCGCCGTCGACCGGCTCGGCATCTCCTCGACCCAACTCGGCTCGTTCATCATGGTCCAGCTCGGGTTGTACGCCGTCATGCAGGTGCCGGCGGGGATGGCGATCGACCGCTGGGGCGCCCGCCGGGTCCTCCTCGCGGCGACCCTCGCGATGGGCACGGCGCAAACGATGTTCGCCTTCGCCCAGTCCTACCCGCTCGCCCTCCTCGCCCGCGGCCTGCTCGGCATCGGCGACGCCGCCGTATTCATCGCCGTCCTGCGCCTCGCCGCCACCTACTTCCCGCGCCGCCAGTACGCCTACCTCACCACGCTCACGGGCCTGGCGGGGATGCTCGGCAACCTCGCGGCGACAGTTCCGCTCGTGCTCGCCCTCCAGAATTGGGGCTGGACGACGACGTTCCTCACCAGCGGCGCCATCTCGCTCGCGTACGCGCTGCTGTTGCTTCGCCCGGCCGTACGGCGCGGGGCGGAGCCGGCGGCTCACCGCGGGCTGACGCCGCCTCCCCCGCCGACGGGCCTCGCCGAAGTGCGCGCGGTGTGGGGCCGCAGCGAGGTGCGGCTCGGGTTCTGGACCCACTTCGCGACCCTGCACCCCGCGCTCGTACTCTCGCTGCTGTGGGCGTTTCCCTATCTCACCGAGGGGCTGGGATACACCTCCGCCGCGGCGGCCTCGATGCTGTCGGTGTACATCGGGGCGAACCTCGTCGCGAGTTTCGTCGTCGGGCCGCTCGCGGGGCGGAAACCGGCGTGGCGCACGCCGATGGCCCTGGGGATCGCCGCGGCCTGCACCGTGTCCCTCGCGGGACTGGTGGCCTGGCCGGGCGGGATCCCGCCGCTATGGTTCGTCACGGCGGTGTTCATCGTCGTCGCGATCGGGGCACCGACCTCGCAGATCGGATTCCACCTCGCCCGCGATTACAACCCGGCCGGTTCGATGTCCACGGCGACGGGGGTGGTCAACGCGGGCGGGTTCATCGGCGCGATGATCGCCTCCGTCGCGATCGGGGTCGTGCTCGATGCCCGCGCGGGGGAATCCCCCGGTCTGCTCGATTATCGGTGGGCGCTCAGCACGCTCGTCGTCACTTCCGCGGTCTCCACCCTGACGATGTTCGTCGCCCTGCTCGGGGTGCGCCAGAAGGCGCTGAAGCGCCGTGCGGGCGGCCAGAGCGTCGTCGTCCATCTCACGCAGCGCCCGTGGGACCGGCTGTATGATCGGCTCGTGCGTCAGCGGGGCCGATAGGGGGAGACGACGACCTCGACCCGCTGGAATTCCTTGAGGTCGGAGTAGCCCGTGGTCGCCATCGCCCGGCGCAGCGCGCCGACGAGGTTGACCGTCCCTTCGGCCTGATCGCCGGGGCCCAGCAGGATCTGCTCGAGGGAACCGACCGTGCCCACGTGCACGCGTTCCCCGCGCGGCAGGGTGGGGTGGTGGGCCTCCGAGCCCCAGTGCCAGCCCTGCCCGGGGGCCTCCTCCGCGCGGGCGAGCGCCGCGCCGAGCATGACCCCGTCCGCGCCGCACGCGACGGCTTTGACGAGGTCGCCGGAGTGGCCCACTCCGCCGTCGGCGATGATGTGGACGTAGCGGCCGCCGGATTCGTCGAGGTAGTCCCGGCGGGCGGCGGCGACGTCGGCGACCGCGGAAGCCATCGGGGCGTGGATCCCCAGCGACTTGCGGGTCGTGTGCGCTGCCCCGCCGCCGAAGCCGACGAGCACGCCGGCGGCGCCGGTGCGCATGAGGTGAAGCGCGGCGGTGTAGGTGGCGGCCCCGCCGACGATGACGGGCACGTCGAGTTCGTAGATGAACCGTTTGAGGTTGAGCGGTTCGGCCTGGGAGGAGACGTGTTCGGCGGAGACGGTGGTGCCGCGGATGACGAACAGATCCACGCCGGCGTCGACGACCGAACGCCAGTGCTCCTGGGTGCGTTGCGGGCTCAGCGACCCCGCGACGGTGACGCCCGCCTCGCGGATCTCCCGCAGGCGTTCGTGGATGAGCTCGGGGATGATCGGCGCGGAGTAGATCTCCTGCATCCGCACGGTGTCGCGGCCGAGGTTGAGATCGGCGATCTCGTCCAGGAGCGGCTGCGGGTCCTCGTAGCGGGTCCAGAGCCCCTCGAGGTCGAGCACTCCGACCCCGCCGAGTTTCCCGAGCGTGATCGCCGTGGCCGGGCTCATCACCGAGTCCATCGGCGCCGCCAGTACGGGGATATCGAGGTGGTAGGCGTCGACCTGCCAACTCACCGATACGTCTTCTGGGTCGCGTGTGCGCCGGGAGGGGACGACGGCGATATCGTCAAACGAATATGCGCGGCGCCCGCGTTTGCCGCGGCCGATCTCGATCTCGTTACTCACGGGCACTACCTTACCTCTAGCGGCTGGAGTAGTTCGGTGACTCGGAGATCATCTGCACGTCGTGGGGGTGGGACTCCTTGAGCCCGGCGGCGGTGATCCGCACGAATTTCCCGCGTTCCTGGAGCTCGGGGATCGTGCGCGCACCGACGTAGAACATCGACTGGTGCAGCCCGCCGACGAGCTGGTGCACCACTTGGGCGAGCGCGCCCTTGTAGGCGACCCGGCCCTCGATGCCCTCGGTGATGACGTCCTCATCGGCGATGTCGCCCTGGAAGTAGCGGTCCTTGGAGAACGAACGCCGGTCCCCGCGGGTTTGCATCGCACCCAGGGAGGCCATTCCGCGGTACTGCTTGAACTGTTTGCCGTTGACGTACACGAGGTCGCCGGGCGATTCGTCGCAGCCAGCGATGAGCCCGCCGACCATCACCGTGTCTGCCCCGGCGACGAGCGCCTTGGCGATGTCACCGGAATACTGGAGACCGCCGTCGCCGATCACCGGCACTCCGGCGGGCTTGGCGGCGAGGGCCGCCTCGTAGATCGCGGTCACCTGGGGCACGCCGACGCCGGCGACGACCCGGGTGGTGCAGATCGAGCCGGGCCCGACCCCGACCTTGACGGCGTCGACGCCCGCATCGACTAGGGCTTGGGAGCCCTCCCGGGTGGCGATGTTGCCGCCGACGATCTGCACGTGGCGCGTGGCGGGGTCGGATTTCAGGCGGCGGACCATGTCGAGCATGAGCCGGGCGTGGCCGTTCGCGGTGTCGACGACGAGCACGTCCACCCCGGCGTCGACGAGCGCCGTCACTCGGTCCCACGCGTCCCCGAAGAAGCCGACGGCCGCGCCGACGAGGAGGCGGCCGCCGTCGTCCTTGGTGGACAGGGGGTACTGCTGGGTCTTCACGAAGTCTTTGACGGTGATGAGTCCGCGGAGCCGGCCCGCGTCGTCGACGAGGGGCAGCTTCTCCACCTTGTGCTTGGCGAGCAGCGCGGCGGCGTCCTCGCGGGTGATCCCCACGGGCCCGGTGATGAGCGGCATCGGGGTCATCGCCTCGCGCACGGTCATCGCCTCGTAGGACTCGGGGGGCACGAACCGCAGGTCGCGGTTGGTGATGATCCCCTGGAGCACGCCGTGGGAGTCGATCACGGGGAGGCCGGAGACCCGGTAGCGGGCGCACAGGGCGTCGAGTTCGGCGAGGGTCTCCTCGGCGGTGATCGTCACCGGGGAGGTGATCATCCCCGATTCGGAGCGCTTGACCACTTCAACGTGGGCGGCCTGCTCCTCGATCGGCAGGTTGCGGTGGAGGATCCCGATCCCGCCCTGGCGGGCCATCGCGATCGCCATCCGTGCCTCGGTGACGGTGTCCATCGCGGCCGATAGCAACGGGATCTTGACGTCGATCTCGCGGGTGAGGCGTGAGGCGGTGTCCGCCTCCGAAGGGATGACGTCGGTTTCGCCCGGCAGAAGGAGGACGTCATCGTAGGTCAGGCCGACAAGTGCAAAGGGATCGTGCGTCACGGGGCCAGCTTAACCCTCGGCGCTCGGGATGTGGAT
>DATGUB010000065.1:0-15554 GCA_035301585.1 Beutenbergiaceae bacterium | reverse complement strand
TTCGAGCAGCTCCTGAGCGAACCAGAATTCATGCACCTCTCCGCCGGCATCGTGTTGCAGGCCTACCTGCCCGACTCCGCCGAGGCGATGCGCCGGCTCATCGGATTCGCCACCCGCCGGGTCCAGGCGGGTGGCGCTCCGATCAAGATCCGCCTCGTCAAGGGCGCGAACCTCGCTATGGAGAAGGTCGAGGCCGAACTCCACGGCTGGGCACAGGCGCCGTATGAGGAGAAGGCGGACGTCGACGCGAACTTCCTGCGCCTCATCGATACGGCGCTACGCCCGGAAGCCGCCTACGCGGTGCGGCTCGGGGTCGCCTCCCACAACCTTTTCCACCTCGCGTACGCCCACTTGCTCGCTGTGGACCGCGGGGTGGAGGCAGCGCTCGACGTGGAGATGTTGCACGGGATGGCCCCGAGTGCCGCTGCGGCGATCCAGGCGGAGGTGGCCAATCCGCTCGTTCTTTACACGCCGGTGGTGGCGAAGGAGGATTTCGACGTCGCCGTCTCCTACCTCGTGCGCCGACTCGAGGAAGCCGCCGCCGAGGAGAACTTCCTATGCGACCACTTCACCGGGAACCTCGAGGGCCAGGAGCGCGCCTTCCTCGCCGCGTGCGGGCGGGAAGCGCACACGACCCCGCGGCGCACCCATGCCCGCACCCCGGCGCAGGAAGGGTTCACCAACACCCCCAATTGCGACCCCGCCCTCGCCCGTGCCCGCGCCGACGCGGCGCAGGCGCTCGGTGCGCCGTTGCCGACACCCGCGATCCGGAAGATCGGTGCCGGGGACGTGGAGGGCGTCGTCGACGCGGCGCGAGCGGCCTCCCAGGAGTGGCGGAACGTGCCTGCGGCGCAGCGTGCGCAAGTGCTGCGAACCGTGGCCGCCGAGTTGGAGAATCGGCGGTTCGAGCTCGTTACGGTGATGGCCCGCGAAGCTGGAAAGACCGTGGGAGAGGCGGACCCGGAGATTTCCGAAGCGATCGACTTCGCCTGCTATTACGCCCAGGAGGCGGCCCGCCTGGAACAACTCGCCGCGGAGGAGGGCACCCAGTTCGTTCCCGACCGCATCGTGCTCGTCACCCCGCCGTGGAACTTCCCCGTGGCGATCCCCATGGGCGGAGTGCTTGCTGCACTCGCCGCGGGCAGCGCGGCCATCATGAAACCGGCCCCGCAGACACAGCTCTGCGCGCAGGTGGCCATGCAGGCCGTGCATGAGGGGCTCCGCGCGCACGGCTACCCAGAAACGATCGCCCAAATCGTCGCAGTTGATGAGGACGAGGCGGGCCGTACGCTCCTCGCGCACCCCGCGGTGGACACGGTGATCCTCACCGGCGCCTATTCCACCGCGCAACTGTTCACCTCCTGGCGGGTGAACCGGGAGCGCGGGCCGCGGGTGCTGGCGGAGACCTCGGGCAAGAACGCTCTGATCATCACCCCGAGCGCGGATGTCGACCTCGCGGTCAAGGACGCCGTCCACTCGGCATTCGGGCACGCGGGCCAGAAATGCTCCGCCGCCTCGCTCGTCATCCTCGTCGGTTCCGTCGCACAGTCCGAGCGGTTCCGCCGCCAACTGCTCGACGCGGTCGAATCGCTCAACGTGGATTGGCCCACGAACCTCGCCGCGACCGTCGGGCCCCTCATCGCACCCGCGGACGGGAAACTTCAGCGCGCCCTCACCACTCTCGACGACGGTGAGCAGTGGCTCGTGGCGCCCCAGCAGCTCGATGATGCGGGCCGGTTGTGGCGCCCCGGGGTGAAGGAGGGCGTACAGCCTGGGTCGGAATTCCACCAGACCGAATACTTCGGACCCGTCATGGGGATCATGGCCGCAGAATCGCTGGAGCAGGCGATCGAGTGGCAGAACAGTACCCCCTTCGGCCTCACCGGCGGAATCCACAGCCTCGACCCCGCCGAGATCGCCCAGTGGCGCGAATCGGTCGAGGTGGGCAACGCGTACGTGAACCGTACGATCACCGGAGCGATCGTGCGCCGCCAGCCCTTCGGCGGGTGGAAGAATTCCTCGGTCGGGCCCGGCGCGAAGGCCGGTGGTCCGAACTACGTCGCGCAGCTCGGCCAGTGGCAGCAGGTGAACGGGCCGAAGCAGTTGGGTGACATCGGGCCCCGGGTGGGGGAGTTCCTTGATGCGACCGCGCCCTGGCTGGGCCCCGAAGAGCGGGACTGGCTGCGGGAGAGCGCCCGCTCCGATGCCCACGCGCGGGACGTGTACCGCACGCCGGTGGACGTCAGCGGTCTGCGCAGCGAAACGAACGTGTTCCGGTATCGGCCCGGCCCGCGGATGACGATCCGCGCGGGGGAGAACACCCCGCTCGTACAGGTGTTTCGCCTCAGCGCGGCCGCGCTCGCGGCGGGGGTGGACGCCGGCGTGAGCGTGGCGCCGGCGGTGTTCGCTGCCCTGCCGCAGGAGGTGCGGCGCGCGTGGCAGCACCCGAGCGCCCGCGTCGAGGAAGAAGCGGGAGCAGAGACCTCCGCCCTCGCGCCAGCAAACCCGGGCCCGGCGGACGCGAACGAGCAGGCGGGCGCCCAGGGTGAGGCGGCGGGCGGTGCCGCGGATACCGAGGTCCTTCCCGCGCTCGTCGGGGCGCAGGCCCGATCAGGGGTGAGCACCGACACCGAAACCAGTCCCCCGCCGGACGCCGGGCCCCGGGCCGCGCCCGAGGGCGTGCCGAGCGGGATCGACGTCGCTACCGTACCGGCGGGCGCCGTAGCGGGCTGGTGGGTGGAAACGCTCGAGGAGTTCACGATGCGCGCCGCCACCTGGGTCCAACCCGGCCGGATCCGGTGCCTCGACCCCGCCGAGGTCCCCGCGATCGCGGAGTCGGTAGGCACCTCGATCGCGGTCCTGCCCGGCCCTGCGCTGCAGTCCGGGCGGAGGGAACTGCTGTGCTTCCTGCGCGAGCAGGCGATTTCGCAGACGGAGCACCGGTTCGGTCACCTCAGCGACCCGGGAGCGCCCGAGGAACCCGGCGAAGGGGCGATGGCCGGCCGTGCGTGATGACCTGTACCGGCTGCACCAACGCGCGCGCCAGGGGCTCCTGGCACCCGTCGCCCCCGACCACCGACCCGATGACCACGACACGGGAACCTACCGCCACGCCGCGGTCCTCGCGCTGTTCACCGAGCCCGGTGAGCCTCGCCGTGATCCCAGCGATACCGATATCTTCCTCGTTCAGCGCTCACCTCACTTGGCGCACCACCCGGGGCAGATCGCCTTCCCCGGCGGGGGCATCGACCCGGGGGAAACGCCGGAACAAGCCGCAGTGCGTGAAACGACCGAAGAGACCGGGGTCGCCGCCTCCTCGATCGAAGTGATCGGCAGCCTCGGCGAAGTCGCCCTGCCGGTGAGCGCTAACCTCGTCACCTTCGTCCTGGGGTGGTCACCGCACGTGAGGGCGAGTGACGTCTGGGACAGGTCGGAGGTGCTGCACCCGCTTCGGATCCCCGTGGGTGAGCTGCTCAACCCGGACAACCGCGCCTACGTCCGCCTCGCCGGCTTCCAATCGGCCGGGTTCCGCCTGCCCACCGGATGGGTGTGGGGCTTCACGGGCAACCTACTCTCCTACCTCTTCGACGAACTGGGCTGGACCATCCCCTGGGACGAAACCCGCCACCACGAGATGTCCTTCGCCGAGGCCCACGGGCACCGCTGACCGGGCCGCGCGGGTCAGCGCCGGGCGAGCCATTCCACGGCGACATCCCGCTCCAGGCGCATCACCCGCTCGACGGCGTTCACGGCGGCCCGTTCGATCTTTCCGCCGAAGAGCGGGATCGAGACGTTGACATCGCCGTCATACGTGAGGGTGGAAGACTCCTCACTCACCGCCGTCAGGGTGCAGGTGCCCTCCGCGGATGCGGGAACCCCGGCGATCTTCAGTGTGAGTTTCCCCTCTCGGGAACCGTCCGCGCTCGGCGCGCCCCACGCCTCGGTCAGGGTGAGGGTGACCCCGCCGGGAACGAACTTGCGGTACTGGGCGGGAATGATGTCCGAGGGCATCGTGCGGGTCGTAGCAACGCTGAACGCGCCCGCCGGGCTGCCCGTGATCTCCTTCTTCCCCTCGCTCGCGCCGGATGCGACGATCTTCGCATCGACAAAATCGGGATTTGCGAACAATTCGGCCACCGCCGCAGCCGACGCCGGGTACTCCGTTGAGGCGTTGAAGTGCATAGAAACACTCTAGGCTATGTGTGTGTCCACGATGAGTAACCTGCTCGAGCGTCACGGAACCTCCGATCCGGTCGACGCCGAATGGCTGCACCTGCTGGTGGGGGATTGGCAAGTGATCTCCGACCTCGCCTTCGCCGACCTGGTGCTGTGGCTGCCCACGGTCGACGGCGATTACGTCGCCATCGCCCACTGCCGGCCCTCCACCGCGGCGACGGTGCACCACGACGACATCATCGGCAGCAGATCCCCGAACTCCCTGCAAGAAACCCTCGACGAGGGCGCGAACACCCAGCAGATGGTGCGGGTGAAGGAAGTCCGCTGGACCGGGGCGTACGCGATCCGAGAGGAAGCGATCCCAGTCGTGCGCGAGGGGCGCACGATCGCCGTCATCGCCCGGGAGACCCACCTGGGTGCGAGCCGGACCCCGAGCCGCCTCGAAGTCAACTACGTGGAATCCGCGGACGAGATCTGTGAAATGATCGCCCGCGGGGAATTCCCCTCCATGGACGCCGCGACGGGCCGGCGCCGTGGGGCCCCGCGCGTGGGGGACGGCCTCGTCCGCCTCAACGCCGAAGGTGAGGTGCTCTACGCCTCCCCGAACGCCTCCTCGGCATTCCACCGCCTCGGCGTCACCGGTGAGATCGTTGGCCAGCCGCTCGCCGAAGTCGTCACCCCGCTCCTCGATGCCGCCGATGAGGTGGATGAATCGTTGCCGCTGGTGATCATGGGCCGGGCCGCGTGGCGCACCGACGTGGAATCCCTCGGGGTGGCGCTGTCGTTGCGGGCGATCCCCATCACCGCCTACGGCGCGCGCACCGGCTCGGTCCTGCTCGTGCGGGACGTTTCCGAACTGCGCCGCCGGGAACGCGAACTCATGACCAAGGACGCGACGATCCGCGAGATCCACCACCGGGTGAAGAATAATCTCCAGACCGTCGCGGCGCTGCTGCGCCTGCAGGCTCGGCGCTCCACCTCCACCGAGGTGCGCACGGCGCTCGACGAGGCGATGCGCCGGGTGGCGACGATCGCGACCGTGCACGAGGCGCTCTCGCAGACGATCGACGAGACGGTCAACTTCGACGATCTGTTCGGGCGCACCCTGTCGATGGCGGCCGACGCGGCGCGCACGAGCAACGTCGAGGTTGAGTTCGTGCGCGACGGGAAGTTCGGCACGATCCAAGCAACCCATGCGACCGCGCTCGCCGTCGTCCTCACCGAGCTCGTCACCAACGCCGTCGAGCACGGATTTTCCAATTCGGGAGGCAAGATCGTCGTCTCCACCTCACGTTCGAACGGCACGCTGTACGTGACGGTCAACGACGACGGGGAAGGTGCCGGCGGCCGGGTCGGTCAGGGCCTGGGCACGCAGATCGTGCGAACGCTTACGGAAACGGAGCTGGCTGGGACGATCAACTGGGCTGATAATCCGGGCGGGGGCACGCGCGTGGAGCTCACGGTGCCGCTGCAATAACGCCACCGCGGTTCCGCGGTGGCGTGATTACGAAGATGGTTCGATCAGGAGCGTGCGCGGCGAGCGCGAGCGGTGCGACGCTTGAGCGAACGGCGCTCGTCCTCGGACATCCCGCCCCACACTCCGGCGTCCTGGCCTGTTTCCATTGCCCACTTCAAGCAGGTATCCACCACGGGGCACTGCCGGCACACGGCCTTCGCTTCTTCGATCTGTACGAGGGCGGGCCCGGTGTTGCCGATGGGAAAGAAGAGCTCGGGGTCTTCAGTGAGGCAGGCAGCGCGACTACGCCAATCCATGAGCAGGTTCTCCTTAGGCAAACCGAAAACAAACATGCACGAAAGCGCACAAGTATGCGCTGGTGGAAGTGTGTGAATTCGGGGTAAATGATTCAACCACCGTCTACTTTCACACGTGCGGGCGTTCTACACAAGAGGAGAATTGCCAAATCCTGGTGAGATATCCTTCATAGCGCAGCGGGCGGCCAGTGTGCTATCCGGGCCGGTTCACGGCTAAGGTAGGAGCCGTGGAGAGCCCCGCGAAATCCGATTCTACGTCCCGCCCGCCGCTGCTGTGGATGGCGTTCGTACTCCTCGGGGTGGAGATCCTCGGGCTCCTCGTGGCCGCGGTGTGGATGGTCGTCGACCGCCCCGATGGCGAGATGGGCTCATGGGGATACGCCCTGACGATGGCCGCGGTGATCCTCATGTTCGCGGCGCTGCTGTTCTTCGGCGGCCGCGGGCTGTGGCGGGGGATGCGCTGGGGCCGGGGGCCGGTGATCTCATGGCAACTCCTGCAGTTCGTCACCGCGGTGACGATGGCCGACGTCATTTCCACCGCCGCCGCATGGGCGGTGGGGTTGATGAGCCTCGCCGCCATCGTCGGGTTCCTCGCCCCCGCCTCGCGCGAAGTGACGGCGAAGACGATGGGCTCAGGCACCGATTCCGCCGTGCACTAGCGGGGCGCACCGGCCACGCCCTGGTCAGGACGCGTTGATCTTGCCGGCCTCGTCGATCTCACTGCACACATCGAGCTGCACCGACGTGATCTTCCCGGCCGTGCGCAGCGCACCGCGACCCGGCGCGTTCGAGGCGATGTAGATCCCGAGGTTGATCCCGATCGCCGCGCGGGGGATCTGACCGATGAACACGGTGTGCTCGCTGTGGCGCAGGCGCTGCAGGAACGGGTGGAAACCCGTGCTCAGCCCGTCCGGGGAGGTCGTGACGATGACGTGTCGCCCCGCCGTCAGCGCCGCCTCGCACTCATCGAGCGCGCTCGGGGTGGCCGCGTGGAGATCGTCGACGATGTGCACGTCGGCGTCCCGGCCGAGCGCTGCGGCCCGGGCGGCCAGCACCCGGGCGACGCGGCTCTTGCCCGTGCCCGGGTTTCCCACGATCACGGTGGTCCTGCCCGGTTCGCAGGGCAGATCGACACGGCGGCGATCCTCCCCGCCGATACCGATGCAGAGCCCAGGACCGGGAGTGGCAAGTGGCAGGTCCACGCGGCGGGGAAGGGGCTGGAGTAGGAATTCCGGCTCCGGGCCCGCTTCGAAGGCAGGTTCGGGAGCCTGTCCAGCAGGCAACGCCAACTGGACTACGACCTGGGCGCCGGCCCGGATCGCGACGGCGCGGCCCGGGGGCCCCGGAGCCGAGAACTCCTTCGAGATCCCGGCGAGGGCCGCGTGATGGGGATCGGCGGGGGGAAACACGATCCGCTCGCCCCCGCTCGGGGCCCATCCGGGGATCGGTAGGGGCGTGGTGAGCAGCACGAACCGGCCGGCCCGCCGGCACGCCCGCAGCACCTCGTGCAGGAACGCGGCACCTTCACCGGGGCCGAGCGCGTCGTCGAGGGAATCGAGGAGTTGCTCGGCCTCGTCGATGATGAGCGCGTCCGGCCCCTCCGCGCGGAGGCGGGAGAGCAACGCGTGGCAGAGGACGGCGTCGCTCACGTCGGCGAACGTGCCCGCCCCCTCGGGCAGGAGCGGGGCGGCGGCGATGACGTGCACCCCCACTCCGCTGCGTGCCGCTTCCTCGGCGGCGAGTCGGGCGGCGCTCGTGCGGCCCGATCCGGGATCACCTGCGACGATGACCTGAGCGTCCGCACCCACGTGCCAGGTTCCCAGGCGCTGCTCCTCGGGAAGGTCGCTCACGCCGAGCGTGAGGAACCCTTCCGCGCCGCGCGGGAGCTCGGTGAGGCGTTCGGGCAGGGGAGGCGCCCACGGGCGCGCAATGACGGCGAGGTCGGGCTGCTCGCGCGCGGCGGACTCGCAGGCGGAGACGATCCTCTCCACGAGGCCCCCATTCCCCGCCCACAGGGTCTGTACCGTGCGCAGGGCCTCGCCCCGCAGGAGCATCCGGCCCGGGATCGCGGGCAGCTCGGCCGCGCCCGCAGTGCCGATGAGGTCGATGGAGTCGGTCTCCTCCACCACCCGCAGGCACGCCCGGATCCCCATGTTCGCTCGGATGTCGGGGGTCATCGTGCCGCCGGGGCGCTGCGTGGCGAGCACGACGTGGATCCCGAGCGAACGGCCCTGGGCGGCGACCCGCACGAGTTCGTCGAGCACGTCGGGATATTCATCGGCGAGTACGCGGAACTCGTCGACGACGATGAGCAGCCGCGGCAGCGGCGCTGCGCGGGCGTTGTGCTCGGCCACGTGCGCCGCCCCCGAATCCTTCAGCAGCCGCTCGCGGCGGAGAATCTCCACCCGCAGGCTCCGTAGGGCGCGCACGGTGTAGGGGTGTTCCAGGTCGGTGAGCACCTCCAACACGTGGGGCAGGCGGGCGAGCGCCCCAAAGGTCGCCCCGCCCTTGTAGTCCACGAGGACCATCGCGACGTGCGCCGGTGGGTAGCGGGCGGCGAGCCCGCACAGCCACGAGGTGAGCAGCTCTGATTTCCCCGCCCCGGTCGTGCCCGCGATGACCGCGTGCGGCGCGTCGGCGCTGAGGTCGATCGTGGCCGTCTCCCGCCCGCGCGGGCCGACGGCCACGCCGATGGGTGCGGCAAGGCGCCCGTCGTGGCGGGCCCAGGGCAGGTGCGGGAGTTCGGGAAGGTGATCGCTCAAGTGCGCGACCTCGGGCAGCTCGGCGCCGGTGGATCCACGCGCGAGAGCCTCGTACCACGGGCGGGTGACGGCGCGGTTGTGCCCTGCCCGCACGGGCACCACGGTCGTCGCGTGCCCGGGAACGACCCCCGGGGTGGGGGCGGCGATGAGGGTGATGCTCGCGCCCGGGGAAGCGAACCGCAGTTCGTACCGTGCCCCGGCGCCCGCGGGCTCTCGGGCGCGATCGGGGCATTCCTGCCCGCCCCGGGAGAGGAGTTGGGCGGCGACCCACCGGGCGAGGCCCAAGGCGCCGGGGCCGATGAGAGCCACGACGTCCCCGGGGGAGACGTTGAGTTTCGCGGGCCGCAACCGGCGCCGCGCGGGGGCGTTGCCGAGGTCCACGGGCCACGGCGGCTCCGTCTCGGCCTCCCGGCGTCGTGGATCGGCGATGCCGAGGCGCGCGAGCTGCGCGGGGTCGGGGAGCGGGCCGCGGCCCACGCGGGAACGCAGCAGCATCCCCACCGGGGTGAGGAGACCCGCGGCGATGAGCGGCCACGGGCCCGCGCCGGGGAAGATCCACATCGCGGCGAAACCCAGGGAGGCCGCGAGCGGGAGGAGGAGGGCAAGTTCGATTCGGGGCCGGGAGCGGCGGGCGGCATCGGTGCGCACTTCGAAGGTCGAGGCGCCGGCGCGCAGCCGTGCCCCGGGCCGCAGGTGCCGCCGGCGCGCGGGTTCCCGCTCGATCCACGCCCCCGGGCAGCCCCAGCGGGTGCCGGCGCGGGCGGTGAACTCCTGCCGGGAGAGGTGGGGATCATCGATCTGGGCGTCGGCGAACAGGCCGCGGCCCACGATCACCGGAGGGGATGGGGGCAGGCCCCGGCCCGCGGCACCGAGTTCGATGACGCACCCGGGATCGGGGCCCGCGATCGTTGCCAGGTGTACCCGTTTCCACATGCGCCCAGGTTCGCCGACGGCGGGGGAACGGGTCGGCCCCACCGCCGCTGTTGTGGACGATGGGGCCGGTGTAGACATCCCGGTGTAGACAGCTCGGTATGGACAACCCGGGGCTACTCCTCGGCGAGGGCCGCCACGGGCGGCACCTTCGTTGCCGAGCGGGCGGGGATGACCGATGCGAGCAGGCCCGCCCCGATGGCGACTGCGGCCACGACGGCGATGAGCGCCCAGGGCACGCCCAGGCGCACCGAGCCGAGCGCGCCGAGGATCGTCATCGCCCCCGCCCAGCCGTAGGCGAGCCCGCCCGCGATTCCCACGAGCGCCCCGACGACCGCGATGATCACCCCCTCGATCGCAAGGGTCCCGCGCAGCTGGGACTTCGTCAGCCCGATCGCCCGCAGCGTCGCCGATTCGCGGCGCCGTTCCAACACCGACAGGGAGAGGGTGTTGGCCACGCCGACGAGCGCGATGACCACGGCGACGGCGAGCATCGCGGTGACGATGAGCAGCAGCACGTCGATGACCTGTTCGAAGGTTGCCCGTTCCACGGCGCCGCCGGCGAACTGGACGACCGGTGCATCGGGGTTCTCCGTCTGCAGGGTCGTCATCGCATCCTCGAGGTCCTTGATGACCGTGAGCGGGTTGGCCTCGGGGGTGAGGCGGAGCCAGGCGCCGTTGACCGGCGGGTCCGGGAACAGCTCCGCGAACGTGGGTTCCGCGACGAGGAAGACCGCTGCGGGCGCGTCCCCGGCGAAGGTCAACGGGGCCGGTTCTCCCTCACCGGAGGCCGAGTCACCCGCGGGATCGGCGCTCACCTCGACCGTGTCGCCCACTTCGAGACCGTAATCGCTTGCGAACCAGTCGGGAAGGAGGATCTCCCCGGGTTCCAGCCCGTCGACGGCCTCGGGGTTCGGCAGCGCCGCGCCCGGGGTGAGCGGCGCGGACTCCTGCGCATCGGAGCCGGGAACGGAATCGTGGGCCGTGAGCAGTTCTACGTGGGCTTCGTCGATGCCGGCGTCCCCATCGCCGGCGCCGGTGAGGACGACGCCGGCCGAACTCGTCGGCGTGTACACCTCCACGCCCTCGGTGGCACCGAGGGTCTCCAGTTGGCCGGTGGTGAGGTCGCTGCCGTCCCCGGTGGCCGCTTCGACGTCGACGGGAAAGAAATCCTGGAGTTCTTCCGAGAGACTCGTTTTCGCCGTCGCCGCGCCGGTTCCCATCATCACGACGAGGGCGACGCCGATGAACAGGGCGTTCGAGGTGGTCGCGGTGCGCCGGGGGTTGCGGATGGCGCCCATCGTGGCGACCTTCGCCGTCGCGCCGCGGCCGAACAGGGCGCCCACGGCGCGCACGAGCGGGGAGATGATGAAGACCGAGCCGAGCAGGATCCCCGCGACGGAGATGAACCCGCCGAGGATGCCGATGCCCAGGCCGGCGAGCATGCGCATGTCGTCGACTTCGTCCCCGCCGGTGGCGATCGCGACGCCGCCGATGAGCATCGCCGCGCCCGCGAGGAAGGCGAGCAGGCTGATCGCGGCGCGGAACTTCCCCGCGGTCGTGCCCAGGCGCACCGGTTCGGGGCGCAGCGCCTCGAGGGGGCGGACCCGGGTGGCGGTGCGGGCGGGTAGGAACCCGGCGAGCATCGTGATGACGATGCCGGTTGCGAGGGTCGCGATCCACACCGCGGGGGTGAGGGCGAAGTCCTGCCACACGTTGATGTCGGGCAGGGAACGAGTGACGACGGCGAGGGCTCCCGCGATCACCCCGTAACCGAGGGCGAGCCCGGCGAGGGAGGATACGACGCCGAGGATGAGCGCCTCGAGCATCACCGAACCGCCCACCTGGGAGCGGGAGGCACCGATGGTGCGCAGCATCGCGAGGGTGCGGGTGCGGCTGGCGACGAGCACCGCGAAGGTGTTGCTGATGACGAGGATCGCCGCGGCGAGCGCGACCCCGGCGAAGCCGAGCAGCACCCAGGTGAGGGCTTGGGAGTCGCCGGTGATCGCTTCGGTGGTCTCCTCGGCGACCTCGGTCACGGTCTGCACCGTGTAGTCGCTGCCGAACTCCTCCGCCAGGGCGGTTTGGAGCTCCTCCTCGCTCACCCCGCCGGCGGCGCTCACGGCGAGCGGGCCTTCGCTGCTCAGCGGCGCGAGCGGGTCGGTGAGGAGGGCGGATTCGGGAACGAGCGCGTCGGTGCCGTAGGTGAAGAAGTTCGTCGCTTCGGGCACGAGCCCGCTCACGCGCGCCTCGATGCGGGAGTCGGTGGGTTCGTCCGCGTCCCAGTCGGTCACGGTGAGCGCCACGTCGTCGCCGATGGCTACGCCGAGGCGGTCGGCGAGGTCGGCGCGCAGGGCGATCTCGCCGTCGCCGGGCAGCTCCCCGGCCTCGAGTTGCGCATCCGGGCTCGCGGCGCCGATGAGGCCCCAGTTGGAGCGGGATCCGAAACCGATCTCGCCGCCGACGGAGGCCTTCGTGTGCGCCTCGGCCGCGCCGGACACGGAGGCCGCCCGGTCGATCTCCCCGGCGCCGAGCGGGGCGCCCTCGATGACGGCGTCCGCGCCTTCGAATTCCGAGGTGAAGGACTGGTAGGCGGCGGATTTCATCGCTTCGCCGCCGAGCAGGGTGGCCGCGACGAACCCGGTGCCCAGCGCGATCGCGATGCCCGCGGCGAGGAGCCGGACCCAGCCGCTGCGCATCTGTTGGAGGGTGATCTTCAGCATCAGGCCACCGTCTCCACTGCGCGCAGCGCATCGAGCCCGGCGAGCACGGATTCGGGGGTGGGATCGGTGATCCGCCCCGCGACCTTGCCGTCGGCGATGAGCACGACCTCGCTCGCGTGGGCTGCGGCGGCCGGGTCGTGGGTGACCATGATGACCGTTTGCCCCAGTTCCCGTACCGCCTGGCGCAGGAGGGCGAGTACCTCCACCCCGGACCGGGAGTCGAGGTTCCCGGTGGGTTCGTCGGCGAACACGACCTCGGGTTTCGTCGACAGCGCCCGGGCGATCGCCACGCGCTGTTGCTGCCCGCCGGAGAGTTCGTAGGGCTTGTGGTGCAGCCGGTCGCCCAGGCCGAGGGTGTCGGTGAGGGTGTTGATCCAGTCCCGGTCGGCCTTCGACCCGGCGATCCGGGAGGGCATCGTGATGTTGTCCAGCGCCGAGAACATCGGCAGCAGGTTGAAGGATTGGAAGATGAACCCGACCCGGTTGCGCCGCAGCAGCGTGAGCTCCTTATCGCCGAGGGAGGTGATCTCGGTATCCCCGATCCACGCCTGCCCGCCGGTGGCGGAGTCGAGCCCGGCGAGCACGTGCAGCAGCGTGGACTTCCCCGAACCGGAGGGGCCCATGATCGCGGTGAACTTGCCCTGCTCGAAGGCGACGTCGACGCCGTCGAGGGCGTGCACGGCCGTCTCGCCGGTGCCGTAGGTCTTGCGCAGCCCCTGGGCGCGCACGATCGGCGCAGCAGGGGCGGAGGTCGGGGGTGTGGACTCGTGTGTCGTCATGCTTCCACGGTAGAACCGCCGGCCCCGCCCGCGGATCCCACGAAAGGAGGGTTGTCGTGTACGACCGTAGGGGGACCCGGCTACGTTCCGGGTCGCACGAGCCCCGTTTCATAGGCGACGACGACGGCCTGGACTCGGTCACGTGCCCCCAGCTTCGCGAGCACTCGCCCGACGTGGGTCTTCACGGTCGCCTCCGCCACGTACAACTCCGCCGCGATCTCCTGGTTCGACCGGCCGCGGGCCATGAGCACGAGGACCTCGCGCTCGCGGTCGGTGAGCGCATCGAGCACCGCGGGCGGGGTCTTCTCCGTATCGGGCAGCACGCCCGCGAGGTGGGCGATGAGCCGTCTGGTGGAGGAGGGCGCGATGACGGCCTCGCCCTGGTGCACGGTACGGATCGCGGCGAGCATCTCCTCGGGCGGGGCGTCTTTGAGGAGGAACCCCGAGGCGCCGACCTTGATCGCTTGGAGCACGTATTCGTCGAGGTCGAAGGTCGTGAGGATGACGATCTTCGGGGTGTGTCGGCGGGCGCTGCCGTCCGGGTTCGTGGGCGCGGTGAGTGCTTCGGTGGCGGCGAGGCCGTCCATGTTCGGCATCCGCACGTCCATGAGGACGACGTCGACGTCGTGGGAGCGAAGCAGCCGGACCGCCTGGGCGCCGTCGCCGGCTTCGAGCACCACTTCCATGTCCGGTTGGGAGTTGATCACCAGGGCGAACCCGGCGCGGACCAGTTGCTGGTCGTCGACGATCGCCACGCGGATAGAGCTCATATCAGGCAAGGTTACTGCAGGCCGGGTCCGCTATTGGGCAGCGGGATGTGGCACCGGACTCGGAACCCGCCCCCGGGTTTGGGGCCGGCGGCGAGGCTTCCGCCGAGCATCGCGGCGCGTTCGCGCATGCCCACGAGGCCGTGCCCGGCGCCGTCGGACTTCGCGGCGGCGCCCCGGCCGTCGTCGTCGATGGAAATGGTGAGCCCGTCCGTCTTCCATTCGGTGGTGACGATCGCCGCGGCCTCGGGCCCGCCGTGTTTGAGGATGTTCGTGAGCGATTCCTGCACGATCCGGTACAGCGCGACCCCCGCCCCCGGTGGGAGGGCCCGGGGTGCGCCGAGGGTCACGTGGGAGACGTTGAGGCCGGCCGTTTTCACCTGGCCGATGAGGGCATCGATGTCGGCGTCGGCGGGTTGGGGGATGAGGTCGGCGGTCTCGCCGTTCTCATCGCGCAGCACCCCGAGGATGCGGCGCATATCGGCGAGGGCGGCGCGGGAGGTTTCTGCGATGGTCTCCAGCGCGCGCGTGGCCGCCTCGGGGTCAGCGGCGGCCGCGTACCTGCCGCCGTCGGCTTGGGCGACGACGACGGACAGGGAGTGGGCGACGATATCGTGCATCTCCCGGGCGATCCGGTTGCGCTCGGCGACGGTGGCGATCTGTGCCTGCTGGTCGCGTTCGCGCTCCAGGCGCAGGGCCCGCTCCCGCAGCGACTCGCGTTGTTCCAGGCGGCTGCGGCGCAGCAGGCCAGCTCCCCAGGAGAGCAGCACGAGCATCGCGGCGAGGAGGAACAGCACGCCACCGACGATCGCGCTTTCGAGCCCGCCCCAGATCGGCGCGATCGAGATCGTCACGAGCAACCCACCGAACAGCGCGGTGAACAACCCGATCCGGGAGGCGGCGCTGCTCGCGTAGATCGTGAGCGAATACAGGGAGAGGAAGATGAGGAAATCCACCGGCATGAGCAGCACACCGGTGAAGAAGTGCGCGAGCGCGAGGGCCGCGACCACCGCGGTGGAGTGCACGGGTTTACTTGCTCGCCAGATCACCGCGACGGGCATTCCGATCGCCGCGGCGAGGTTGATGGCCGTGCGGATGACCGTGGCGACGGTGCCGGGGGAGTCGGCGCTGAGCAGGCTTTGCGTGCCGAACAGGAAGAACTCGACGTGCCAGGGCTGGGGCGCGAGCAGGATGGACGGGAGCCCGAACGCGATGAAGGCGAGGGCGGCTACCCCGATGTCGGCGACGAGCCGGGGGCGCGGCGGGGTGAGGCGGGGCCGGGTGGGCGCGGGGGCGGGGCTGGTCGCGCTCATGGGGTTCACAACAGGGTGTCTTGCACGGGCGGGGCCGCGGGCGCGATGAGTTCGGGGGAATTGTTCCGCACCGAACCGACGGCGCGGGAGACGGGGTACCAGTTGAGCTCTGGGCCGGGCGCGGCGAGAATATCGAGCACCGCAGCGGGGTCGGTGAGGGCCGGGTCGAGCCATGGGGCGATGAGGTCGTGGGTGAGCATGACGGGTTCGCGCTCGTGGATCTCCTCTAACCCGTCGCGGGCGGCGGCGGTGAGGATCGTGGTCGTGAGCACCCACCGGTCCGGGGAATTCTCGGGTTCCTCCGGGTCCGGCCACCACGAGAACAGCCCCG
>DATGUB010000064.1:0-5474 GCA_035301585.1 Beutenbergiaceae bacterium | reverse complement strand
TCGCGATCGCTTGGAGTTGGGGGAGTTTCATCGCCGTGAGGGCAGCTGCAGAGGCCTGGTCCTGAGATTCAGTCACGAAGGTCCTTCAAAAATACCGGGGGTGATCACTTAGTCACTAGACGCGTGTAAGAAGTCCGCGAAATGGTGGCAAACCGCCACGCCTAATTAGCCTAGCGCAGTTTCTAGGCCAGCTGCGCCCCTTCATCGGCGATAGCTGACCGCTGCACCCGCCAACCGCGGGGCACCTGCTCCTCGGCGGAGCGGGAAAGTTCGCTCAATACCAGCACGCTCGGGCCGGCCCCCGAGACGACGGCGGGGATCCCGTCCGCGCGCAACTGCGCCAAAAGCTCAGCGGTCTCGGGCATGACGTCAGCGCGGTAACTCTGGTGCAACCTATCCTCGGTCGCGGCGAGCAGCAACTCCGGCTGTCCGCTAAGAGCGAGCGCGAGCAGCCCGGACCGGGCGCTGTTGAAGGCGGCATCGGAGTGGGAGACGTATGAGGGAAGCGCCCCGCGGGAACGCGAGGTGGACAGTTCCGCCACGGGCACGATCGCCGTCGGAGCGATTCCGCGCACGGGGATCCTCGCCGCGCGGGCGGTCCCCTCGCTCACGTAGGCGATCGTTGCCCCGCCGAGGATTGCGGGGGCGGCATTATCCGGGTGGCCTTCAAACTCGGTCGCGAGCGTGAGGAGGCATTCATCGGTGAGCGCTTCCGGCTCGCTGATGAGCCCCCTCGCGAGCAGCAGTCCCGCCACGGTCGCCGCGGCGCTCGATCCCAACCCGCGCCCGTGCGGGATCCGGTTATGGCAGTGCAGCACGAACCCTGCTTGCGGGGCGTCCACGTAGTCGAGAGCGACCCGCAACGCGCGGATGATGAGGTGGTCCTCTCCACCGGGGAGGGACTCGGCCCCTTCCCCCTGCACATGCGCCTCGCTCGGTCCGGTGACCGCTTCGACCCGCACATCGTCCCAGATGGACAGGGCGAGGCCGAAGGCGTCGAATCCCGGCCCGAGGTTCGCGCTCGTTGCAGGTACCCGCACCTGCGCCCGATCTTTCGCGAGTCGCATCACAGACCCAGCACGCGCACGACGTCGCCGAGGTTCGGCGCAACGACCTCCGGTGAGACCTCCCGGTTGCCCAGGGCGGTTGCCGTGTCTTTGAGCCCGTTGCCCGTGACCGTGCAGGTGATCGTTGCCCCGGCGGGCACCTCCCCCGCCTCCGCGCGTTGGAGCAGCCCGGCGACGGAGGCAGCCGATGCGGGTTCGACGAACACGCCCACTTCTGCGGCGATGAGTGCCTGGGCATCGAGGATCTGGACGTCGGTGACCGAATCGATCCGGCCCCCTGATTCCTCGCGTGCCTGGGCCGCGAGTGCCCAGGAGGCGGGGTTTCCGATCCGGATCGCGGTCGCGATCGTCTCCGGAAACTCCACGACCTCGCCTTTCACCAGCGGCGATGCGCCATCCGCCTGCACCCCCCACATTTTGGGAAGCTTCGTGGCAGCGCCCTCACCGTGGTATTCGCGGTACCCCATCCAGTAGGCGGAGATGTTCCCGGCGTTGCCTACGGGTAGCACGTGGATGTCCGGGGCATCGCCGAGCACGTCGACGATCTCGAACGCCGCGGTCTTCTGGCCCTGCAAGCGGTAGGGGTTGACCGAGTTGACGAGTTCGACGGGATAGTTCTCCGCCAGTTCCCGCACGATGCGCAAGCCGTCGTCGAAATTCCCGTCGATTTCGATGAGGGTCGCGCCGTGCACGACGGCCTGGGCCATCTTCCCGGCGGCGATCTTGCCCGCGGGGAGGATCACCGCGCAGCCGATCCCCGCCCGCGCGGCGTACGCCGCGGCCGAGGCTGAGGTGTTACCTGTGGAGGCGCACACGACCATCTCGGCGCCGCCGCTGACGGCCTTCGAGATCGCCGTCGTCATCCCCCGATCTTTGAAGGAACCGGTGGGGTTGGCGCCCTCGACCTTCAGGAATACCCGCGCCCCGGTCCGCTCGGAGAGGGCGGGCGCCTCGACGAGCGGCGTGCCGCCTTCGCCGAGCGTGACGATCGTGTCGGATTTTTCGAAGGGGAGCCGGTCGAAGTATTCGGCGATGAGTCCCCGCCATGGTGCTGCCATTAGTTACCTTCCACGCGCATGACTGAAACTACTTCTTCGACCGCCCCGAGCACCCGAAGATCGGTCAGGGTCGCATCCAGGGCCGCCTGGGGTGCGGAGTAGGTGACGATGATCAGCCCGGCCCTGCCCTCTTCGCCCGGGGTTTGGCGAACCGTTTCGATCGAGACACCATGGTTGGCCACGACGGTGGCGATCTCCGAGAGCACACCGGGGCGATCGGCGACCCGCAGGCGCATGTGGTACCGGTTCGGCACGAGCCCGGAGTCGATGATGGGCAGCATCGCGTAGGTGGAGCCGCTCGGGGCCCGACCGCCGGTGACGTGCCCGCGGGCGACGTCGACGATGTCCCCAAGCACGGCCGCAGCGGTTGGGGCTCCGCCGGCGCCAGGGCCATAGAACATGAGGGTCCCGGCGGCTTCGGCTTCTATGAACACCGCGTTGTACGCCTCGGAGACGGTTGCGAGCGGGTGATCCGCTGGCACCAACGCGGGGTGAACTCGCACCGCGATCGCGCCGTTGACGCTTTCGGCGATCGCGAGGAGCTTGACGATGTTGCCGGTGGCTTTCGCGGATGCGATGTCATCGGCGGTGATTTCCCGGATCCCCTCGGTGGGAACGTCGGAGGCGTACACGCGGGTGTGGAACGCGAGCGAGGCGAGGATCGCCGCTTTAGCGCCGGCGTCGAACCCATCGATATCAGCGGTGGGGTCGGCCTCGGCATACCCGAGTTCCTGCGCGGCGGCGAGCGCGGTGTCGAAGTCGGCGCCCGTCGTCGTCATCTGATCGAGGATGTAGTTCGTGGTGCCGTTGACGATCCCAAGGATCTTCGTGATCCGGTCCCCCGCGAGCGATTCGCGGATGCCTCGGACGACGGGGACAGCGCCCGCGACCGCCGCCTCGTACAGCAGACTCCCCTCGTGGGCGTCGGCGGCCTCTTGTAGCTCTGGTCCGGCCTCGGCCAGGAGCGCCTTGTTCGCGGTGACGACGCTCGCCCCACGGCGCAGTGCGCGCAGGATGAGGCTCTTGGCGGGCTCGACCCCGCCGATGAGTTCGACGACGATGTCAGCGGAGTCAATGAGCGCCTCCAGGTCCTCGCTGAGCAGTTCGCTCGGCACGACCTCATCGCGGGGAGTCTGCGTCGACCGCACGCCGATCCCGGCCAACTCAATCTCTGCTCCCGCGCGTGCCGCCAGGTCTGCATCGTGCCGAAGCAGCCTGCGCACGACTTCGGTGCCCACTACTCCACAACCCAGCACTACACAGCGCAGCGGCGCTTTGACGTCGCTCATCTTCTCCTCATCAGATCGGCAGTTTCCTCGTACGAGGATACGGGCGATTTCACTTCCTTGGTGCCGCGTCTCAGGCCGTGAGTCTTTAGCCCACGTCGAGGCGGAGCAGATCCTCGATTGTTTCGCGGCGAACGATCTCCCGCGCCTCGGTGCTCGTCACGGCGACGACCCCGGGGCGGGGTATCTGGTTGTAGTTCGATGCCAGGGACCGCCCGTACGCTCCCGTTGCCGCGACGACGAGCAGATCGCCGGGGCGCAGGTCCTGCGGCAGGTCGATATCCGGGATGAGGATATCTCCCGATTCGCAGTGCTTACCCACGATCCGGCACGCCATGGAGCCGGCCGAAGACGACCTGTTCGCGAGCCGGGCGGTGTAGTTCGCGCCGTAGAGGATCGGGCGGATATTGTCGCTCATCCCACCGTCGACGGACACGTACACCCGGCTTCCCTCATCCAGTTGGACGTGTTTGATCGTGCCCACTTCGTAGACGGTCATCATCGCCGGCCCCACGATCGCTCGGCCCGGCTCGATGGACACCTCCGGCATGTCGGTTCCCAGCCGGTCACACTCGGCGCGCACCGCCGCGGCGAGCTCTTCGGCCGCGACCCTCGGGTCCAGCTCCTGCTCCCCGGGAAGGTAGGCGATCCCGTACCCCCCGCCGAGATCGACTTCGGGAACTGCGATCCCCTCGCTGTGAAGGTCTGCCCGCAGCTCCAACACCACCCGCGCCGCGTTCGCGAACCCGTCGGCGGCGAGGATCTGCGACCCGATGTGCGAGTGCAGGCCCACGAGGTGGAGCCGGGGCAGTGCGGCGATGCGTTCAACCGCCTGCCGGGCAGCTCCGGAGGCGACGGAGAGGCCGAACTTTTGGTCCTCGTGTGCCGTGGCGATGAATTCATGCCCACCAGCGTGCACGCCGGTGGTGAGGCGCACCATCACCGGCACGCCGCTCGCGCCGAGGGCAGCGGCCACCTCGTCGAGCAGCTCGATTTCGGCGAGCGAATCCACGATGATCCGACCCAGCCCGACCTCCACCGCCCAAGTGAGCTCCGCGCGGGACTTGTTATTGCCGTGCAGCCCGATGTCGGCCGGGTCGACCTCAGCGGCGAGCGCGACCGCTAGCTCCCCAGCCGTCGAGCAGTCCACCTTGAGCCCCTCGTCTCGTAGCCACCGCAACACGGCGATGGAGCTGAAGGCTTTGGACGCGTAATACACCCCGACCGATGCGCCGAACTCCTCGTCGAACGCGGTCTTGAACGCCCGTGCCCGGGCGAGGAGGTCGTCGACGTCGAGGAGAAAGCTCGGCGTGCCGAACCGGTCGGCGAGCTTGGTGACCGGGTGCCCGGCAAGGAAGACCTCGCCGTCTGCCAGGGTCGCTGATGCGGGCCAGGGGCTGCCGAGAGGATCCGTGCCGTGTAGAGCGCTCACGACTCCTCATCGTAGAGCATCGCGCTCCCCGTTTCCGCACTATCGCAAGCGCTTCTACATGTCCGCCCGGCGCTCGAGGAGGCGACTGTGACCCAATGAACAGAGCCGGAAATTCGTTCGAACCGCTTTCACCCTGCTACGATTCTTAATCGCGGGTCATTACCGCACCGGCCCCCGTAGCTCAGCGGATAGAGCGTCTGCCTCCGGAGCAGAAGGCCACAGGTTCGAGTCCTGTCGGGGGCACCCTTATTTACATCCTGACCAGCGGTCATGCCCTCCGCGAGCCCGGTCATGCGACTCTCGTAGTCCGTTCGCCTCAGCGAAGAGTTCATCGCGGCCGCCCGAGTAGCGGCGGGCGCACGCACCGCGAGCAACGCACCGCGAGGAACGCTCCGGGGAACATACGCCGTAATCGTTACGGCATACCGCACCCAAAGCCCTGCACGAGCCGAACCTGGGGCCCGAACACCGCAATTGAAGCGGCCTGAGGTTTTCGGAGGCGCTGGTTAGGCGGCGACGGTGATGCCGACCGCGTGGGTTAGACCATGATAGGTCTGTTCGTACTCTGCCGGTGGCACGTCTCCGATCGAGGAGTGCAAACGCTCATGGTTGTACCAGGTGACCCAGGAGG
>DATGUB010000063.1:0-9908 GCA_035301585.1 Beutenbergiaceae bacterium | reverse complement strand
TCGATCGGGGCGGGATGGAGGAGCCGAAACTCCGATAGGCCGCTCTCCTCGCGGGCCTCCCGCAGCGCGCCGGCCGCGGGGGTGAGATCGCCGGGTTCCATGTGGCCCCCGAGTTGTACCCACATGTTCCCCTTGCCGTGGAAGCACAGGAGCGTGCGCGCCAGGTCGGGGCTGAAGATCACGGCGGAGGCCGTGAAATGCTCGGGCTCGCCCCGGTGCACCCGCCTCGGAGCTTCGCGCAGGAACTCCTCGAATCGCGCGAGGGGGACCTCGCCCGCCCATGGCGTGCGGTGCAGGTCGGCGAAAGAGTCGGCGAGGGCATGCGCGAGGGGGCCGGGGTTCGTCACGACTCTAGAGTGTAGTGGCATTCGCCACGCCCGAGATCCGCTGATTGGGCTGGGCGGGAAAATGGGAGATGATGAGGGTGTGAGCGCAGAAGACCTGGAGAACTACGAAACCGACGCGGAACTCGCCCTGTACCGGGAGTACCGGGACGTGGTGAACCTGTTCAGCTACGTCGTCGAGACCGAGCGCCGCTTCTACCTCGCGAACCATGTGGACCTGCAAGTGCGCTCGGCGGGCGGGGAGGTGTTCTTCGAGCTCACCCTCAAGGATGCGTGGGTGTGGGACGTGTACCGCTCCGCGCGGTTCATCACCTCGGTCCGGGTCGTGACGTTCAAGGATGTCAACGTCGAAGAGCTCACGAAACCGGAGCTCGAACTGCCCCAGTAGCGGGCCGGCAGGAGCGGATCACGACGTTCTGCGCCGCTTCGCGCCGGATTTTTGCCCGCTCTTCTGGCCCTTGGCGCCGCGCTTGTTGATGCTGCGTTCGAGGGCGTCCATGAGGTCGACGACCTTCCCCTCGCCCGCCCCCTCCTCTTCCTCGCCGAAGGTCTGGGCGGTGTCGACGGTGTCCCCGGCCTCGATCTTCGCGTCGATGAGCGTGCGCAGTTCCGATTGGTACTCGTCCTCGAACGCGGCCGGGTCGAAGTCCCCGGACATCTGATCCACGAGCGCGCTCGCGAGGTCCTTCTCCCGCTTCGTGAGTTTCACCGACAGATCGGGTGCCTCCTGGTCGCGCACTTCGTCCGGCCACGCCATCGTCTGGACCACGAGTTCCCCTTCCCGCACGCGCAGCACCCCGAGCCGGGTCTTCTGGCGAAGGGCGAAGCGCACAATCGCGGTGAGCTCGGTCGTGTCCAGCGTGTGCAGCAACAGGGCGTAGGCCTTCGCGGACTTCGCCTCCGGCTTGAGGTAGTAGCTGCCGTCGAGGGTGATCGGGTCGAGCTGATCGGTGGGAACGAACTGCAGCACCTCGATCTCCCCCCGCACAGCCGCGGGGAGCCCCTCGAGGTCCTCCTTCGTCAACACCACCGTGTGTTCACCGTCGTCATAGGCGCGCTGGATGTGCGAGAAATCGATGACCTTCCCGCACACCTCGCACCGCCGCTGGTACCGGATCCGGCCGTGATCGGCGTCGTGCACCTGATGCAGATGCAGGTCATGTTCCCGCACCGCCGTGTACGCCTTCACCGGCACGTTCACCAGGCCAAAGGAAATCGAACCACTCCATATCGCGCGCATAGGACTACGTAAACGCAGTTGCCTGCTCCACGCAAGGGGTAGCCAGAACGCGCTCGGGTGGCCGAGGATCGGGGCGAGAGGCCCCCGGGCCGCCGACGTTAAAGGAGTGATGATGGCTCAGACCGCGACGATCGCGGGCCGCGAGCTCCGCCTCACCAATCAAGACAAGGTGATGTACCCCGCCACCGGAACCACCAAGGGCGCGGTGATCGAGTACTACCTCGCCATCGCCCCGGTCCTGCTCCCGCTCGCCCGCGGCCGGCCGGTGACGCGGAAACGGTGGGTGCACGGGGTGGGCACCGCCGCCGAACCCGGGAAGTTCTTCTTCCGCAAGGACCTCGAGGAAGGCGCCCCAGACTGGCTCCCGCGAGTCACCTACCAGCACAAGACGACGACGAACACCTACCCGCTCGCCGAAGAGCCCGCGGCGCTCGCGTGGTTCGGGCAACTCGCCGCACTCGAGCTGCACGTGCCGCAATGGCGGTTCGACGACGACGGAGCTCGCCTTTCCCCGGATCGACTCGTTCTCGATCTCGACCCGGGGAAAGGCGCGGGCCTCGCCGAATGCGTCGAGGTGGCGCTGCTGTGCAAGGAGTTCCTCGACGATATGGAACTGGCGGCCGTCCCGGTCACCTCCGGCTCCAAGGGCATCCACCTCTACGCGGCGCTCGATGGCACGCTCACTTCCGACGACGCGTCCGCGGTGGCGAAAAAGCTCGCCGAGGCGATCGAACAGGAGCGGCCCGACCTCGCGACGGCCAATATGCGTAAAGAGCTGCGGCGGGGCAAGGTGCTCATCGATTGGAGTCAGAACAACGCGGCGAAGACAACGATCTGCCCGTTCTCCCTGCGGGGTCGGCCGCGGCCGATGGTCGCCGCGCCCCGGACCTGGGAAGAACTGCAGGAGCCGGGCCTGAAGCAACTGTCCTACCGGCAGGTGCTCAAGCGGGTCGAGGACGGAATCAACCCGATGGAGGTGTTCGCCGCCTCTCCGCCCCGGGGGCGTGGACGGGGCCGTCGTGCCTCGAAGGCCCGTTCGGCTAAAGGCGGGGGCGAACGCAGTGATGGCGAGGACGGCGACGGAGCGCAGGACCCCGCGCTCGCGAGGTACCGCGCGAAACGCGACACCCAGCGCACACCCGAGCCGTTCCCGCGCGGCGAGCCCGAACGAAGCGATAAGCCGATCTTCGTGATCCAACGCCATGACGCGCGCCGCCTGCACTGGGACTTGCGCCTCGAGCGGGGCGGGGTGCTCGCCTCGTGGGCCGTACCCAAAGGGCCGCCGCTGGATGTGAAAGAGAACCGGCTCGCTGTGCAGACCGAGGACCACCCGCGGGAATACGCGAGTTTCGCCGGTGAGATCCCCGCGGGAGAATACGGCGGGGGCACGGTGGAGATCTGGGACGCGGGCACGATCGAGATCGAGAAGTGGGAGGAGGGCAAGGAAGTCATCGCCGTTCTCTACCCCGAACCCGGGGGCGGCCTGGGCGGGGTGCCGCGCCGGTACGCACTCATCCATACCGGAGCCAAGGACGATGACCGGGCGCCGAACTGGCTGCTGCACCTGATGAAGGACCAGCCGAGACCGACCTGCCTGCCGGCGCCGCGGCTTCCGCGCCCGATGCTCGCCACCGCGGCCGACGCCCACCGCGCTGCCGAGCTCGAGGCAGGGGAGTGGGGATATGAAATGAAATGGGACGGAATTCGCGCCCTTGCGGCGATCGGTGAGGGCGAGGTGCGGCTGGCAAGCCGGCGCGGGCACGACATCACGGCGATGTACCCCGAACTCGGGGAACTTGCCTCCCTTGCCGCCCCGGGCGTCGTCGTCGACGGAGAAATCGTTGCCCTCAGCGACCGGGGGGTACCGAGCTTCGGGGCGCTGCAGAAGCGGATGAACCTCGCCTCCCGGGAGAAGATCGCGGCGGAACAGGCGCGCACGCCCGTGTACTACATGGTGTTCGACGTCCTCGCGAGCGCCGAGGGGCCGATGACGGCGGCACCGTATGAGCAGCGCCGCAAGGAGCTCTTCGAACTCGTGCGCCGGGGGCACAACATCTTCCTGCCCGCTGCGGAATCGGAGGATCTGGCGGCCGCGATGGCCGCGAGTTCGAAGCTCGGGCTCGAAGGGGTGGTGGCGAAACGAAAGTCTTCGCCCTACCTTCCCGGCGAACGCAGCCAGGAGTGGCTCAAAGTCAAGCACGAGCGGCATCAGGAGGTCATCATCGTGGGCTGGCGCCCGAATGCGCACGGGAACCTCGCCTCGCTCGTGCTCGCCATCCCTGGAGAGGGTGGACTCACGTATGCGGGCCGCGTGGGAACGGGATTCTCGGAGAAGGAGCGAGTGCAGATCCCGCGGGAATTGCGCGCGCTCAGCAGAGAACAAGCCCCGGTTACCGGGGTGCCCAGGGACGTGGCGAGGGACGCGAAGTGGGTCGATCCCACCCGGGTCGGAGAAGTGCGATTCACCGAACGCACCGGCCACGGCTCGCTGCGCCATCCCACGTGGCGGGGGTGGCGGCCGGATAAATCAGCCCGGGACGTGCGTCGGGAAGACCCAGAAATCTGAAATAGACGACCACACTCGCCCCGAAATGTGGTCGCGAACACAGTTTCACCTCTATAGTTCATGGCACACCGCAACGACGCGAAACTGCAGAGGCAAAACTGGCATGGACACCTTGCAAAATTTTCTTGACACCCTGAGCGGGTACATCTGGGGGCCATACGTCCTCATCCCGCTGTTGTTCCTCACGGGGCTCTATCTCACGATCCGCCTGGGCGGATTGCAATTCACGCGGCTCGTCGCCGCGATGAACCTCGGCATCATCAAACGCCGCGACCAAGGCTCCCGCGGCGACATCACCCAGTACCAAGCGCTGACGACCGCGCTTGCCGCCACCGTCGGAACCGGGAACATCGTCGGGGTGGCCACCGCGATCGCGATCGGCGGGCCCGGGGCGTTGTTCTGGATGTGGGTGACCGGCCTGCTCGGCATGGCCACGAAGTACGCCGAGGCGTTCCTCGCGGTCCGGTTCCGCACCGCGGACGCGAACGGTGAACGCAACGGCGGGCCGCAGTACTACCTGGAACGGGGAATCCGCGGCCCGGTGGGTAAGGTGCTCGCGTGGATGTTCACGATCTTCACCGTGCTCGCCACGTTCGGCATCGGCAACATGACCCAGGCGAACGCGATCGCCGCGAACATCGAGAACAGCTTCAGCGTACCGATCTGGCTCACCGGGATCATCCTCACCATCGGCGCGCTCGTCGTCCTCGTCGGTGGGATCAAATCGATCGGGAAGGTCACCGCGGCGCTCGTGCCCGTGATGATCGTGTTCTACATCCTCGCCGCGCTGTTCGTACTCGCGGTCAATGCCGGCGACATTCCCGCGGCGCTCGGCTTCATCTTCCACGATGCCTTCACCGGCTCGGCCGCGGCGGGCGGGTTCACCGGGGCGGTCTTCGTCATCGTCATTCAATACGGTTTCGCCCGCGGGATGTTCTCGAACGAGTCTGGCCTCGGTTCCGCCCCGATCGCCGCGGCGGCGGCGCAGACCACCCACCCGGTGCGCCAAGGTTTGGTGTCGATGACCCAGACCTTCATCGACACGATCATCGTCGTGACGATGACCGGGCTGGTGATCGTCACCACGGGTGCGTACAAGCTCGTCGATCCTGACACCGGGGAGCAGATGTCGGCAGCACTGATGACCGGTGAGGGCTTCGCTGCCGGGTTGCCCGGTCAGTGGGGCCACTGGGTCGTCACCCTCGGGCTCGCGCTGTTCGCGTTCTCCACCCTGCTCGGCTGGAGCTACTACGGCGAACGGAACATGGAGAAGATGTTCGGCGTCAAGTCGGTCATGCCCTACCGGGTGTTCTTCTGCCTCATCGTGTTCCTCGGGGCGACGACGGAACTCGAGATCGTGTGGTCCTTCTCCGACGTGATGAACGGGCTCATGGCGTTGCCGAACCTCATCGGCCTCGTGGTGCTCTCGGGCCTCATCGTCCGCGAAACCAGATCCTACCTCGCCTTCGATCCCAAACTCACCGCATCGAGGGAAGAAGTGCACGCCGCCTTGGCAGAGGACCCGGGCTTCCAAGCCTGGCGCGCACAGGAGGACGAGCTCGACGGGATGGAGCCGGCGACACGGCAATAGGCGTTTCGCCCAGTGCGCCGAACGCAACAGCGCCCCGGGCCCGCCATCTCGCGGGGCCGGGGCGCTGCGTCCAGTCAGGGGCCTCAGGCGCTGGCGATCCTCGCACCTTCGCCCAGGGACTGGACCTTCGCCCACGCGATGTCGGCGTGGACCCGCCCGCCCAGGCCGCAGTCAGTGGAGGCGATCACCCGCTCGGTGCCGACCGCGTCGGTGAACCGGCGGATCCGCTGGGCCACGAGTTCGGGGTGTTCCACGACGTTCGTCGCGTGGCTCACCACTCCGGGCACGAGCACGAGGTCATCGGGAACCTCCACCTCGTTCCACACCGTCCATTCGTGTTCGTGGCGCACGTTGCCCGCCTCGAAGGAGAGCGAACCGACGTTCGCTTCCAGTACCACGGGCAGGATGTCCTTGATCGGGATGTCGGTCACGTGCGGCCCGTGCCAGGAGCCCCAACACAGGTGCAGGCGCACGAGTTCCTTGGGAAGCCCCTCGATCGCGTAGTTGAGCGCTTCGACCCGCTTCGCAGTGAAGGCCTGGTAGTCGGCGACGGAGGGCTCGGGGGAGATCTGGTCCCAGTTCTCGGCGAGGGAGGGATCATCGAGTTGCACGATGAGCCCGGCATCGGTGATCGCCTTGTACTCCTCGCGCAGCACCTCCGCCCACGCCTGCAGGTGGTCGTCATCGCTCTCGTAGTGCTCGTTCCAGATGCGGGCGGCGGAACCCGGGGCGATCGCGGTGATGAATCCCTGCTCGCCCTCACGGAGCGCGGACTTCAGGTAGCGGATGTCCGCGGCGACGGCCTCGTGCCCGGTGTAGGTGAGCGGACCGGTCGTGGACGGGACCTCGGTTGCCGGTTTGCCCTCGAAGGCGCCGGAGGTGGGATCGGAGTAGACGCGGGGAAAGAGTTGGCGATCGCGGCGGTCGGCGAAACTCGTGAGCACGACGTTGCCCGGTGCCGACTCGGCGGTGGGCCAGTTGAACAGGTCCACGTCGGTGAGCGAGAGCCCGCTCACTCGCTGGAAGGAGTAGGTCCACCACGCGGCGTAGTCGAGGGCGTTCGACATCGCTTTGCCGTACTCGCCCTCACCCACGAGGGTGATGCCGGCCTCGCGCTGTTTCTCGACGACGTCATTGACCGCCGTTTGAACGAGCGATTCGAACTCCGGGCTGGTCTCCAGGGTGAAACCATCCTCGGAGATGCGGCGCGCCTTGTTCGCCTCGATTAATTCCTCTGAACGGGGGAGCGAGCCCGCCGTTGTTGTCTGTATTTTTGCCATGGGTTCGACCCTAGGGGAGGAACAGAAACGAAATTATACGTCTCGAATGTTGAGAACCGTCTCGATGCTAGGCGTGAGCCGCGGCGAAATCTTCTGGCAGTCGCTTTGATTTGTCGACGCCGCCCAGCGCCCAGCGTACGGCCCTCGTCGTGAGTTTCCCTGCGGGCGCGAGCAACAGGTGGGCGGTCCGGGGGCCGACGGAGAGGCCGAGCATCTCTCGGGCGAACCCCGGCAAAAGAGCGACGCCGCCGGCGGTGAGCAGCCCGTAACCCAGCCGCCCCGAGCGCGCGACGGGCGGGGTGTGGAGCACGAACTGTGCCGCTTCCTTCGCGGATTCGGTGATGACGAGTTCGGAGCGGAACGCGCGCAGTTGCCCATGCAGTTCCGCGACCGACATCGGCGGGGTTTCCACCCCGAGCAGGCGCGCGGCGTTGGCGGTCTGGGCGACGTAGGTGTCCGCCTCGGAGCGCGTGAGCCGCGTCGGGCCATAGCTCTGGTAGGCGCGCAGGAAGGAATCGATCTCGGCGTCGTGAACGAAGAGCAGCAGGTCCGGGTCACTGCCCCAATAGGGCCGGCCGAGGGCGTCGGTGCCTCGGACCCGATCGTGGATCCGCTTGACGTGACCGATCGCGGCTTCAGCTGCCTCGATGGTGCCGAACGTCGTCATCGCGATATAGTCCGCGGTGCGCTGCAGCCGCCCCCACGGGTCGTCCTTGTAACCGCTGAAGTCGCCCACGCCCGCCATCGCCCCCGGGTGGAGCATCTGCACGAGCAGCGCGGTGATGCCGCCGATGAACATCGATGCGTCGTCGTGCACCCGCCAGATCGGGTCGGAGGGGACGAACCAGCGCGGACCGCTCGCGCCCCAGATCTCCTGGGCCCGGGCCTCGCCGTCGGGCCCGGCGACCTTCTCGCGCAGTTTCGCACCCATGGCGAGTTGGACGCGGTGGGTGAGGGTCGGCTCATCCATCGTATGCATGTCTCCAGGGTACGTCGCGGGAGGCGAACTCGTCGGCCGTGATCTCGAACCTGCGCATCCCGGCGTATGCGCGCGGGCCATTCTCCTGCGGGCCGTTCGTCGTTTCCCGCATCGCGAGGTTCTTCAAGATGCGCACCGAGGCATGATTCGATGCCCGGGCCTCGGCCCAGATATGCTCCAGGCGCAGGACCCCGAAGCCGTAAGTAAGGCCCGCCTGCGCGGCCGCATGCCCCAGGCCGCGCCCCCAGTTCGGCGAGGGACCGATGAGGTACCCGAGTTCGCGTGTGCGCATCGAATGCCCGTGGAGATCGACGAAACCCACGAGTGCGCCCCTTCTTGATTCCACGACTCCCAGCCGGAGCAGTTCGGCCGGCGGGTCGAGGATGATCCGGCGGTGGAAGTCGACGTAGTGTGCACGTCCCCTCCCCGGCTCCCACTCGGCCCGATGGCAGAACGATTCATCCTCGGCCCATGAGGCGAAGGTGCCGGCATCGGTCGCGGTCAAGGTCCGAAGCTGCACCGGCGGGATGGATCTCACCCCGTCAGGCTACTCGAGCCCGTCCACACCGGTGCGGCGATCCACAACCGGGCTGCGCCGCGACCCCGCGCTTCCCGCCGGCATGGTGGCGTGTGGGGTGGAGGTACTGATGGCAAGAAAAGATGAGGTGGGCCGCTGGGGTGAGGAGCTCGCGCGCCGGTGGCTGGAACGTCAAGGCTGGCGAATCGTCGATGTCAACTGGCGATGCCCGAGCGGGGAGGTAGATATCGTCGCCGCCCGCGACGGCGCGCTCGTGTTCTTCGAGGTGAAAACGCGAACCTCGACCAGGTTCGGCCATCCCCTGGAGGCGATCAGCGCTGCCAAACTCGCCCGGATGCGGCGAGTAGCGGGCGCCTGGCTCGCGGCGAACCCCACGCACCGGGGCAGGATCCGGCTCGATCTCCTCGCGATCCTCACCGGCCCCGGCACGCCGGAGGTTGAACACGTGGAGGCCGTCGGATGAGCATCGGACGAAGCCATGCCGTCACCCTCAGCGGGCTCGACGGCGCGATGATCGGCGTCGAAGCGCACACCGCGAACGGGCTACCCGCGTTCAAACTCGTCGGGCTGCCCGACGCCTCGTTGAGCGAGGCACGGGACCGGGTGCGCGCCGCGATCGAGAGTTGCGGAATCACCTTCCCACGCCGGCGGATCACCGTCGGCCTCAACCCGGCGGACGTGCCGAAGGCGGGATCGGTTTTTGACGTCGCGATCGCCACCGCTATCCTCCGCGCCGAGCGCCTCGTGCGGCTCGACGAAGAGCTGGTGTTCATCGGCGAGTTGGGGCTCGACGGCAGGATCCACCCCGTCCGCGGGGTATTGCCGATCGTCAGCGCCGCCGTGAAAGCGGGCCTCCCGAGGATCTTCGTGCCCCGTGACAACGCGGCAGAGGCCTCATTGATCCCCCGCGCCAACATCGAAGGCGTCACCCACCTGGCCGAGGTGGTCCACCGCCTCGGCGGCCTCGCAGAACCCCCTGAACTGCCCCGGCAGGCCTCGCCCGAGGGGAACAGGGATCCGTTGCCCGCCGCCGCCCCGCCGGACCTGGCCGATCTCATCGGTCAACACGAGGCTCGCGCTGCCCTCGAAGTCGCTGCGGCGGGCGGGCATCATGTGTATCTCTCCGGGCCGCCGGGCGTGGGCAAAACTATGCTCGCCGCCCGGCTGCCGGGAATCCTTCCCGATCTCCGCACTCGGGAGGCGATCACGGTCACCTCGGTGCACTCCGTCGCCGGCACCCTGAACGGCAGCGGACTCATTCGCCGTCCACCGTTCGAGGCGCCGCACCACTCAGCGACGATGGCCGCCCTCATCGGCGGGGGGTCGGGGATGCCCCGGCCGGGCGCTGCCTCCCGAGCCCACCTGGGCGT
>DATGUB010000062.1:0-10542 GCA_035301585.1 Beutenbergiaceae bacterium | reverse complement strand
GCCACCGTGTGCCAACACCGTTAGGAGAGTGAATCGCGTGAGCGGAACAGGCGAACTCGCAGGGCACAGCGAGGCTCGTATTCAAGGAATGCTTTTTGGTGACGCTCTCGCCGATATCGATGAGGCAACCGGCTTTCGCGGACCGGTAGCATGCAAAGCCGCAGGGATCACCTACCGGCAACTTGATTACTGGGCACGCACCGGCCTGGTGGAACCCACGATTCGCCCCGCGACCGGCTCAGGAACGCAACGGTTGTACTCGTTCCGCGACGTCCTCGTCCTCAAGGTCGTCAAACGACTCCTCGATTCCGGTGTCTCTCTTCAACAGATCCGCAGCGCGGTGGAACACCTGCGCGAACGCGGGGTGGAGGACCTCGCGCAAATAACGCTGATGAGCGACGGCGCATCGGTGTACGAATGCACGAATGCCGACGAAGTGTTCGACCTCGTCCAGGGCGGGCAAGGCGTGTTCGGGATCGCCGTGGGAAAGGTCTGGCAAGAGGTCGAGGGCAGCCTGTCGGAATTCCCGACCGAGCGCATCGAGAACGACGACGCCGAAATCACCTCTATCGACGAACTCGCTGCGCGCCGGCTTGCGCGCAAACTCGGGTAATCGCGCCGGTTCTCCTCTTGGTGAGCCGTTCGGGCTGAAACCTCGAGCACATCTCACTAAGGTAAGAACATGGCACGGTACTTCGACATCCACCCCGATAACCCGCAAGTACGCAGCATCCGACAGGTGGCGCAGATCTTGCGCGAACGCGGATTGATCGCATACCCCACCGACTCGCTCTACGCCCTCGGCTCCGCGCTGGGGAACCAGGAGGGCAAGGACCGCATCCTGCGGCTCCGCAACCTCGATGAGCGGCACGACTTCACACTCGTCTGCGCCGACTTCTCACAAATGGGCCAGTTCGTGCACATCAGCAACCGAGTGTTCCGGGCGCTCAAAGCGGCCACACCCGGCCCGTACACCTTCATATTGCCGGCGACCAAAGAGGTGCCACGGCAGTTCCTACACCCGAAGAAGAAGACCGTGGGGGTGCGGATCCCCGATCACACCCTCGTACGGGCGCTCCTCGCAGAACTGGGCGAGCCCATCCTCTCCTCAACACTGCTCCTTCCCGATCAGCCTGAGCCCCTCACCCGAGGCTGGGAGATCAAAGAGCTACTCGATCACCAGCTCGATGCCGTCCTCGACAGTGGCGACGTGAGTGGCGAACCCACCACCGTCATCGAATTCATCGACGATGTGCCAACGATCCACCGCGTCGGGGCGGGCGATCCCGCGCCATTCGAATAGGCAGTCCGATGTCGCCAGGATTTCGTTGGGGCGTCGCGACGGCCGCCTACCAGGTGGAGGGCGCGGCAACCGCCGACGGGCGCCGTCCCTCGATCTGGGATCGGTTCTCGCACACACCGGGCCGGGTGCAGGGCGGCGATACCGGCGATGTCGCGGCCGATCACTACCACCGGTGGAACAATGACCTCGATCTCCTCGAGCACCTCGGAGTAGATGCCTACCGCTTCTCTGTCTCCTGGCCCCGCGTCATTGCGGCCCACGGGGGCGTGAACCCACTGGGAATCGATTTCTACGATCGTCTGGTCGATGGCCTCCTCGAGCGGGGAATCGATCCCGTCCTCACTCTCTATCACTGGGATCTGCCCCAGGACCTGGAGGATCGAGGGGGCTGGGCGAACCGTGATACCGCGTTCCATTTCGCAGACTACGCCGGGGAAGTGGCCCGCCGGCTCGGGGATCGGATCGCGCTGTGGGGCACCGTGAACGAACCCTGGTGTGCGGCGTTCCTCGGCTACGCCTCCGGGGTGCACGCTCCGGGTCGCCAGGAGCCGCAGGCGGCGCTTGCTGCGGCCCATCACCTCAATCTTGCCCATGGGCTCGGCGCGAGAAGCATCCGGGGCGTCCTGGGCGATAGCGCCCGGCTCACCATCGCCCTCAATCTCCACGTCGTGCGTCCCGCCGACCCCGAGCGCCGCGAGGACCGCGAAGCGGCCCGCCAGATCGACGCGGTGGGAAATCGGATCTTCCTCGACCCGATCATGGGGGAGGGGTACCCCGATGACCTCTTGCGCGACCTCGCCCACGTGAGCGATTTCAGTTTTGTGCGCGCCGGCGACGAGCGGCGGATCGCCGCGCCGCCCGATGTGCTCGGCATCAACTATTATGATACGTCGCGCGTACGCGGCCAGCCGTTCCCTCCGTCGACGGCGGGGGAGGGCAATGGGGGCCACGGCGCCGGGAACCCATGGGTGGGAGCCGACGTGGAATTTCTAGCCGAACCACCTCCGCACACGCAGATGGGGTGGAACATCGACCCGTCGGGCCTCACCGAACTCCTCATCGGGCTGAGCGAGCGGTTTCCGATGTTGCCGCTCATCGTCACTGAGAACGGCGCTGCGTTCGAGGACACGCTCGAAGGAAATCGCGTACACGACGACGACCGCATAGATTATGTCAAACGCCACCTTGTCGCCCTCGAGGAGGCGACTCGCCAAGGTGCGGACGTGCGCGGATACTTCCTGTGGTCGTTCCTCGACAACTTCGAATGGGCCTACGGGTACAGCAAACGCTTCGGCATCGTCTACATCGACTACGAGACTCAAGAGCGCACGATCAAAGACTCCGGACGCTGGTACCGGGACATGATCCGCTCGGCCCGCGAGCAAGAGAACCGCCAATAGTCGGGGGAGGGCGCGGCGGCCCGGGTGGCGCTCGATCCGCGACCCCTCTCGCCCAAAATGACATAATGTACATTATCGGCGAAAGGGGTTTTGTTCTGGCGCCGCGATTGTGCGGCTGCGCGGTTCAGGTGCGCCACCAATCGTCCTGCGGGCGCACCGGCAGGTGCCGTTTGTGCCGCGAGACGAGATATAAGTGTTCGATGCGTTCTTGGGCGGCTGCGGACACGGGTTTACCTTCGAGGTAATCGTCGATCTGTGGATACGTCACGCCGAGGGCCTCTTCGTCGGACTGGCCCGGGTCCTCGTCCAGCAGATCGGCCGTCGGCAGTTTTTCGTACAGCGGCGGCGGGCTGCCGGCGGCGATGAGCAGGTCGCGGCCCTGGCGTTTGGTCAACCCGAACAGGGGCATCACGTCCGCCGCGCCGTCACCGAATTTCGTGTAGAAACCCGTCACCGCTTCGGCTGCATGGTCGCTGCCGAGGACCGCCAGGCCCCATTCGCCGGCGAGCGCGTAGTGGGCAACCATCCGCTGGCGGGCCTTGATGTTTCCCTTATTGAAGTCCGAGACGGCGATCCCGCGGCTGAGCATCTCGGCCGCGATCCCGTCCGTCGCCCGCGCGACGTCAATGGTCAACGTCTCGTCGGGTTCGATGAACTTCAGGGCGAGCTGGGCGTCCTCCTCGTCGCTCTGCACCGCGTATGGCAGGCGCAAGGCAATGAACCGGGCGGAAGCTCCCTGATCGCGCAGCTCCGTCACGGCCCGTTGTGCGAGCATGCCCACGAGGGTGGAATCTTGCCCGCCGGAGATACCATGCACGTACCCGTTCAACCCCGTGCGCTGGAGGTATTCCTTGAGGAAATCTACTCGACGGCGGATCTCCGCGCCCGGGTCGATCTCCTGACGAACCCCCAGTTCGGCCGTGATCTGTTGTTGTAACGTCGCCATCTATCCAGTCTAGATGCGGCGAATCTGAAAAGTTCCTGAGATTCGGCTGCCAATTCGCCTGCACGCTCCGCGCCCTCATGAGATACTTCACGCTCCTTCACACGACCTTCACCTTTGGGGTGGAACAACCCGGGAAGATCGAGCGTTGACATGGATAGCGCTGAAAGTATTTGCGCTCAGGCTTGAGGAGGCAATCATGGCAGAACGCACCCTACGCGGGAGCAGATTAGGCACGCAGAGTCTCGAAACTGAAGCCGGTATTCAACTCGCGCCTCGAGTCGAGGCCGTTTACGACCTTCCCGATGGTCGCGTGATCGTCGTCCCGTTCGCAGCCGACGCCGATATCCCTCACCACTGGGAGGCGATCGATGGCACTCAGGGAGTCCTGCGGGACGCCGTGGGTGAGCCGGAAGAAGAAGGCAAGGCCGCTCGTAAGCAGCGCACCCACTGGGACATGCTGTTAGAGCGGCGGAGCCGGGAGGAACTGCAGGACCTGCTCGACGAACGCCTCGAAGTGTTGCGCGCCCGGCGCCGCAGTGCCTAACTGACGCAATCCTGAGCCCCGCCACCGATGAGGTGGCGGGGCTCAGTTCTTCTTCCTCACGATCCGCGCGAGCTGCTCGACTCGGTATCGCACTCCCCAGGCGGTGACCCGCCAGAGTGCTTCGGCGACGATGTGGCCGCTCATCTTCGATTCGCCTTCCGTGCGCTCGATGAACGTGATCGGTACCTCAGTGATCGCTCCCCCGGCACGATAGACGCGCCACGCCATGTCGATCTGAAAGCAATACCCTTGGGAGTTGATCCTCCTCAGGTCGAGGCGGCGGAGCACCTCCGCGGTATATACGCGAAAGCCCGCCGTGGCGTCCTTCACCGGCAGGCCCATCGCGAGCCGGGTGTACGTCGTCGCCGCCCGGCTCAGCAGCACCCGATGGTTGGGCCAGTTCTCCACCGCTCCCCCGGGCACCCACCGTGAACCGATGACGAGGTCGGCGGTCGTTGCCGCTTCGAGGAGCGCCGGCAGATCCAACGACCGGTGGGAGGAATCGGCGTCCATCTCCACGATCCGATCGTATCCGCGGTCAAGGGCCCATTCGAAACCGGCGATATAGGCCCGCCCGAGGCCCTCCTTCCCCTCGCGGTGGAGCACGTGGACATTCCGGTCCTGCGCCGCGTAGTCCCGCGCCCACTCGCCGGTGCCGTCCGGGGAATTATCGTCGACGATGAGGACCTCGGCCGCGGGGCAGTCCTCCCGCAACGCGCGAAGCGTGAGGGGCAGCGCCTCCCGCTCGTTGTACGTGGGCATGATGACAAGAACGCGCATGAGATCGACCTATCCCCGCGCCGGCACACGGTAGCGGACCATGCCGGCAATCACCCCGAGCCCAACGAGGACCATCAGTCCGTACACCGGCCACGGTCCGAGTCGGGTGGCGAGCGTCTGCGTGGTTCGAAGCGGAATCTCTGCGGCGAATTCGTCGGCGGTGAATAGTTCGGTCACCTCGTGCAAGTCTCCATCCGGCGCGGCCCACCCGGAAACCCCGACCGTGGAGATCTGGACGGCCGCCCGGCCGTGCTCCACTGCGCGGAACCGGGTCATCGCGAGCTGCTGAACGCTTTCGGTCGTCTCCCCGAAACTCGCATTATTCGTCGGCACGTACAGGAACTGCGAGCCGTCCTGCACCGCCTCCTGGATGAGGGCGTCGTAGGCGACCTCGAAGCAAATGATCGTTGCCGTGCGCACGTCTCGGCCCAGCGTGGCCACCGGCACGTCGAGGTAGGCAGGCTCCTCCCCCGCTGACATGTCCACCGATACCAGGTCGACGATCGGCACGATCTCACGGATGTATTTGCGCAGCGGAATGTACTCGGCGAACGCCGCGGGGATCTGTTTCGCGTAGACGTCTCCCACACCGTCGACGCCGTCCCACACGAGGATCTCGTTATAGCGGGTGTCCTCGGTGTAGCGAACCGTTCCCACGAGCATCGGAACCCCGGCCACTTCGGCGGCGGCGTTGACCATCTCCCGAGCCTCCTCGTCGATTCGTGGATCGTAATCGGAGGCGTTCTCCGGCCAGAGCACGAGATCCACCTGCCCGTGCTCCTCGATGAGCCGCGAAGTCCCAGCCATGTGGTTACCCGTCACCTCCCGCGCATTCTGGAACGCATCGCGGCCCGGATTGGCGACGTTACCCTGCACCGCGCCGATCCGGATCGTGCCCTCCTCCGCCCGCGAATCGAGCCCGATGAACATCGGGGCAACGAGCACCGCAGCGATCGTGAGCGCGGCAAGCGGCACGCGCACCATATCCCGGCTCAGGAGTGCCCCGACCCCGACGGCGAGGAGGCCCCCGAGCGCGGCAACGACGAAAGACACCAGGGGCGCCCCGCCGTAGGGAGCGAGTTTCACCAGCGGCCCGTCCGTTTGCGAAAACGCCATCCGCACCCAGGGGAAGCCCCCGAACGGCCACACCTGGCGAAGCTGTTCGGCAGCGACCCACGCCCCCGCGAACGGCAACACGAGAACCACTTGGGCGTTGCGCAGCGCCGGGACCCGCCGGATCCATACGTACATCACCGGCGCGAGTGCCATCAACATCGCCTGGGCGATCGATAACGCCACCCAAGGGATGGCGCCGGCCGCTTCGCGTGCCCACCACAACAAGGGCAGGAAGTGGGCCACGCCCCACACCGTTGCGACGAGGAAGGCCCAACGGGCCGAATCGCGGGTCAGGGTCCACATCAAGAGCGCCATTCCCACGATGGCCAGGGGCCAGATCGATGCTTGAGGAAATGCGAAGTGGGCGAGGAATCCCCCGACTGCCGCGACTAACAGCGAGGTGGACCGGCGGGAAACAGACACGAGGACAGAATACTTCACTCGCACCCCTGCCACTGCCCCGGCGCGGTCGGGCCTCCTTCGGACCGCGGGGGCGTCCCCCTCGTTTTCTAATGAAGGCGTCCCGCGCCGGGTCTGCAGTGCAGGTACGGTTGGCAATCTACCTGCTTAGACCCTATTAGCCAACCGACCATCGACGCTGGTCAAATGCATCGACGCTGGTCAATCGCGTGGGAGTTTCCGGGAAGGATTTTCCGTTCTGGGCGTGTCGCGCTTGTCTTCCTCACGAGGTCTCTAGCTCCACGCCCCGGTGCCACAGCCGCAGCAGCCGCGGCTCGGGCTCGCCGGCACCGAAAAACGGTAGCAGCGGCGTACCCGCGCGTTCGTCGGTGGACCAGTGCGCCGCCCGTTCATCCGGCGCCTGTACGGCCAGCGCCTCCACGTGCCACGAGGCGAGGTCGGCCGGCGCCCCGACCCGCAGCACGCCACGCGGTTCGAACTGCCCGGGCGTGAGGCGCCACGCGCCGCGGGTGTGGGCGTTGAACGCGGCCCGCGCGGAGATCGGTGCGGGGCCTTCCAAGAGCGCTCGAGCGACCGTCTCCCAAGGCGTGCCCGCACCCGTGAGCGCGAACGGAATCCCCGCCCTGGCCAGATCGGCGAGCCGGAGGTTGATCTCCCCGTCGAGGATGACGACGACGCTCCAGGCGGCCAATAACTCCGGCGCCACGTCCTGGTTCGCGTGCAGGTAGAGGCGGGCAGTCGGCCGGAGCCCGCCCGCCGCGAGCTCGGCGAACGCCGCGGCGTCCTCGCCGCCGGCGACCGTGAGGGCGGGTTCGACCAGGGCGGCCCGGTCGATCCGGAGGAAGTGCTCCATCTCCGTCGCAGTGGCGCCCGGCGCGAGCCTATGGAGCGCGGGCCCGGCGCTGGGAAGGTCGGTGTGAATACCGACGAGGTCGAGGTGCGGGCCGTATCCAGATGTGTCGGGAGCGGATCCGAGGTGGATATGTGCGGCGGTGATGCCGGCGCGATGCAGTGCGTTCGCGGGCTGGGCCGCGGACGAGGCGTCATGGAAAGCGGGAGTGATGAGTGCCTGCTCCGCGTCGATGAGGCGGGCCTGCGGGTGCGCACGGGCGCGGTAGGCCGCGGTGTCCTCGTCCCCCATCCAGGTGATGATCCCCTCCTCGACGTGCAGCGCCGTGGCGAACCGTTCGATCGGGCTATGGATCGTCGCGTTGTGAAGAATCAATCGAGGGCTCCTTGGGCCACCACGCCGCGCCGGATCCCGTCCATCGCTTCCCGCGCGGTGCGGCGAAGGCGCGGCGTTGGAGCAACGAGGGCGACCTGGTCGAGCAGGTCGAGGACCTGCCGGGCCCAACGCACGAAGTCCCCGGCCGCCAGGTAGGTGTCGGCGAGGACGATGTCCAACCCCAACCCGGAGGCCCAGTGGAACATCGGCAGCACCAGGCCCATGTCCAACGGGGTCGTGACCTCCAGGTCGAAATCGGCTTCGAGCGCGATGATCTCGCGTGCGCAGGCGCTGGTCTCGCGCAGGGCCTCCCCCATCGGCGCCATCGTTCCGGTGAAGCGTGGAATCGGGCTGGGCTCGTCCGAACGCGGTTCGTACATCACCGCAGCGAGGGCCCCCGCCAGTGCGGGGGCGGTGAGGTCGTTCCAGATGCCATCGCGTAGCGCCTGGGCGATCACGAGGTCCTGTTCGGAGTAGATCCGCCGCAACCATTTGCCTTGGTCGGAGACGACCACCGCGTCGTCCTCCTCATCTAGGTAGCCCAGGCTCAGCAGCACCTTCGTCACGCGGTCGAACTCCCGCGCGATCGAACTCGTCCGGCCCTCGATGCGCCGGATGATCCCCTGGTACTCCTTGTCGACCTTGAGCCAGCGATTCGCCCACCGGACGTGATCCTCGCGTTCGGCGCAACCGTGGCACGGATGCGCGCGGAGCTGCTCGCGGAGCCGTTCGAGGGTTTCATCCCCAGGTGCCTGCTTCTTCCGAGTCGGAAAGTCGTCGTGTGCAAGTGCACCGAGGGCCGAGCGCATCGAGGAGGCGAGGTCGACCCGGTCCCGGGGCCGGCGGGAGTTGAAGTGTTTGCCCACCCGGATCCGCGTGAGCACCTGGGTGTCGACGGGAATGTCGGCGTGGCTGAGCCTGCGCACCCGGGCGTCGCTGGTGAGGACGGTGAGGGTCGGCCCGTCGGCGTCGAAGTCGGGCCGGGAGAGCACGACCGCGTGCCCTTGCCGGCGCCCCCGTGGGAGGCGGACGACGTCGCCCTTGCGCAGTTCACTCACCGCGTTGTGTAACGCCTGGCGTTGCGCGCGGGAACGTGCGCGGGAAAGTTCCTTCTCCCGAGCATTGATCGCTTGCCGCAGGCGCATGTACTCCTCGAAGTCACCCAGGTGGCACGACATCGCCTTCGCGTAGCCTTCCTTGGCTTCGGTGAGCTTGCGAGTCTGCCGGGCGAGGCCGACCACGCCCCGGTCGGCCTGGAATTGGGCGAAGGAGGTCTCCAGGATCTCCCGCGCGCGTGCGGCGTCGGTGGTTGCGAGGAGGTTGACCGCCATGTTGTAGGTCGGCCGGAACGCCGAGCGCAGCGGGTAGGTGCGCCGGCTCGCGAGGCCGGCGAGGGCGATCGGATCCAGGCCGCTGGAGTACAGGACCACCGCGTGTCCCTCCACGTCGATCCCCCGCCGACCGGCCCGGCCGGTGAGCTGGGTGTACTCCCCTGCGGTGATGTCCGCATGGCGTTGGCCGTCCCACTTCACGAGCCGTTCCAGCACGACCGTGCGAGCGGGCATGTTGATGCCGAGCGCGAGCGTTTCGGTGGCGAAGACCACCTTGATCAGCCCGGCGGCGAACAACTCCTCCACGGTTTCTTTGAACACCGGCAGCATACCCGCGTGGTGGGCGGCGACCCCGTTGATGAGCGCGTGGTGCCAGCGCCAGTAGTCGAGCACCTCGAGGTCGTCGCGGGGCAGGTCTCGGGTGTGGTTAGTGACGATCCGGTCGATCTCGTCTTGTTCGGCTGCGGTCGTGAGCGAGATCCCCGCCGCGAGCAACTGCTGGACGGCGTCATCGCAACCGGCGCGGGAGAAGACGAACACGATCGCGGGGAGCAGCCCGGCCCGGTCGAGCCGGTCGATGACGGTGATCCGCGAGGGCGGGCGCACGAACGGGGTGCGGTAGCGGCGTTGCTTTCCCTTCCCGCCCCGGGAATGGGATCCCCCGCGGGGCTGGGCCCCCTGGATCGCGTCGATGAGGTACGGCGAGATCGGCGGGTTGGGCCCGGGGTCGGTGGGGTCGACGTCCGCAGAATAGAGGTCGAGCAGCCGGCGTCCGACCATCACGTGTTGCCACAGCGGCACCGGGCGGATCTCGGAGACGACCACCTCGGTCTCCCCGCGCACCTCCGCCAGCCACTGCCCGAATTCCTCGGCGTTGGAAACGGTGGCCGAAAGGGAGACGAGCTGCACCTCGGGCGCGAGGTGGAGGATGACCTCTTCCCACACCGGGCCGCGGAACCGATCGGCGAGGTAGTGCACTTCATCCATGACGACGAACGCCAGCCCGGCTAGCGCCTCGGAACCTGCATACAGCATGTTCCGCAACACTTCGGTGGTCATCACCACGATCGGCGCCCCGGCGTTGATCGAGGTGTCCCCGGTGAGCAGGCCGACGTTCTCCTCACCGTGGCGGCGCACGAAGTCGGTGTATTTCTGGTTCGAGAGCGCCTTGATGGGCGTGGTGTAGAAGGCCTTCTGCCCGACCTGCAACGCCTTGTCGACCGCGTATTCGCCGACGACGGTCTTTCCCGCCCCCGTCGGGGCGGCCACGAGGACGCCCCGGCCCGCGTCGATCGCCCGGCACCCTTGAAGCTGGAACTCATCGAGTTCGAAATCATAATGGGCCACGAATCGCCCCAGGTCGGAGCGTTCAAATTCACGTTTCCGAGCTGCCGCAGCGTAACGCTGAGCCGGTGATGTCATGTTTCTAGCCTAGGACACAACATTTGCACCACTCCACTATGGATCTGCGCCCGGG
>DATGUB010000061.1:0-4593 GCA_035301585.1 Beutenbergiaceae bacterium | reverse complement strand
TGGGCACCGACCACGCCCCGTGGATGGAGCAGGACCTCTCGCCTGCGGGGGTGGACCTCATGGTGGGCCTGCTGCGCTCCGCGGACCCAAACCGCAACCTCAACCCCGGCACGCTCATCCCGGGCCACCGGGAGTGGTAGCTGCTCGCGTTTAGCTGCTCGGGCACTGCGGGTCACTCCACCTCGAGGATCGGGCAGGTCCGGGCCCCCGAGCCCCGTGGTTGCTGCGGCTAGGGGCACCCAGTGGCTGTGTTCGGTTTCGTTCTGGGTGCCGGTTGCCTTACCTGTTGCGGTAAACGAGCCCCGCGTGGGCCCGGGTGGCTTGTGCGGGGCTGGTTTGCGGTGATGGTGGCGGCAAACGGGACCCAGTGAGGTTGCGCAGCAGGGTCCAGTGAGGTTGCGCAGCACATCGGGGTGCGGGACGCGGGAACTATTTGCGTTGGCGCGCGGCCACGAGTTCCGCGACGAGGCCGCGCAGCTCGTCAATGTCATGGCCCGTGGGCCCGCGCTGGACCGCCGCGTGGGCGTAGATGCCGTCGGAGATGAGCACCGCCGCGCGTGCGACCGCGCCGTCCCCGATTTCCTCCGTGACCGCTTCGACCCACGCGGAGTCTGCCTCATCGAGCGCCCTCCTCGCCTCGGCGTGGCCGGATTGGGCGAGCGTAACGACCGCGATGTACACCTGCTCGAATTCCGTATCGAACTCCGCGGACGTGCGCAGAATATAGCTCGTGGGGCCCTGGGGATCGGCGTTCATCTCGGCGACGTCCTCGACGATGAGCTCCCGCAGCCGCTCCACGAGGCCGGCGACGAGTTCGTCCTTGGAACCGAAGTGGTAGAGCAGGCCACCTTTGGAGATCTCCGCCGTCTCTGCGACGGCTTCCAGCGTCGCGGCGCGCTCCCCGTGGGAGACGAGGATCCGGGCGAATGCATCGAGTGCTCGCGAGCGAGCGGCGGGGGGTCGAGCCATGCTTGCCAGCATACCCGCGAGCGCGTTACTATACCGACTGGACGGTTTAGTAATTGGTGCCGCCTTCCCGTTCCACGGCCCCTGCAGACTCGTGAAAGACACAACGTGACCTCGCTTCCACCTCAGCCCAGCGCGCATACTCCCGCCGAGGCGCCCACGCTCAGCCGCGGGACTCCCGCGGCGCTGGGCACCGCGGGAGTCCCGAGCCAGGCGGGGGCGCGCCGACCCTGGCTCGCGCTCGTGGTACTCATGCTCCCGGTGCTGCTCGTCTCCGTGGACAACACGGTGCTCGCGTTCGCGGTGCCGCAACTATCCGCCCAACTGCAGCCCACCTCGGCGCAGCTTCTGTGGATCGTCGACGTCTACCCGCTCATCCTCGCCGCCCTGCTCGTGCCGATGGGCTCGGCCGCCGACCGGTTCGGCCGGCGCCGGATGCTCCTCATCGGCGGAGCCGGCTTCGCTATCGTCTCCGCGGCGGCAGCGTTCTCCCCGAACGCGGGATTCCTCATCGTCGCGCGCGCCGGCATGGCCGTATTCGGCGCGACCCTCATGCCCGCAACGCTCTCGCTCATCCGCAACATCTTCACTGACGCGAAGAAGCGGCGCCTCGCGATCGCGATCTGGGCGGCAGGGTTCTCCGCGGGCGCCGCACTCGGCCCCATCGTCGGCGGTTTCCTCCTCGGCCACTTCGGGTGGGGCTCGATCTTCCTCATGGCCGTACCCATCCTCCTGCTGTTCCTCGCGCTCGCGCCGTTCGTGCTGCCGGAATCGAAGAACCCGGCGCCGGGCCGGCTCGACCTGGTCTCCGTTGGCCTGATCGCGCTGACGATGGGGCCGATCGTCTTCGGGATCACCGAATTCGCCACGGGTGGCGGAGCGCTGTTCTCGCTCTCCTTCGTCGGCATCGGGCTCGGATTCGGCGCGGTCTTCATCCACCGTCAACTCCGCCTCACCTCCCCGCTGCTCGACGTCTCCCTGTTCACCAACCGGGTATTCCGTGGGTCGGTGGTCATCAACCTCCTCAGCGTGTTCTCGCTCGTCGGCTTCATCTTCTTCGTCACCCAGGACCTGCAACTCGTCATGGGGATGAGCCCGATGTCGGCGGCACTCGTGCTGGTGCCGGGGTTGGCCGCCACGGTTGCCGCGGGGCTCCTCGTGGTACCGATCGTCAACCGGGTGCGCCCGGCGATCGTCGTGAGCGCCAACTTCGCACTCGCGGCGCTCGGCTACGCCCTCGTGGCATTCACCGACACCACCCCGGGCCTCATCTTGATCGCCTTCGTCGTCCTCGGGATCGGGATCGGCGCGGGGGAGACCGTCTCGAACGACCTTATTCTCAGCAATGCACCCGCGCACCAGGCAGGTAGCGCCTCGGCGATCAGCGAAACCGCCTACGAGGTCGGAGCGGTGCTCGGCACGGCGATCATCGGCGGGCTCCTCACCGCCCACTTCCGCAACGCCCTGCAGATACCCCGCGGGATCGCGGACCCGAGCGGGGCGGACACCCTCGGCGGCGCCGTCGCTCTCGCGGAGGAACTCGGCGGAGCCACCGGTGCCCGCCTGCTGGAGAACGCGCAGGACGCGTTCGCCTCCGGGGCGGTGCTCACCGCCGGCATCGGGACGCTGCTCATGGTGGGCGCAGCAGTGTTCGGAGCCATCTCGCTCCGCGAGGCGGAGGTCTAGCACCCCGTGAGGCGCGACTCGCCCGACACGCCGAGGAGAAAAGTTTTCTCACCCGCCTTTTCGGGGCTTGGGGAAACTTTCGCAGGTGTGGATAACTTCTCACGGCAAACCGGTTATCCACAGCGTTATCCGCAGGTTGTGCACAAGAGGGCGAGCGCCGTCCACAACGGAGCCCTGTGGATGAACAACACCGTCCACAAGCGCTCCGCACGTTTTCCCCAACATTTTCCACGCGACACGCCGAACCACTAAATGTTGTGGTGCACAATAATCGCTACCACTAGGTATAGTGGTCGCAGTCGGTGGCTGTTAGAGCCACTAACCGCTGATTTCCCCGGTTGCTACGGGTGCAACCTCGGCGGAACCGGCGTGTCCAGATTGGTTGAGAGTGGAGGAAACCGCCCCTATGACTATCACCGTTTACAGCAAGCCCGCTTGCGTGCAGTGCGATGCCACCTACCGTGCCCTGGATAAGAACGGCCTCGAGTACGTCATCGTCGACATCAGCTCCGACGCCATCGCCCTGGACTACGTGAAGTCCCTCGGCCACATGCAGGCCCCCGTCGTCGTCGCCGGCGAGGAACACTGGTCGGGCTACCGCCCCGACCGGATCCGTTCCCTCACCCAGGCCGCCGCGAGCGTCGCCTGAGGCCGCGCGGGAACGTATCGCATCGGAAACAGATCACCGTTTCGCCCGGAAAGGCCACGCTGAGGCTCCCGCCCGGGCGGTGTCGCGAGCGCTGTGAGGAGGGCCGTGGCTGACATCGTCTACTTTTCCTCCGTTTCGGAGAACACCCGCCGGTTCGTCGACCGCCTCGAGCGGCCCGCACTGCGGATCCCGCTCCGGCCCGCCGACGACCACCTCGAGGTGACCAAGCCGTTCGTTCTCATCACCCCGACGTACGGCCACGGCACCCCCAAGGGGGCCGTTCCCAAACAAGTCATCAAGTTCCTCAATGATCCGGAGAACCGCAGGTTCATCCGCGGCGTGATCGCGGCAGGAAACACGAACTTCGGTGAGGGGTATTGCCTCGCGGGCAAGGTCATCTCCGCCAAGTGCAAGGTCCCCCACCTGTACAACTTTGAGCTACTCGGCACTCCCTACGATGTGTCCCGGGTGAATGAAGGATTGGAAGAATTTTGGCAACGATTCTAGAAGCACCGGCTGCGAACCGCTCGAGCATCGAAACGGACTACCACGCGCTGAACGCGATGCTCAACCTGTACGCCCCGGACGGCACGATCCAATTCGACAAGGACCTCGAGGCCACCCGGCAGTACTTCATCCAGCACGTGCTGCCCAAGACCCTCACGTTCGACTCCCTCGAAGCCAAACTCACCTACCTCGTGGAGAACGACTACTACGAGGCGCGGGTGCTGGAGAAGTACACGCCGGAGTTCCGCGCGCAGATCTGGGCGCACGCGGACGCGCAGAACTTCCGATTCAAATCCTTCCTCGGCGCGTTCAAGTACTACACCGCCTACGCGCTGAAAACCTTCGACGGCGCCAACTACCTCGAGCGCTTCGAGGACCGCGCCGTCATGGTCTCCCTCACGCTTGCCGACGGCGATGAGGACTTCGCGCTGAAGCTCACCGAGGAGATCCTCTCCGGGCGCTTCCAACCGGCCACGCCCACCTTCCTCAACTCCGGCAAGGCCCAGCGCGGGGAGGCCGTCTCCTGCTTCCTGCTGCGCGTGGAAGACAACATGGAGTCCATCGCGCGCGGGATCAACTCCTCCCTGCAGCTCTCCAAGCGCGGCGGGGGAGTGGCGCTGCTGCTGAGCAACCTGCGCGAATACGGCGCCCCGATCAAGAAAATCGAGAACCAGTCATCGGGGGTCGTGCCCGTGATGAAGCTGCTCGAGGACTCCTTCTCCTACGCCAACCAGCTCGGCGCGCGCCAGGGCGCGGGCGCGGTGTACCTGCACGCCCACCACCCC
>DATGUB010000060.1:0-20499 GCA_035301585.1 Beutenbergiaceae bacterium | reverse complement strand
TCGTTCGCGGTGCACCAGCGGGGGTGAGCCGGCCTATACGCCGGGTTCTGTGACCAGCCGCGAGGCTGGCGGCGATCATCCATCTAGGAGGCAAGTTACCCTGCCCCTCAAGCGATCCACCCGCACGCATCGGACGAGCAGTCCGAAAACGCGTGCTGTCTGATCTTGCTCCCGGTGGGGTTTACCAAGCCGCTTCAGTCGCCTGAAACGCTGGTGGTCTCTTACACCACCTTTTCACCCTTACCACGCAATGTGGCGGTTTGTTTTCTGTGGCACTTTCCCGCGGGTCACCCCGGGTGGGTGTTACCCACCACCGTGCTCTGCGGAGCCCGGACGTTCCTCGGCGCATTCCTGCGACGCGATCGCCCAGCCGGCTCACCCGCCTCCTAGTTTACGCTAGCCTGGCGTGGTGTTCATCCTGCTTCCCCCATCTGAAGGCAAGACCACTCCTACCTCGGGGGGACCGGTGGACCTGCCCGCCCTCTCCTACCCGGAGCTCACCGGGGCGCGCACCCGCGTCATCGAGGCACTCACCGGGGCCTCCGCGGGCGGGCCCGGCGCGATCAACGCCCCGCCCAGCACCGCGGCCGAGGTGGAGGCGAACATCCATCTGTTGCAGGCGCCCACCGCTCCCGCGAGCGAGGTCTACACCGGGGTGATGTATGCGGCGGCCGGGCTCACCGACCTCCCCCGAACCGCGGCCGAGCGGGCCCGGGCGCACGTGCGGATCGCCTCGACCGTTTTCGGCTTCCTCGCCCCGAGCGATGAAATTCCCGCTTACCGGCTCCCACCAGCGGCGAAACTCCCCGAGATCGGCGCGCCGATCCCCTTCCTCAGCCCGGAGGTGAGCGAGGTGATGGACGCCCAGGCGCCTCGCCTCGTGCTCGATTGCCGGTCCGGGCCGTACGTGCGGCTGTGGCGTCCGACCTGCCCGTGGGTACACGTCAAGGCGGTCGAGATGCGCGGGGGTGAGCCCGTGGTCGTCTCCCATTTCGCCAAACACCACCGGGGTGTGCTCACCCGCCACCTGCTCACCCGCAACGGAGAGCTACCCGCGACGGTGGACGAGGTGGCCCAGGCGGCCCGCGAACTCTTGGGCATCGAGTATGCCGAGGTCACCCTTGCGGAAGGTAAGCCCGGCACGCACGTGCTGGAACTCACCTTGCTGAGTTAGTCATCGACCCGGATGAGCAGGTAATCGTAGTCCTCGGATTGAATCACCTGCTCCGGCGGTGCCGATTTGATCGCGGCTTTTTCGGTGAGGCTCAGCGGTACCTGCACGCCCACGGTGTTCTCCCCGCGCAACGCGACGGCCGCGAGTCCGCCCGTGCGTTCCCGGACCTCTTCGTACAGGCTCAGCAGTTCCTCGGGAATCCCTTCGGTGAGCCGGCCCCGGGACGCCGAGACCGTCTCCGTTTCGCCGTCGATCTGGGCGAAGGCCTCGTCCCGCTCGGCTGTCACTTCCTCGATCTGGGTGTTCAACGCCTCCAGTTGCATCTCGATCGCCGCGATATCGGATTCGGCTTGCTCAACCGCCTCCATCTGCTCCAGCTGCGCCTCTTCGAGCACGTTCTGGCGCCGCGCTAGCGCCTCCAGTTCCGCCGTGAGGTTCTGCAGCTCCTTGGGAGAGCCCTGACCGGAGTTCAACCGCTCCTTCCCGCGGTCGGCGCGGGTGCGCACCTGCTCCACGTCAGTTTCGGCCTTGAGGAGTTCCTTGCGGGCGTCCCCGAGCGTGACGGCCGCCTGGGTGCGCGCGCGGTCGAGGTCACCGGCACGGTCGTGCAGTTCCGCGAGCGTCTCGAGGGTGGGGTGAGTACGCCGTTGGTGGGCGAGTTGCGCAAGGCGGGTGTCGAGTTCCTGAATATCCAGTAGGCGGCGTTGATCCGCCGGTGGTGCAGTGGTCACCTCGTGCCTCCTTCATCTGTACTCGCCAGCCTAGTCGTCCACGGGTCGGTGTTGAGGGTACTCACGTGAGTAACGACGTCGAACCTGCCGGCGACCTTCGCGCTCACCGCCGGCAGCCAGGGCCATTCGGAGGCGAAGTGGGCGACGTCGATGAGGGCGGGTGCGCCGGTTTGGTGGCTCGCCTCGCTCGCCCGGTGGTGGCGCAGATCGGAGGTGAGATACACGTCCGCGCCGGCCTCGTGGGCGGCGTCGAGGTAGGAGTCTCCCGAACCGCCGCATACCGCTACCCGGTGGATTAGGCGATCGAGGTCGCCGCTCACCCGCACCCCGTGCGCCGTCGCGGGTAGTTCCTCGGCGACCCGGTCGGCGAAGGCGCGCAGCGGCATCGGGGTGGGGAGCACCCCCACCCGGCCGAGTCCGCTGCCCGGGTGGGCCCCGGGGTGGGTGGAGGGCGCGAGCGGCTCGCAGCGCTCCAGACCGAGGAGACCTGCAAGGGAGTCGTTGACGCCGCTCGGGGCGATATCGGCGTTCGTGTGCGCGGTGTACAGACCGATCCCGTGGGTGATGAGGTCGTGCACCATCCGGCCCTTGGGCGTGTTCGCCGCTACGGTGATCGTTCCGGACAGGAACAGCGGGTGATGGGTGACGATGAGGTCCGCGCCGAGGTCGATCGCCTCGGCGACGACGATGGGATCAATGTCGACGGCGAACAGCGCGGTGCCCACGCGGGCGTCCGGTTCGCCGACGGTGAGCCCGACCGCGTCCCACGCCTCGGCCGTGTCTTGTGGGTAGAGTTCGTTGAGGTAGCCGGTGATTTCGGCGATGGTGGCCACGTTCTCCTCCTACAGCATCGTGGCTCGAAGGTGAGCCGGGTCGGCCGGGTGCAACAGCCCGGGGGCGATGTCGAATGGGGTGAACACCCCGTGCGCGCCGCGGGTGTGCAGGCGGTGGGCGGCGCGGGCATAGGCAACGAGCACGCTCGCAGTGAACTCGGGGTTGGAGCCCAGCGCGAGGGAGTATTCGATGACTTGCCGGGACTCGGCGCTCGTGAGCCCGGAGCGGATGACGAATCCCCCGTGCGGCATCCCCTGGTGGTTGGTTTCGAGCTCCTCGGCGGTGATGAACTCCACGGTCGTGTCGTAGTCCGCGAAGTAGTCGGGCATCGTCACGATCGCTTCCCGGATCGTCTCCGGGTCCGCCCCGTCCTCGGGCACGACGTAGCAGTGACGTTCGTGTTTCGAGGACGCCGGCGCCTCCCCTGCCCGGCCCGCCCGCGCCGCTTCCATCGCCTCGGGCGCAGGGATGGTGTATTGCACCCCGGCGGCAACTCCCGGTACGCGGCGCACGGCATCGGAGTGTCCTTGGCTCAGTCCTTTGCCCCAGAAGGTGGAGGTCTGCCCCGTGGGCAGCACCGCCTCGGCGTAGACCCGGTTGATGGAGAACAGCCCGGGATCCCAACCGGTGGAGATGATCGCCGTCGTCGCAGAAATCTTCGCCCCGACCGCCTCGTAGTGTTCGGGGATGCGGGCGTGGGTGTCGAAGGAGTCGACGACCGTGAATCGCGCGGCGAGTTCGGGGGTTTGTTCGGGTAGGTCGGTGCGCGACCCTCCGCACAGGATGAGCACGTCGAGGTCTTGCTCGGCGGCGGCGAGGTCATCGGCGAGGAGGTCCTCGTACGGCCGGACCGGAGCGGGCGTCGCGGGCGTGAGCGCCTCGGGCGCGCGCCGGGTGTAGATTCCCGCCAGCGCGAGGTCGGGTTGCCCCGCGATCGCCAACTCAACACCGCGGCCAAGATTTCCGTAACCGACGATTCCGATTCTGATCGGCATTTTCCTCCCTCGTTCCTGCCCCGGCCGGGGCGATGGCAATGCAGCTTCCTTCAGTCTGGCAGGGAATGGGGAGAGGAACGAAATTGCCGCTCAGGGCTGGGGCACTCCGAGCACTTCGGTGATGAGCGCCTCGGTGTTGGACACCCCGAGCGCGGAGAACAGCAACCGCAGGTGCATCTGGTCCTTCGCGCTGGAACGGGCGAAGGTGCGGTGGCTGAGGTTGGTGAGCCCGAGCAGGGAGATGACGAGGAAGTCCGCGGCGTCTTCCAGCGGCACCGACAGCTCCACCTGGCCGCTGGCTTTCGCGTTCTGGAGGAACTCGATGAACGTGGCGATCCAGCGCCGGAACGTATCGTGGATCTCCTCCACGGGCGGCTGCGGGTCGCACATGAGGATGAACGCGGCGGCGACGACGGGTTCGGCGTCCGCTTTCGCCTCGATCTCCCGGAGCGCGAACAGCGCGGTACGCAGATCGTCGCTGGGAAAATCTTCCCGCGCGTGCGCCACCGCGTTGCTGAACGTTTCATCGAACTCTTCCATGAGGGCGACGGCGAGGGCTTGCTTCGTTGGAAAGTGGTAGGCAAACGCCCCCTTCGTCAATCCCAGGCGCGCGGCCACGGAGGAGAACGACGCGCCGCTATACCCGCGTTCGGCGATCTCTAGTGCTGCGGCGTAAAGGAGTTCCGTACGTGTAGTTTCAGGGCCCGACCTAACCATGGGTTTATCGTAGTCAACCAATCTGGGAACTTCGTCCGCGCCATGGCCGCTGGTCAGGAGAGAAACAGTGACATTTATCTCTCGGCGATGGGCGGGAATCTCGCCTCGGTGAGCCCCGCGAGGCCGAATGGGGACGGTTCGATATCCCGCCGGCGAGGTATCCGAGGACGCCCGCGGGCCGTGGGCGTCGGCCCGCTCGGTGAAGGGGACGCCCCGTGCACGTGAGGGTTCTACCCGAGCAGGCCCGCGGCATCACGGGCTGCGACGTACCCGAGCGTGATGCCCTGCCCGATCGTCGCCCCCGCCCCGGGGTAGGTTGCCCCGTACGCGTTGGCTGCCGCGTTCCCGATCGCATACAGACCCTCGATGATCTCCCCACCGGGGGTCAGCGCCCGCCCGCGCTCATCGGCGGTGATCCCCCCGCACGTGCCGAGGTCCGACAGGACGATCTCGACGGCGTACAGCGGCTTTCCGCGCAGCGGTCGCAGGTTGGGGTTGGGGGAAACGGTCGGGTCGCCGTAGTAGCGGTCGTAGGCCGAGTCGCCGCGGCCGAACTGGGAGTCGATCCCGGCGCCGGCCATTCGGTTGAAGCGGGCGAGCGTGCCGCGGAAGGTCTCCGCGGGAACCCCCATCGCGGTGGCGAGTTCCTCCGGGGAGTTCCCCGTGAACGCGATCCCGGCGTCGTACCACTCCTGCGGGATCGGCATGCGCGGGAAGAGGCCGGCCGCGAAGACATAGCTGTCGCGGTATTCCTGATCGAACACGATCCACATCTTCTCGATCGGATCCCCGCCCCGTTCGGCGGCGAGCAGGTGCTGGCCGAACGACATGTAGTCGGTGGATTCGTTGATGAAGCGCGCCCCGGTCTGGTTGACGATGAAGGAGCCGGGCAGGGAGCGCTCCGCCAGGAGCACGATCGGGGCGGATCCGGGTAGCGGGGCCACCGCAGGGAACCACCAGGCCTGATCCATGAGTGCGGTGCTCGCACCTGCGGTGGTCGCGGCCTTGATGCCGTCCCCGGTGTTACCCGGGTTCCCTAGGGACCACTCCCCCAGCCGGGCCGACTGGTACTTGTGGCGCCAGGCCAGATCGTGGTCGAAGCCGCCGGTGGCGAGGATGACGCCCTTGCGGGCACTCACGGTGACGGTTTCGCCCCGCTGGCGAATTACTGCGCCGGTGACCCGGCCGCCGTCAACAATGAGTTCTTCGAGCCCAGCCTCGGTCCACACCGGGATGCCCGCCCGCACGACTCCGGCGAACATGCCCGCAGCGAGGGCTTGCCCGCCCGCCATGTACTCCCGGCCCACGACCTTGCCTCCGATTCCCTGCAGCACCCGGCGCGCGATCCGGGGGACCCCCTGCATCGGCATCCGCGCGAACAGGTTCATCCACCGGTAATCAACGGAGGTGATGGGCATCGGCACCGGCGCGGAGAGGCCGGTGGGGCGCAGGAAGCGGCGCTGATCCCCGAGCACGGAAGCATCGAAGGGGTTGGCTTCGATGGTGCGCCCGATCGCGTGCCCGCCGGGGTTCTCCGGGTGGTAGTCGGAGTATCCCCGGGACCACATGAAATTCAACGGGGTGGTGCGTTGCAGCATCGCGATCGCTGCCGGCCCGTGTTCGATCGCGGAGGTCCAGCGGGGTTTCGGGGCGCTGTCCGCAACGACGGATTCGGCGTAGGTGAGCCCCTGTTCGATCGTGTCGGTGGAGCCCGCGGCGGTGAGCACGGGGTTCGCCGGCACCCAGACCCCGCCGCCGGACAGCGCCGTCGAGCCGCCGACATACTCGGTCTTCTCCACGACGAGCACCTTCAGGCCCTGTTCGTGCGCGGCGAGTGCCGCCGCCATCCCGGTCCCGCTGCCGATGACGAGAACATCCACCTCGGAATTTACGGCTGAATTGTTCGTGACGGCCATTGTTCCTCCTTCGCCATAAAACCCTGCTGGTAATTCTTACTTAATCAAGACGGAGGGAAGATCGCAAAGTTGACAATGGCGGCCGGCCCTGACACTCCATGCCGCATTTCCGTGCCGCTCCTCTCGGAATGAACTCCCCTATTCGGGGCGGAATTCTAGAATTCGGCAATCCGCGCGGCATTGACAAATAGTCAATTTCGGATCGGCGTTGTGATGATCATTTGAACCCGAATTTTCGGGAATTCCTCGCGAGGATCTCCTCCGCCCATTTCGGTACGATCGTGGTGGCGGGACCTTCGCGTACGTCGTCGAACCATCCCGAGCGGCTCGCCTGCAGGTTGAGTTCCACGGTGCGCGCGCCGAAGGTCGAGGCCGCGGCGGAGAAGCCCGCAGCAGGGTACACCTCACCGGAGGTGCCAATGGAAACGAAGACGTCCGCCTCGCGAAGGAGGCCCTCGATCTCCTCCATCCGGTAGGGAACCTCCCCGAACCAGACGATGTCCGGGCGCAGCGCGGTGGCGGTGCAGCTCGGGCACGGCGGGAAGCTCGCCAGCGCTTCGCTCCACGGCGCCCGTTCGTCGCACATCGTGCACCACGCGCTCAGCAGCTCCCCGTGCATGTGGATGACGTTTGTCGAACCGGCGCGTTCGTGCAGGTCATCGACGTTTTGGGTGACGATGTGCAGGTCCCCCTCGAGCTGCTCCTCGAGGCGGGCGAGGGCAAGGTGCGCGGCGTTGGGTTCGACCGCCTGCACCGCGGCCCGCCGTTCGTCATAGAACCGCAGCACGAGATCAGGATCGGTGGCAAACCCTTCGGGCGTCGCAACCTTTTGCACGTCGTGGCCCTCCCACAACCCGCCACTGTCACGGAAGGTCGCCACCCCGGACTCTGCGGAAATACCTGCCCCAGTCAACACGACAATTCGCATAGCTCCCATTGTCCTACATCCCGCGGTGGAATTCCCCTGACGCGTGTCTCACCGGCGGACTATTATTTCTGGGTGATGGCTAACCAACGGAGACTCCTGGCCGCCGCCGCGGCGCTCAGCCTGTTCCTCATCCCCGCCTGCACCGCGAAGGACACCGGCGCTGAAGGGCTCGCCGCGGACCTCACCGAATCGCTCTCGGCCCATTCCCTCGACGAGGTGCCTCTCCTCAACCCGGAAGCGACCTCGGCGTTCGCCAACCACGTCGAGGCGCTGTCGGAGTATCCACTCACCGTCACCCCCGGCGAGATCGCCTACGACATGAACGACGCCGTTCTCCCGCTGCAGTGGTCGTGGGAGATCGAGGGCAACGCGTGGGACTACGACACCGAGGTCGCCTTGTCCTATGACGATTCCCAGTGGTGGGTGCAGTGGGAGCCGGCCGCGTTCGCCCCGGGCTTGGAATCGGGGAAACGCATCGGGGTGGATTCCCATGCCCCGGAGCGGGCCGAGATCCTCGCGGGGGATGACACCCCGATCATCACCGAGCGCGCCATTCGCCGCTACGGGCTGGATAAGGCGAAGATCGGTGAGGATGACCTCGAGTCCGCGGCCGAGGAGATCGCCGAGGCCGCCGGTGTCGATCCGGAGTCCTTCACCACCCGCGTGCTCGCCGCCGGGCCCAAGGCGTTCGTCGAGGCGATCAGTGTTCGCCCCGAGGACGCCGACGCGTGGATCGAGGACGGCTTCGAGGATCTCCCCGGTGCCCTGGTCGTCAGCGGCGAGGCGCTCCTCGCCCCCACCCGCACCTTCGCCCGGGAGCTGCTCGGGCGGGCGGGCGAGGCCACGGCGGAGATCATTGAGGATTCCGACGGCGAGATCACCGCGGGTGACGTCGTCGGCATCTCTGGGCTTCAGAAGGAGTACGACGCCCAACTGCGCGGACGCGACGAAGTGGAGATCTTCGCCGTCAACGCCTCCAGTTGCCAGGACCCCCACGACTGCCCCGAAGCCGAGCGCACGACCCTCGCCACCCTCGAGGGCGGGGCGCCCGAGCCGCTGAAACTCACCCTCGACGTCGATCTGCAGATGGCGGCGGAGAAGGTCCTGGCCAACGCGCCGAAAGCCGATGCCAAGGATGCTCCCGGCGCGGCAATCGTGGCGATCCGCCCCTCCAGCGGCGAGGTGCTCGCCCTGGCGAACGCGGAAGCGAACGAAGGTCAGAACCTTGCCGCCGTCGGCCAATTCCCACCCGGGTCCACCTTCAAGGTGGTCACGGCGCTCGCGCTCCTGCGCTCCGGGCTCGCCGTCGACGACGTCGTCTCCTGCTCCGAGACGACCACCGTGGACGGGCGAGAATTCAAAAACTACGATGCCTACCCCAGCGATAAGCTTGGCGAGATCCCGTTCACCGTCGCCTTCGCCGAATCCTGCAACACCGCGCTCATTGACCTGCGCGAGGAGATTTCTCCCGACGATCTCGTTGACGCGGCGCAATCCCTGGGGCTCGGGCTCGACCTGGCGGATGACCCGTTGGGATACCCCGCGTTCCTCGGCTCCGTTCCCGAACCTGAGGAGGGAACCGAGTACGCGGCCTCCCTCATCGGGCAGGGCCGCACGCTCGCCAGCCCGCTCGCAATGGCGACCGTCGCCGCCTCCGTGCAAGCGGGCGAAACGGTGATCCCCACCCTGATCGACGGCGTCTCCCCGAGCACCGAACCACCGACCCCGCTGACCGAGACGGAAGCCCAGACCCTTCGCGACCTCATGGGCGCCGTCGTCTCCGAGGGAACCGGGCGGCTCCTCGCTGACCTTCCCGGGGAAGAGGTTCTGGCCAAGACGGGCACGGCCGAGCACGGGGACGCGGAGCTGCCCCCGCACACGTGGATGGTCGGGATCCAGGAAGACCTGGCCGTTGGGGTTTTCGTCGAGCACGGGATCGGCGGGGCCGAGACCGCCGGTCCGCTGCTGCAGGATTTCCTCGAACGCGCCGCGGAGCTCTGATGCGCATCGACCCCGGCCCGGTGTTTCGCCGCCCTATGTTCATTCCGCCCCATCGCGGGTAGGTTTCTCCTACACGCCCCTTGGAGGTTGGCATGCAATTCCAGATCACGTTCGACGCCGCGGACCCGCGCCGGCTTTCACTGTTCTGGGCGAAAGCGCTCGGCTACGCCCACCCCTGGCCGCCCGGGCACGACCTGTTCGCCACCGAGAGCCCGTTCGAGGCCTGGGACAGCTATTTCACGGAGATCGGGATTCCCGAGGACCAGCACAACATCGCATCCGCGATCGAGGATCCTGAGGGCGACCGGCCTCGGATCTTCTTCCAGCGCGTGCCGGAGGAGAAGACGGTGAAGAACCGGCTCCACCTCGACCTGCGGTCCGCACCCGGCCTGGAGGGCGAGGAGCGGATGGAGGCCCTCGAAGCCGAGTGCCGCCGCCTCATTGATCTTGGCGCGAGCCGGCTCGAACGTTTCGAACCGGAGCCGCCCCTGAGCGGCGGGTTCATCGTCATGGCCGATCCGGAAGGCAACGAGTTCTGCCTCGATTAAGGCAGGCGCCGCGGTTCGGGCGCTTTGACGCGGAACGACATCACGACCCCCACCAGGGCGATCATCCCCGCGACGGCGAATCCGGCGCGGATGCCGTCGCCGTCGGGGGGGCCGGAGGCGGCGTTCACGCTCATCAGGGTCGCGACCGTGACGAACACGGCCGACCCGAGCGCGCCGGCGACCTGCTGTAAGGTCGCGAGCAGCGCGCTTCCGTGGGAGTGCAGCGGATCCGGCAGGGTGCCGAGGGAATCGGCCATGATCGGGGTCATCATCAGCCCCAGGGAGAGCATGAGCGCCATGTGTATCCCGATGACCAGGGCAAGCGGAGCGGCGCCGCCGACGAGGGCGAGGCCCCATAACGAGGCGGCCATGCCCATCGCCCCGGGGATGACCAGCTTCCGGGCGCCGAGCCGGTCGTACCAGGTCCCGGCGGGCCGGGAGATCGCGGCCATCGTGAGCCCGCCGGGAAGAAGCGCCAGACCCGCGGTGAAGGGATCGTGGCCGAGCACACCCTGCAGGTAGATCGGCAGGAGGATCGCCCCCGCTCCGAGCAGGGCCATGAACACCACGAGGGAGAGCAGCAGCCCCGTTCGGTACCGTGGGTAGGTGAGGGTGCGAAGGTCGAGCAGCGGCGTACCCGCCTGTTGCAGGGTGCGTTGGCGCAGCACGAACAGGGTGAGGAGCACTGCGCTGACGAGGAGGCAGGCCCACGGGGGTACGAGGGCACCCGGCTGCCCGAGCGTGGAGAGCCCGTACAGCAGGCTCGCGAACCCTCCGGCCGATAGCGCCACCGATCCCGCGGGCAACGTGCTGGGTTCCTTCTTGGCGGGAACGTGGAGCCGGGCGGCGCCGAGCGCGAACAGCACCACGGCGAGGGCGAACACGAGCCAGAACATCCACCGCCAGCCCAGCAGCGCGAGGATCGCACCGCCGGTAGTGGGCCCGATCGCGGGGGCCACCCCGATGACGATGGAGATCGTGCCCATCATCGCCCCGCGCCGCTCGGCGGGGATGAGTTGCATGACCGAGGTCATCACCAGCGGGATCATCACCGCCGTCCCGCTCGCCTGCACCACTCGCCCGGCGAGGAGCCCGGCGAAGTTCGGCGCGGCCGCACACACCAGGGTGCCGACGGTGAACGAGCCCACGGCGGCGAGGAACATCGTGCGCGGCGAGAATTTGTTGAGCAGGAAACCGGTCATGGGAATCACGACCGCCATCGTGAGCAGGAAGCCGCTGATGAGCCACTGGATCGTGGAGGTGCTCACCTCCAGGGTCGTCGCGAGCTGGGGCAACGCGATCGACACGATCGTCTCGTTCAGAATCATCACGAACGCGGCGATCACCATCACCGCGATGATGAGCCCGGCCGAACTCGCTGTCGGCGTCGTTCCTTGCTCGCGTTTGGCTCGAACACTCGTCATGTGCCACCCCCGTTTCCCAACGGGAAACCTTACCGCGCGCCGGGCGGATTCGCGAAGTCATTTTGTTCCTGAAATTTCTCTCCTGCGCCGGCGCGCGGGGCGGCGGCCCGTGCCCGCAGCCGCGCTCACCTCCACGCCCCGGCACCCACGCGCCCTCGCCGGGGGCTTTTTCTCGCGCTTTTAATCCTGCCGGCGGGGTTCCACGGGCCCCCTCCCCTGGGGTAGAGCGCCGCTCGCTGGGCTGCTGGCCGCGGGGGGTGTGCGTCTCCTCACGGTTCTTCGTAGGCGGCGCGGCGCTGGGCCCGGTCAAACGGGTTCGGTGCCGGGCTCCGCGGCGAGGAACCCGATTTCTTGAAGCCGGTCGAGGGCCCATCGCCAATCCACGTATTCTTGCTCGAGTCGGATCCGCTCGGCGAATCGGTCGGTCACCAGGTCGCGGTAGAGGTCGAATTCCGTGGGCGTGAGGTGGGTGAGGTCTGCCGCCGTGGGCCGGGGTTCTTGCACCCACGTGTCCGCATGGGACAGGAGCGTCGGTTCGTCCATCAGCACCGACGTGACGTTCGGAAGGTGGCGCCGCAGCCGGTTGAGGATCGCGAAGCCGTGGCTGTCGATGTCGCCCCAATACGCCACCTCCCGGTCGTGCAACCACGCCAGGGACCCGGGGTGGTTGACGGCGTAGCCCCGGCCCCACATGACGACCCCTTCTGGCGGTACCGGAACCGACAGATAGGTGATTTCGTTCTCGATCAGAAGCACCCGGGTGATTCCGCGGCCTGCACCCGCGGCCAGGGCCTGAAACTCCTCCACCCGCAGCTGCGCCTCGGTGAGGGGGTGGGGCAGGCCGAAGGCTCCCGGTGCGAACCGCAACCGCAACTGTGCCGGCTTGCCGTTCAAACCCAGGTCCGTGGTGAAATCCGCGGCGCCCGCGCGCACGCCGAGGATCTCCGCGAGGACTTTGCGATGGGTTTCGAGGAACTTCGTGTCGATCCCTGGGGCGCTCACCTCCCGCAAATATTTTCCGCTGCCGCGGTTGCGCCGCAGCCATTGCGATGCGCGCAGCAGGTGGGGCCACTCCCCTGCGACCTCGAGCGCCTTCATCGGATGCGCCCGGGCCCACCCGTGGGCGGGGTCAGCCTCCGGGGTGGTTTCGAGAAGTTCCCGGTACCGGTGGACGTCCTCGCGAACGCCCAACAGGTGCCACGCCTGGTCATAGGTGCCGATGCGTGCCCGGCCGGGGATCGTCGTCCGCCCCAGGTGGCGCCCGCCGACCTGGGTATCGACGACGTCGAACGCGCGCCCACCTTCGCTCCCTCGCCCAATCGCCTCCGCCCACGCGCGGGCGGGCGCGAGGTGATCGGCGAGCTCGCGCGCAGACGGGCCGCGCAGGGGAAACTCGACCTCGGGGAAGGGCTCTCCCGCCGACCAGAGGGTGAGCAATTCTCCGCTGCGCCACCGGCGGCGTAGCCGGGCGCGGATGTCGGCAGCGGTGGTCCAGTTGGTCGCGGGACTCACGACACCCCTGCCCTGCGGTCCCGGTATTCCTCGATGGTGAGGGTATGGACGCGGGATCGGGAGCCGCTGGCGTTGTCCACGTACCCGATGGACTCGACGTAGGGTTCGATCACGTGGACCTTCTGCAGCGGGGTGACGATCAGTAGTTGCAGCCCGAGTTTGGCGAACAGGTCCAGGGCATACCGGGTGGATTCGTCGGAGCCGCGACCGAAGGCCTCATCAATAACGACGAACCGGAAATCCCGTGAGGTGCTCGCCGCCCATTCCAGTCCGAATTGGTAGGCGAGGGAGGCAGCGAGAATCGTGTAGGCGAGCTTCTCCTTCTGCCCGCCGGATTTGCCATCGGAATCGGTGTAATGTTCGAACTCGACGCCGGTTTCGCGATCGATCTCCGCGGCCCCGAACGTGAACCAGTTGCGGACGTCGACGACGCGGGCGGTCCACGCCTTGTCCGCGTCCGCGTGCCCGGGGCGGCCCTTGAACCGTTCGATGATTTTGCGGACGAGTTCGAAGCGTTGCTCCAGGGTCGCTTCGCCTTCACCGACGAGATCGCCCGTGGCGGCCCTCATGTCGCTGCGGAAGGCGCGGATCTCCTGGTTGATCGTGGGTTCGGCGATGAGAGTGATCCGGCGGCCCGGGTTGTAATCGATCGCGCCGAGCGCCTCGTTGATCCGCTCTACTCGGAGCTTGATCTCCTCGGACTGGCGGAAGAGCCATTGGTTGAATGAGGCGAGTTCCCGCACTGCTTCGGTGTTGAGCAGGCGCCGGAATTCGGCTTCGAAGCGGGGAAGATCGTCGTTCTTCACCACTTCGTGCAGGGAGCGGAACTCTTCCAGGGAGCCGATGTCGGCGTCCATCTCTGATTTCAGTTCCGGCCAGCGGCTGAGCACTTCGGCCATGAGTTGCACGATGGCGGTGTTGTAACCGTTCATCTCCCGGTGGGCGGTGTCGATCGCGGCGGTGAGTTCGCTGCGAAGGCGGGCGGCGAGATCGTCGCACTGTTCCACCGTGCTCGGTGGGGTCGTTATCCGTTCCCGCAGCCCCGGGTAGAACTCCTCGGACGCGGCGCGGACCTCACTGCCGAGTCCGCTCAGGTGCTCCTCTTCTTTTCGGGCGCGGTTGGTCAACCGTTCCCGATCGGCACGAAGGGCCCCGATCTTCTCGCTCACGCGGCCGAGTTCTGCGCTCACCCGCGCGTCCTCGGCATCCGCGGCCTCAAGTTGGCGTTCGATCTCTGCGAGGCGGCTGGAGCCCGCGGTGATCCGTTGATGTTCTTCGCGGAGTTCGGCCAGGAGCGTGGTGGGGTGGTGCACGTCGAGGTCATCCCAATGGGTGTACTCGGCAAGAGCGCTCAGCGCTGCGCGTTTGCCGCTGCGGGCGACCTGCGCGGCATCACGTTCCTGTAGTTCCGCTTCGACCCCGAGGAGCTCCGTTTCGAGGGCGTCGGCCTGCTCTCGCAGGGCAGCGAGTTTGGTTTCGCTGAGGCGGCCGAGCACCCATCCGCGCGGGTCGTCGACCCTGCGCCGGTCGTCCTTCTCGTGCCGGTCTCGATCCCGCACGAGTCCGTGCCGGGTGACGGCCCGTTCCTGCGATTCCAGGCCGGCGACGTCCTCGACGAGCCGGTGATCGGCGCGGCGGGCGAGTTCTCCACGTACGTAGTCCTCGAACTCCCCGGGTTCCACCTCAAGCACATCGAGGAGACGCAGCGAATCGGACTCGCTCGCCCGGGTGCGGATCCGGCGCTCGGGCACGCGCAGGTACACGATCCGGGTGCCCAGGTGGTTGGCGTTCACCCACCGTGACACGCCGCGGTAAAGGTCGTGGGGAACGAGGAGGGTCATCGCGAACGGGCGAAGCACCCGTTCGGCCGCGCCGCGCCAATGGTCGTGTTCTGCCCGGACGTCGAGGAGTTCGCCGGCGAAGGGGAGTTCCGCCTCGTCCACTGCAAGCTCCTGACAGAGCCGGTCGCGAAGCGCGACGAGAGCGGTGGGGAGATTGTTGCGGCGCTGGGTGAGGCTGGTGATCTCCGCGCGCAGGTCGCGTACCTGGCCGGCGAGTTCGGCTTTGCGATGCAGCAACGGCCCCTGGGTCTGTTTGAACCGATTCTCCTCCTCTTCCAGCCTCGCGCGAAGATCGCTCACGTCACCGGTGCGGTCATGGAACGCGGCGAGGGAGTCGACCGCAGTTAGGCCCGCCGTCTCCAGGTGGGTGTCGTACCTGCTCTTGCGTTCACGCCGGGCGGTGAGCAGGCTCTCGGTGCGGCTGAGTTCGACCTCGATCGATGCGAGCCGGTCACCCCCGGCGCCGGCACGTTCAGAGAGCAGTTGGCTTCGGTGGTGGCCGAGGTCGGCGCGGGCGTCGGTGAGCGACTCATGTTCAACGCTCGCAGATTCGAGCTCCGCCTCCCGGGCAGTGATCTGCCCGGCGAGCACCTCGAGGGTTTGCTCGGCCGCGAAGGCGACGAGGGCTTCACGCTCGTTGCTCGATTGGTCGCGCCGGCCCACGGCGTCGTCGTACTTATCGGCAGCGACGACGAGCGGATCGAGCAGCGATAACTGCTGGGTCGCGGTTTGGACGGCGTCGTACGCACCGGAAAGGTCATCGAAATGAGCGATGATGCCGGAGACTCGGGTGGCCGAATCGGCCGGTTCCAGCATGTGTTGGCGGACGAAGTCGTTGAGGTTGCCCACGGACTTCATCGACACGGTCTGGTGGAAGAGTTCCATCGCCTGCTCGGAACGGATCCCCAGCGCACGGCGCATCCGGCGCCCGTACTCCGGAAAGCTGTTCTCGATGTGGGCGCCGGCGTTTCGTAACCGGGCGCGCAACGCCCGCAGATCATCGCCAAAATCGGTGAAATCACCTTCGATGCTCAGCGGCACCTCGGCGGTGACGTAGAACCGGTCGGGCTGTCCGGCGCGGTCCTTTTGGTGAAACACCTGCGCGAACGTGAGGGTCTCGTCGTACCCGTCGTTGGTGAACACCCCGAGCAGCACGGAGTAGGACCGGTGATCGCGCAGCCCGATGGATCGGGACATCCCGGTGGCCTCATCGCGCTGGGAGCGGTGGTGGCCCTCGACGTAGGAGCGGAGGGTCCGTTCGCGAGAGTCGGCGCCGGCCGCCTTGTTGTAGGAGATCCGGTGCGCGGGCAGGAGCAAGGTGGTGATGGCATCGACGAGGGTGGATTTCCCGGTGCCGATATCGCCCGTCAACAGGGAGGTACGACCATCGGGTTGCAACGTCCACACTTGGCCATCGAACGTGCCCCAGTTGTATACCTCGAGCCGGGTGAGGCGGTAACCGGTGAGGGCATCGGAGCCGACCTCGAGGGTGGAGAATAATGCGTCAGTCATCGGCGTGCTCCTGGGCGCGGGCGTAGGTGTCGAGGCGAGAGGCGAAGTCGGACATGGTTTCGGCGTCGACGTACGCCTTGATGATCCGGCGCACCTCCCACGCTCCGGGGTGGCCGTTGCTGCCCGGGAGTTGGGTGAGGAAACCGAAATTTCTGGCTTGGGTGATGGTGCGGTCGACCTGGTCGATGACGCGGGCGTCGTTCGTCGTCGCGGGCAGGAAGACGCGGAGCATCTCCACGATGTGTTCGCGTTCGAGGACGAGTTTGCCTTCTCCTCCCCCCGCTTCGAATTCCGCGAGTCGTTTCCGCAGCAACAGCAACAACAACGAAAGGTTGTAGGTGAGTGCGCGTCGCTGCACGAGGCGAGGAAGGGGCTCCTCCCCCTCACCGGGTTCGCGGGTCCGAAGATAGGCGTATCCTTCGGCATCATCGACGATGACGGCGACGCCGATCTTCGCGAAATGGTCATGGACCGGTGCGCCGTGGTGCTCGAGTGTCTGCCACACCTCTTCGTGGGTCTCGCGGTAGACAACGCCGTTCATCAGCCGGATGATGGCGGCTGCGATTGCGTGTTCTTCGGGGGTTCTCATTGGCGTGTCACCGTCGCTTGGGGCATACGAAGCCGTTTGGGGTTGCCGAGGGGGTCGATGTATTCGATTATTGCTTCTTCCTCCGCGGAGAGTTCCACGGATATCTCCGAGTCGCTGAGCGTGAGGTATCCGAGCACTTCTGCCGCGCCATCACGCACAGGGTAGAGGGCGAGCACATCGGTGAGGTCGGCGCTCGCTCCTGGGGGAACGATTGTGCGGATGTTGCTCAGTAACCGGGCCGTGTCAACGAAGCGTTGCTCCAGCAGGGCGGAATAGTCCACGGGTTCGGCTTCATCGGGTTCGAGGAGGCTGTTGATCCGTGCTTCCGGCTGCGGATCGTACAGGGGGCGTTCGAAGGGAAGCGCGATGCTGATCCCCGGTTGGTCGATTTCCAACTCCACGTCCGTAGGCGGGGTGTCGCGGACGGAGATCGCTGCTTGTTCGACGCGCCGGACGAGGTCGAGCACCCGCCGATTCTCCACCCACACCTGGTCCTCCAGGAAGCGACGGAGCTGTTCGGTGAGGTGGCGCACCGTGTGCTGGGTCCGCTCCGCGGCCTCGGCCCAGTCGTGGTGGATGAACCGCACCCGGTGGTCACCGGCGGTCGCCCGCATCTCCTGCACGGAGGAAAGCAAGGAGCTGAGTTCGCTCTGGCGTTCCTCCGAAAGTAAGAAATCGTAGAAGGCTTGGAAACTGCGCCCTTGGTCGGAGGTGGTGATGTCGGCTCTGCTCGTGACGAGTTCGGCTAGGAGAGCGCCTTTGGAGCCGTCCCACATCGCGATCTGTTCGCGAGCGGAGCGGTCCAGGGCCCGGAAATTCTCTTCGACCTCGCGAAAGTCGGAGAGGAGTTCGCGCGCGGTAGCCGCGAATAGCTGATAGCGCTCTTTCACGCCGGTCTCGTCGAGGAAGGCGAGGTCATTGTTCTTCACCTGCTGGATTTCCTCGTCGATCGCCGCCCGCCGCCGGTGGAGTTCTTCGAGGCGGGCTTCTGGATCGGTTTCCGTTCCGTGCACGATCTGGCGCAGCAACTCCACGAGCGTGTGCAACCGCGATTCTGTTCCTACGAAGGTTCGGCCCCGTAGGTCTTGCACCCACCGGTAGGCCCTTTCCACCGCGGGGGTGGCGTCGAAGTGGACCTCGTCGGAGTCCAGTGGGTAGAACCGGCGCAGCCACCCACGTTCGGGGGCGGCCCATTCCTCGAGGTACTCCAGTGGCGCGCGCGGATACCGGCCGGGGTCGACGGAGTGGATCGCGTACAGGTGGTCATCGAGGGCGCCGATGAGGGTGCTCGCCGCCGTGGCGCCGTTGTTCGATTCGATGAAGAAATCGCCGAGGAACGACAGCACCAACGGAGCGTTGCTCGCACGTAGAAGCCGCCACGCCGGGTGCTGCTCCCGCAACTGTGCTATGTATTCGACGTCCACACCCCAGAGCCTAGTCGCACTCGGTGGGGTGTTCCGCGCGTGGGCGGCGGTTGACGGACACGGAGACGTGCCGCGCACCGCCGCACCCGCCCGTGCACCGCCGAGAACTGTCTTATGCCGCCGAACCCGCCCGCGCACCGCCGAGAACTGTCTTATGCCGCCGAAATCCACGAGGGATCGGCATTAGGCCGTTCTCGGCCGCCTTGGTCTATCCCGCGGCCCGGCGCACCAAGTCGCGCAGCGTGGCCTCCACCTGCCCGTCGATGTTGAGGACGGCGAAGGTCGTCGGCCAGAAGATCCCCTCATCGAGCAGCGCGTCCTCGTTGAACCCGATGCTGCCGTAACGGGTGTCGAATTTCGTCTTCGGTTGGAAGAAGACGACGACCTTTCCTTCGCGAGCATAGGAGGGGAACCCGTACCAGGTCTTCGGATCGAGGTGGGGTGCCTCCTCGGTGACGATCTCGTGCAGTTTCTGAGCGATCTGCCCATCGGACCCCGGAAGACTCTCGATCGCTTCCAGGCAGGCCTGGGCCTCCCGCGCGCGTTTCGCGGCGCCCTTGGCCGGGCGGCCCTGCTCACGCAGCTCCGCGGCGCGCTGTTTCATTGCGTCGCGTTCGGCGGTGCTGAACGTTCCCTGGTTGTCACTCATTGCTCTTCTCCTTGCGTGAGTTCTTGGATGCGGAGCATGTTCCCCGCCGGGTCGCGGACGGCAGCGTCTCGGATGCCGTAATCCTGGGCGATGGGTTCCTGTACGATCTCCGCGCCGGCCGCTTCGAGCGCGGCGAAGGTGGCATCGAGGTCGGGGGTGGCGAGGTTGATCCCGAAGAAGGAACCTTTGGCGATCAGCCTCGCAAGCAGGTCCTGGTCCTCCTCACTGAGGTCGTGCCCGACTCCGGGTGGGTGGAGCACGATCGCGGTATCGGGCTGGCCGGGCGGGGAAACGGTGATCCACCGCATCTGGTCGTAGCCGACGTCCAATTTCACCTCAAACTCCAGGGTCTCGCGGTAGAACGCGAGGGACTCCTCGGCGTTGAGGAAGGGGAGGAAACTCGAATGTATTGTGATATCCATAGCGCTAATTTAGTGAGCGCTAGGCGACGTTCGCTTCTCGTTTTCTGACCGGTCTCGTCACTGCTCGGGCAATGCAGGGCGGCATCCCAGGCAGCACTGGTGCCCCGTGGGCACGGTATTCGCTCGGGGCGACCCCGACGAGTTCGGAGAAGCGCAGGCTGAAGGTGCCCAGTGATTGGCAGCCGACGGCGAAGCAGATCTCGGTCACCGATAGCTCCTCGCCGCGAAGGAGGGCCATCGCCCGTTCGATGCGCCGGGTCATGAGGTACGAGTAGGGCGATTCCCCGTAGGCGAGTTTGAACTGGCGGCTGAGGTAACCCGCAGACAGGTGCACCTCGCGCGCGAGGGTGGGGATATCGAGGGGGTCGGCGTAGTATCGATCCATCCGATCCCGCACGCGCCGCAGCAACACGAGGGTCTCCATGGGCGGGCCAGTCATGGGCGCTATCGTCGCACAACCGCACTCGATTTGGAACGGGCTAGATTCCCGTCGGCCTACACCTTCCGCAGCCGGCGCCCGAGCATCGCTGCGCCCGCCAGCGCCGCCGCGCCGATGAGTGCGAGGGTTCCGTGGTGCTGGGAGGCCCATAGCTGCGCGCTGCGGTTCATCGCCCGGTCATCGAAACTGCCGTGGGAACCGAAGTCGCGCCCGCCCGGACCATCCGCCGGTTCCCACAGGTTGACCGGGTGGTCCTTGGGCTGGGGACGGTCGATCTGTTGGGAGTCGAAGCCCGTCTTCGCGAGGTATCGGTCGAGGATTCCCGGGGCGATGGCGTTCCCGGCGAGGGTGAGAGCGGTACTGGCCCCGACCCAGTATTCGCGCCGGCGCGGGTGGGCGGCGGCGTGGAGGACGGCGCGGGCGGCCACCTCGGGCTGGTAGATCGGGGGAACGCGTTGCGCGGGTTTCGGCAGCCGGCTCAGGACCCAATCGAACTGCGGGGTGTTCACCGCTGGCATTTGCACCATCGTCACCTTCACGGCGCTCCGGTTGTGCAACAGTTCGCAGCGCAACGATTCATGGAACCCTTGGATCGCATGCTTGGATCCGCAATACGCGCTTTGGAGGGGGATCCCGCGGTAGGCCAACGCGGATCCGACGTGCACGGTCGTACCGTGCTCGCGCGGCAGCATCCGCCGCAGTGCGGACATCGCGCCATAAACGTACCCGAGGTAATTCACCTCGGTGACTCGCTTGAACTCCTCCGGGCTGATCTCGCGGAATTCGGAGAACACGGAGGTGAAGGCGACGTTGACCCACACGTCGATCGGACCGAGGGTCCGT
>DATGUB010000059.1:0-2216 GCA_035301585.1 Beutenbergiaceae bacterium | reverse complement strand
CCCTGCAGCCGCAGCGTGATGTCGCTGGCGAGGCGCAGGATGTCGCGTACGCCCGCACGTTTCCCCGAGCGGGTGCGTGAGATGCTGTCCCACACGTCGTCGTCGATCGTGCCCAGGTCGATCTTCGGGCGACGCTCGATGCGGGGTTCGATCATCGGGTCGCAGAAGAGTTTCAGCGCATCGTCGAAGACCGCTGGCAGCTGTTTCATCGGCACGACCGCGTCGATGATTCCGCGGCCGGCGAGGTTCTCGCTCGTCTGCACGCCCGGGGGGAACGGTTCGCCGGTGACGACTTCGTAGACCTTGGGCCCGAGGAATCCCACGAGGGCTTCGGGCTCGGCAACGGTCACGTGGCCGAGTGATCCCCAGGACGCGAACACGCCGCCGGTCGTCGGATGCCGCAGGTGCACGAGGTAGGGCACGCCGGCGGCGCGGTGGTCCATGATCGCGCGAGAAATGTCGATCATCTTGACGAACGCGGGCGTGCCCTCCTGCATCCGGGTGCCGCCGGAGGCGGTAGAGGCGACGAGCGGGATGCGCTCCGCGGTGGCGCGCCGGACCGCCCGTTCGATCCGGTTCGCGGCGTCGCGGCCGATGGAGCCGGCCAAGAATCGGAACTCCCCGACGATGAAGGCCACCCGTCGCCCGTGCACGGTGGCCTGCCCGGTGAGCACCGACTCGTCGCAACCGCTGCGTTCCCGGGCCCTGCGCAGCTCTTCCTGGTACTCCGGTGAATAGCCCGAGATATCGATCGGTTCGTCCCAGGATTCCACGGAGCCGTCGTCAAAGAATTCCTCGATGAGGTCCCGCGCTGCCAGCCGCCTCGTGCTCACCCCTCAGCCCGCCCGGCCGCGGTCCCGCGTGCGCTGAGCGAGGGCCGCGAGCGCCTTGGGGAAGATGTTCGCCGGCGGCGTCACCAATCCCGCCCCGACCTGGCCGGTACCGGCCACGGCGCCGGCCATCCCGGTGTTGATCTGCGGCAGGATCGAGGTGCGGCAGACCTTGGTGACGTCGATCCCCGTGGGCGCGCCCATGAAGTCGAGGACGGGTATCGACCAGCGGTCATTGCTCCCGAGCGTGATCTCATTCATCCGCCGGGTCGTCGCGAGGGCGTCGGGAACGGTTCCGCCGACGAAGCGCACGATCGCCGGCGCGGTCGCCATCGCGAACCCACCGATTCCCGCGGTCTCGGTGATCGCCGAATCGCCGATGTCCGGGTTGGCGTCTTCCGGCCCATAATCCCCCAGGAAGAGACCCTCGGCGATCTGCGCGGGGCCGGTGAACCACTCGTCCCCCGTGCCGGCGGTCTGGATACCGAACTCCGTTCCGTTCCGCGCCATCGCGACCACCATCGTCGACCCCTCGATGTTCCGCGCCGCGTCGAGTGCGAGTTTGCACGCGGGCATCGCGAGGTTGAGGAAGAAGTGGTCGTTGCCGCCGATGAAGGAGAACACCCGGGCGACATCCGCGGAATCGAGCCCGGATTGCACGAGCGCCGGCGCAAGATCACGCAGCACCATGAGCGTTCCCGCGCGGTTGCGGTTGTGCGCCTCATCCCCCATCTGCAGCATCTGCCCGAGGATCGAGGTGACGTTGATCGGTTCGGATCCGCGGGTCGCTGCGGCGAGCGCCGGCCCCAACACATCGGACATCCACCGCAAGCGCTCAAGCACCTCCGAGGAGTACGCCCCGTACCGCAACACCTTCCCCAGCCCTTCGTTCAAGCTGCAGTAGGTGCGGCGGCCGTCGGTCGGGTCTTCGATCACCCACATCCACATCGACGGCGATACCACCCCCGCCATCGGCCCCACGGCCGAGCGGCGGTGGCAGGGCTCCAGGGTGACGTTCGAGCCGGAGGCGAACAGTGCCTCGGCATCCTCGGGATCATCAACGAGCCCCTCGAGGGCCGCGGCCCCCAAGAGCGCGCCGCGCATCGGGCCGGAGGCGTTCTCCCACAACAGCGGCGGCCCGGCGTGGAGGAACTCTCCCTTCTGCAGCCCGAGTACTTCGCTCGCCGGTGCGACGTCAACGAGGTTGCCCTGCACCCCGAGATAAGCGGCGAGTGCTTTCTCGTTGGCCTCCACCCGCAACGGATCCATCGCGACGGTCGCGAGGTCGGCTTCGGTGCCTTCCATGGGCGGGCGCCAGTCCACTCGAGTCACATCGACCGCCTGGTTATCAAGAGCGTCGGCGAAGATGCTCACTCCGGTGGAGAC
>DATGUB010000058.1:0-4872 GCA_035301585.1 Beutenbergiaceae bacterium | reverse complement strand
CATCGACATCGTCGAGGACCGGCTCGTGGGCATCAAGTCCCGCGAGATCTACGAAGCGCCCGGCGCGATGACCCTCATCGCCGCCCACAAGGAACTGGAGAACGTCACCCTGGAACGGGAACAGGCCCGGTTCAAGCGCACTGTCTCCGACCGGTGGACCGACATCGTTTACGAAGGCCAATGGTTCTCCCCCCTGAAGAACTCCCTCGATTCCTTCATCGACGACACCCAGAAGTACGTCTCCGGGGAGATTCGGATGAGCCTGCACGGAGGACGTGCCACCGTCACCGGTCGGCGCAGCGAATCCTCGCTCTACGACTTCAACCTCGCCACCTACGACGAAGGCGACACGTTCGACCAGTCGCACGCACGGGGCTTCATCGAACTGTTCGGACTCACCTCCAAACTCGCGGCAGCGCGCGATGAGAAGTTCGGCAACGGTCCGGACTGGGGCGTGACCAACCTCGGCGGCGACGATGAGTAATGAATCGTTGAGTCTGTGGGGCGGCCGTTTCGCCGGCGGTCCCGCAGACGCCCTCGCGGCGCTGAGCAAATCCACGCACTTCGACTGGCGCCTGGCTCGGCACGACATCGCTGGATCCCGGGCCCACGCCCGGGTCCTGCACCGCGCGGAACTGCTCACCGACGCCGAGCTCGGGGAGATGATCGCCGCCCTCAACCGGCTCGAAGCCGACGTCGTCTCCGGGGCGTTCACGCCCGCGGAGGGGGATGAGGACGTGCACACCGCGCTCGAGCGGGGCCTGATCGAACGCGCCGGAGCGGAACTCGGCGGAAAACTCCGCGCGGGGCGCTCCCGTAACGATCAGATCGCCACGCTCGTGCGCATGTACCTGCGTGAGGAGGCACGCCACCTCGGTGGGCTCGTCCTCGACATCGTCACCGCGCTCATCGATCAGGCGCAGGCGCACCCCAGCGCGGCGATGCCCGGGCGCACGCACCTGCAGCACGCGCAACCGGTTCTCCTGTCGCACCACCTGCTCGCGCATGCGTGGCCGCTCCTTCGCGACGTCGACCGCCTCATCGACTGGGACGGGCGGGCGGACTCTTCGCCGTACGGCTCCGGCGCCCTGGCCGGGGCTTCTCTTGGCCTCGACCCGGTCGCGGTCGCGAAGGAACTCGGCTTCGCCGGCACGACCGAGAACTCCATCGACGGCACCGCCGCACGGGATCTCGTCGCGGAATTCTCCTTCGTGACGGCGATGATCGGCGTCGACCTCTCGCGCATCTCCGAAGAGGTCATCCTATGGGCGACCAAGGAGTTCTCCTTCGTCACGTTGGACGATTCCTACTCCACCGGTTCCTCGATCATGCCGCAGAAGAAGAACCCCGACGTCGCGGAACTCGCGCGCGGAAAGGCCGGCCGCCTCATCGGGGATCTGACCGGGTTGCTCGCCACGCTCAAGGGGCTTCCCCTCGCATACAACCGGGACCTGCAGGAAGACAAGGAACCGGTCTTCGACGCCGTCGACAACCTCAGCCTCGTTCTCCCGGCCGTCGCCGGGATGATCGCTACGCTGACGTTCCACCCCGAGCGGATGGCCGAGCTCGCCCCCCAAGGATTCGCGCTCGCGACCGACATCGCCGAATGGCTGGTCCGGGAGGGTACCCCGTTCCGGGTGGCCCACGAGGTCGCTGGCGCGTGCGTTCGCGTGTGCGAAGAACGAGGCATCGAGCTCTGGGATCTCACCGACGCCGACCTCGCGGAGATCTCCCCGGACCTCACCCCTCGGGTCCGCGAGGTCCTCAGCGTGGCGGGCTCGCTCGCCTCGCGAGACTCCACGGGCGGCACCGCACCCGCGCGGGTCGCCGAGCAGCTGCAGTCGGCACGGGAGGCCGTCGCGCAGCGCCGAGAGTTCACCGGGTAGAACGCCCGTGGCCACGGTGGACGTTGTTCTCACGCATGCCCGGGAGGCGGGCCCGCGCTGCGGTAACGTCACCGTGATCGCCATCGACGGGCCCGCCGGATCCGGCAAAACCACCCTCGCGGGCAGGATCGCACTCGCCTGCGAGGCGCAACTGCTGCACATGGACGATCTGTACCCGGGTTGGGGCGGGCTGCGAGAGGCGGGAACCGTCGTCAGCAGAATCCTCACCGATCTCGCCGCAGGCAACGCGGCGGCTTATCGGCGCTACGACTGGGTCGCTCAGGGCTACCGGGAAACCCGCGTTCTTCAGCCCCGAGGCATCCTCGTCATCGAGGGCGTGGGCAGCGTGCGCACCGAATACCTCGACCGCCTCTCGAGCGTCGTCCTCGTCCATGAACCCGACCCGCAGGAGCGGCTTCGCCGGGGCCTGGAGCGTGACGGCGCGGAAGCTGAGCCGCACTGGCGAACGTGGATGCGCGAGGAGGCGGAGCTGCACCGTGAGGTCGATCTTCCCCGGCGAGCCGACATCAGGATCAACGGCCGCGGCGAGGTCGTATCGTGACGGCCATGGACCTTTCCGCCCGCGGTCTCGACGTCGCCCCGACCCTGCTGGGGGCGATACTCACGAGCACCCTCGGCGGAGCGCGGGTGCGCGTGCGGATCACCGAGGTGGAAGCATACGAGGGCGCGGACGATCCGGCGTCGCATGCCTTCCGCGGCCGCACCGCGCGCAACGCCGTCATGTTCGGTCCCCCGGGCGGCGTGTACGTGTACCGGCACATGGGTTTGCACTACTGCATGAACCTCACCTGCGGAACTGACGGGACGGCGACGGCGGTGCTTATCCGCGCCGGAGAGGTCATCGACGGCGAGGAGATCGCCTGGCGACGGCGCAACGCCACCGGCGTGTGCCGCACCCCGAGGGACCTCGCCCGCGGTCCCGCCCGGCTCACGGTCGCCCTCGCCGTCACCGGCCAGCACAACGGGATCGACATCTTCGCCGGGGAAGGGCTTTCGCTCGAGGCACCTGGAGTCCGGCCGCCGTTGCGCAGCGGCCCGAGGATCGGGGTGCGCGGAATCGGTGCGGATCCTGACCGCTTCCCGTGGCGGTTCTGGATCGACGGGGACGAGTTCGTTTCGGGCTAAACTGGCCGGGCGTCGCTGGAATCCCGGCGCGTATCAATGTCCACATTAGGCACAATCCGAAAAGAGGACGGACGTGACCGATATCGTTGCCGAGCTGCGCTGGCGCGGACTCATCGCCCAATCCACCGACGCGGAGGCACTGTCCGCGGCGATGGCCGATGGGCCGGTCACCTACTATTGCGGATTCGATCCCACCGCCCCGAGCCTGCACCACGGCCACCTCGTGCAGCTGCTCGTGCTGCGCCACCTGCAAGCAGCCGGTCATAAAGCCATCGCACTCGTGGGTGGCGGGACCGGGCTCATCGGCGACCCCCGGATGTCTGGGGAGCGGACCCTCAACGCCGCCGAGACGGTTGCGCAGTGGGCGGAGCGCCTGAAGAAGCAGATCTCCCGGTTCCTCGACTTCGAGGGGGAGAACCCGGCGCTGCTCGTGAACAACTACGAGTGGATCTCGCAACTGTCCGCGATCGACCTGCTTCGTGAGGTGGGAAAACACTTCCGGCTCGGCACGATGCTCGCGAAGGACACCGTCGCCCGCCGACTGGAGTCAGAGGAGGGGATCTCCTACACGGAATTCAGCTACCAGGTTCTGCAGGCACTGGACTTCCTCGAACTCTACCGGCGCCACGGGTGCACCTTGCAGACCGGCGGAAATGACCAGTGGGGAAACCTGCTTGCGGGCGTCGAGCTCATCCGCAAGGAGGAAGGTGAGCACGTCCACGTCCTCACCACCCCGCTCATCACCAAGTCCGATGGCACCAAATTCGGCAAGACTGAAGGGGGTGCCGTCTGGCTCGCCCCCGACCTGATGAGCCCGTATGCCTTCTACCAGTTCTGGTTCAACACCGACGACGCGGATGCGGGGCGGTTCCTGAAGATCTTCACCTTGCTTCCGCGCGAGGAGATCGAGAGTCTCATCGAGGAATCCGCGCAGCGACCAGCGGCGCGGATAGCCCAACGTGCGCTCGCCCGAGCAGTAACCTCCCTCGTGCACGGCGCCGATGCGTGCGCACGAGTCGAGGCAGCAAGTTCAGCGCTCTTCGGGCGGGGCGACCTCGCCCACCTCGACGAGGACACGTTGCGGGATGCCGTCGCCGAGCTTCCCAGCGGAGACCTCGAGCCGGGGACAAGCACGATCGTTGACCTCCTCGTGGGCACCGGGCTGTGCCGCGGGCGAAGCGACGCACGGCGCACCGTCGCCGACGGCGGCGCCTACCTCAACAATGAGAAGGTCACCGACGAGGACGCTCCTATCAGCGGTGCGGACCTCCTCGCCGGTGGAGTAGTGCTCGTACGGCGCGGACGGCGGAATCTCGCCGTCGCGCGGGCAAAGTAACCTCCCCTTGTGACCCCACCCACAAAACGTAGGACGAAGCGCGAAAAACGCCCGGTTCCCGCCCAGGGGCCGGGCGTTTGTGCAGGTCAGCGCAGGGATTCGGTGCGCAAGCGAGTGAATTGCGGCGGATTTGACCAGCGCCGGAAACCGCCGTAATGTTTTATCTCGTTGCCCAGCCGAAAGGCAGACCGCCACAAGGCGGGAAGCACAAGGCGGGGGTAACAGCGATCACGTCGCGAAAGCGCAGCTCATGCGCTAAGATGGGATCGCAGCCCAAAACGGCTAGCGGGAGATTCTGATCTTTCGCCCGTGGCGGGGGAAGCGCCGCCCCAGGTTCTCACCTCAGTTCGAGGCGAGAAGTGGTGCGCGGGTGTTTTTTGAGAACTCAACAGTGTGTTTTTTTATTGATGCCATTTGCATGATGCTTCTGGCTGGGTCTGGCCTTGTTTTGGGTTGGGTTTGGTTGGTTGTGTTGTGTGTTGTTTTGTTTTTGCTTGGTTTCAA
>DATGUB010000057.1:0-15204 GCA_035301585.1 Beutenbergiaceae bacterium | reverse complement strand
GAGGACCCGACGGAATAAGAATTTAAAAATTCTTCGGAAAATAACTTGAGCCTCCCGGCACAGGGGGTTTAGTGTTTACGACGTTGCTGTAAGTTTTGGGCCGGGCCTAGCCAGCCGGGAGGCCCACCGAAAAGAATGAGGAGGTGAGGTTCGCATGAAGACCACGATGGTCATGGAAATTTCCACGGGAATCGGCACGGTAGCGCTCGCGAATCTCCTCCTCGAGGGAATGCGACCCCGGGTCGCCCAGCGCTGAAGCTTTTCCTCCCCGCCGGTGCATCTTTCGCACTCGGGCACCACTTTTTCGGACCCTTTTCTTTGGAGCAACGTTGTCTACGTCGTTGGACGTCCTCATCGCAACCGAGGACCTCGACCTCACCTTGCCGTGCCAGAACCTCGACACGGTCGATCTTTGGTTCGCCGAACACGCACCGGACCTCAAGCGGGCGCAATCCCTCTGCGGGACCTGCCCGCTGCGGGTGGAATGCCTCCAAGGCGCACTCGAGCGCGAGGAGCCCTGGGGCGTGTGGGGCGGCGAAATCTTCGTCGACGGCAAGATCGTGGCGAATAAGCGCGGCCGGGGCCGGCCGCGGAAGCACCCGCTGCCGTCCCCCTCTCCGGCCGAGTCCGCCGTCGGGTGAACCGCGGCCACGCCGGCGGGAGTCGCGCTACGCCAAATGCGCTAGCTGGCACCCGCACCGGGCGTGTGGGTGCCACGCCCGATGGCGCGGGACTGGATGCGCCCCGTCCACGTGCAGACTCCTGCCCACTACCGCCGCCGGGCGCTCATCGGCGATCGCGATCACCTGGTGGGCCGCGAGGGCCGCGGCGAGTTGACTGACGACCGGGTCGATCCCCGGGTTGGTCTCCGAGGCCAACTGGGTCGCGACGGCCGGCCAGCGCAGGTCCTCATCGGTCAACGTCAGGTGCAGGCATCGCACGCACGGCCCGCCCGCGTGCAACAGCGGCCCGATCACGACATCGAGTTCGCGCAGGACGACGGGTAGCACCGGCGTCTCCCGGCGCGCGTACGGGCGGACCCGGCGTGGTTCCACCGCGCCGTGGGCCACGAGCACGGCGAGCGTCGCCGCCACCCCTTCGGCGTTGCTGCCCGGATGCGCGGCGCGTAACTGTGGGGCGTACACGCCGTGCGGGGAACGGCCGGGATGCGCGTGGGACGTGGCCCGATCGCGGGCCGGCGGGATCGGGGCGTCGCCAATAGCCTCGCGGCCGGCTCGCAGCTTCGCCATCGGGTGGCGCGGGCGCAACCGGTGCAGCGCCGCCTGCTCCCGCACCCGCCCGACGTCATCGGTGTGGAAGCCGCCCGGGTGCACGTCGTGGGGGAGCACGGGCCGCGGGTCGTACAGGAAGACGGCGTCCACGCCCGCTGCCGCGATCGCATCGGTGAGTTGGATCCCCAGCGCATCGACGCCGTCGATGACGACCTGCGCGCCCACTCGTGCGGTGTGGTGCGGCGCGCCGGCGGCTTCCATGAGGGACCAGTACCGGCGCATCGCCGTGGCCTCCGTGGTCGGCGCGTCAACGAGTGCGTGCGGCGGGAGCCTGCGCAGGAACCGGGTGAACGATGCCCGTTTCCAACCCAACCGCTGCGCCACCGACCAACAATCGAGCTGCGGATCCGCCTGCGCGAGCGCCTCCAACAGTTGGTGATCGGCGTGCGAGAGTCCGAACAGGATCGCGGGTGGGTCCAGCCCGAGCTGCGCCTCGCCGTCGCAACGCCACCACACCCGCAGCCCCGGCCGCCAATATTTTTGCATCGATCCTCCCGTGGGCACCGCAGAAGTCCGCCCAGGACTCCAGTCTCACCGGAAACCGCGCTCCGCGAGCGGCCCTGTGGATAAGTACGGTTTCCCATGCGGCGACCCGTTTCCCCGCCGCGGCGTGCGCGATTCTGACAAAGTGGGAACATGAGCCGACGTGAGCGCGTTATGCGAGACGTGCCCGGGGAGGGCACGATCGAAGTGCGCCGGAGTGCTCGGCGGCGCCGCACCGTGTCGGCGTTCCGAGAACAGGGCCGGCTCGTCATCGCGATTCCGGGGAACTTCACTCGCGGGCAGGAGGATGAGTGGGTCGATCGGATGATTGAGCGGGTGAAGCGCAGCGAGGCGCGCCGCCAACTCTCCTCCACCGACCTCATGGAACGGGCCGAGCGCCTCGCCGGTGAATACTTGCCCGAGGGGGTCCGCCCGAGTTCGGTCCGGTGGGTGACGAACCAGACGACCCGGTGGGGTTCGTGCACGCCGTTGAACGGCTCCATCCGGATCTCCCACCGGCTGCAGAACATGCCCTCCTGGGTGCTCGACTACGTGCTCGTGCACGAACTCGCCCACCTCGTCGAGGTCGGCCACAACGAGGCGTTCTGGGAAATCGTCAACCGATACCCGCGCACCGAACGAGCCCGCGGGTTCCTCGAGGGGGTGTCGTTCCTCGACGGTTCCGGCGTCGACGTCGACTAATCTGGGCACGACCCATCCATCTGCCGGAAGCGCGCCATGGCGACCAACCCGATCTGTGATCTGCTGAACATCTCTTCTCCCATCGTCCTCGGACCCTTCGGGGGCTTGAGCTCGGTGGAACTCACCGCGGCGGTGAGCACGCACGGCGGGCTCGGTTCCTACGGGCTCTACGGGTACTCCCCGGAACGCATATCGGCAACGATCGCGGAACTACGTGAGGCGACGTCGCAGCCGTTCGCGGTGAACCTGTGGCTCCCCACGGGGGATGAGGTTGCCCCGGGTGAGGTTGATCTGGGGCGGGCGGCACACGTGCTCGCCCCCTTCTTCGACGAGGTCGGCCTGCCGATCCCCACGCCCCCGGAACGGTTCCTTCCCGACCCAGAGGCGCAACTCGAGGCCGCGCTGGAGGCGAAGCCCGCGGCCCTCAGCCTCGTGTTCGGCGTCCCCCCGGCGTGGGTGCGCGACCGCGCACGCGAGCAGGGGACGGCGATCATCGGGACGGCGACGACCGTCGCCGAGGCGGAGGCGCTCGAGGCCGGGGGAGTGGATGCCATCGTCGCCACCGGCGTCGAGGCGGCGGGCCACCGCACCGCGTTCCTCGCCAAGCCCGAGGCCGGGCTCGTGGGCACCTTCTCCCTCGTGCCGCAGGTCGTCGACGCGGTGGACGTCCCCGTCATCGCTGCGGGCGGGATTGCTGATCGGCGCGGGGTGCGGGCGGCCTTCGCGCTCGGGGCGAGCGCCGTTCAGGTCGGCACGGCATTCCTCGCGGCCCGCGAGTCCGCGGCGAGCCCCGCGCACCGCGACGCGATCCGCGGGTCGAGCGCGGAGGGAACCGTACTCACCCGCGCGATGAGCGGGCGACTCTCACGGGGCGTGCCCAACCGCGCCGTGCAGGCGATCGAAGCGGGGGAGGAGATCGCCCCGTTCCCCGCTCAGAATTGGCTCACCGGGCAGTTCCGCGCCGAAGCCGGTCGCCGGAACCTCGGCGAGTTACAGTCGCTGTGGGTCGGCCAGTCCGCCCCGCTGGTGAAATTCGACGACGCGGGGCAGGTGTTCGCCGAATTGCGCGCGGGCCTGCCCGGCTAGTCCTGATCCCCGCCGAGCCCCTCGTCGGGCTCGCCGTTGGGCTCGCCGCCTTCGCCGGTCTGCTCCCCGGCATCGTCCTGCGGCGCGTCCCCGGTGCCGAGGATCTTCGCCAGCTCCGCATCGAGGTCACCGAACTCCTCGGAATCCCCGGCGGTGCGGCGGTGGGCGAAGGCGGCGGGATCGTCGAGATCCTCACCCGTGGGCATGAGATCCAACTGCGACCACAACCCGTCGCGGGCCTCGGCACCCTCGTTGCGGGTGAGTTCCGCCCACAACGCCGCGGCTTCCCGCGCCCGGCGCGGGCGCAGTTCCAGACCCACGAGTGTGCGGAAGGTGTCTTCTGCCGGCCCGCCGGCCGCGCGCCGTCGGCGAATCATCTCCCGTAGCGCCACCGCGTGGGGCAGGTGCGCGGCAACCGCCTGCGCGGTCACCTCTTCCACCCACCCTTCCACGAGGGCGAGCATCGTCTCCAGGCGCTGCAGCGCCCGCTGCTGGGACTCGCTCGGTTCGCCGAGGAAGATATCCCCGGAAAGCGCGGTGCGGAGCTGATCCATGTCCGTCGGGTCGATCTCCCGGACGGAGGATTCGAGTTGGTCGAGGTCGATCTCGATCCCCCGGGCATATTGCTCCACGGCGCCCTGAAGGTGGGCCTGGAGCCAGGGCACGTGCTCGTACAACCGGGCGTGCGCGGTTTCGCGCACCGCGAGGAAGTGCCACACCTCGTCTTCTGGAGCGTCGAGCCCGTCGGCGAATTCGGCGATGTTCGCGGGCACGAGGAGACGCCCCTGCCCGTGCAGCGGGATCCCGATGTCGGTGCCGCCGAACGCCTCCCGCGCGAGGGTTCCCGCGGCCTGGCCCACCTGCATCGCAAATCCCAGCCGTCCGAGATTGCTCATCATCGAGGTGACGTCCATCGGCCCGAACTCCGGGGCGCCCTCGAGCTGCTCGGCGAGCGTGGCGACCAACGCGTCGGCGACGCTCGAGCCCACGGGGTCGGCCATGCTGCGCAGGGCGGGCAGCGAGGATTCCGCCCATTCCACTCGGGCGGCGGCCTTCACCGGCCCGCCCGCGGGGTCGAAGTTGATCGCGCTGTCGAGCCAGAGGTCCGCCACGGAGAACACCGCGCGGGTCTTCTCCGCCACCGCGGCCGTGACGGTGGGATCACCGCCGGTGTGCGCGACCTGCCGGGCGACGTCGCGCGCGAACCGCCACTGGCTCTCGCCGTCGTCGCCGGCACTGAGGAGTTGTTGCATCTGTTGCATCGCTGCCTGGAGCTGGCCCGGATCGATCTGCGCGGGCAGGTTGCTCATGTCCATGCCGCTCGCGGAGATCGCTCGCATCGCTTCTTCCGCAGCTTCGGGCCCGAGCATGGATTCCAGCATCTTGCGCCACTGCTCTAAACCTTCGGGATTCTCGCTCATGGTCTAACGGTACGCTCGAACGCTCTCGTGCGGGAATCACCGCAGCGCCGGTTTCGCTGTTGGCGCACCATTCCGGCCCCCGCTCCGCCGTCGCCGCAACTCGCCGCAACTCGCGTTCGAGCGGGCAAAGGTGTGAGAATACTGCCCATGCAACCTCAGCCCACCGGTTCGCGCAGCGAACGCCGCCAGGCGCTCACCATGCTCACCTCCGGCGTGGCGTTCATCGCCGCCGTGATGTGGATGCTGTTCACCGCCGCGCCCTACGCCGTGCAATCGCCGGGGCCGACGATCAACACCCTGGGGGAGTACAACGACACCCCGCTCATCACTATCGAAGGCGTGGAGACCTATCCCGATGACGACAGTGAGTTGCGCATCACCACCGTCGTCGCCGCGGGCGGCCCGGGCTATCCCGTCAACGTCCCGCAGGCGATCCGCGGCTGGTTCGATTCGACGTCGACGGTGCTTCCCCGTGAGGCGTTGTATGCCCCGGAGGTGACCCGGGAGGAGATGGACCAAAGCGCCCAGCAGCAGATGAGTCGTTCGCAACACGATGCGACGATCATGGCGCTGGCCGAACTCGATATCGACGTCCCCGTGGAGCTGTTCGTCGCCGGCACCGATCCGGAATCGGCGGCCCACGCCGTGCTCCGGGAGGAGGATCACATCGAAGCGATCTCCACCCCTGATCACGGCCGCACCGACATCGAGGTCTATCCCGACCTCGCGGGCGTGCTCGCGCAGACCCCGCCCGGCACGGACGTGACGCTGCACATCGAGCGCGGCGGCGAACCCGAGGACGTCACCTTCGCCACCGGCGATGACGGGTTCGGTGGCAGCATGCTCGGGGTGTTCCTCAACCCGGACTTCGATATGCCCTTCGACGTCGACATCGAGGTGGAGAAGGTGGGCGGACCCTCGGCGGGAACGATGTTCGCCCTGGGGATCATCGACCTGCTCTCCCCCGGCCCGCTCGCCGGTGAGCACGCCGTCGCGGGGACGGGGACGATCGGCCTCAACGGGCGCGTGGGCCCGATCGGGGGGATCAAGCAGAAGATGCACGGCGCGCTGCGCGACGGCGCGGAATACTTCCTCGCCCCGGGGCAGAACTGCCCCCAAGTTCAGGGGAGCATCCCCAGCGGGCTCACCGTGCTGCGGATCGACACCCTGGCAGACGCCGTCACCGCCGTCGATGGGGTCCGCGCGGGGGACGTCACTGACCTGCCCACCTGCGAAGACGGCTAACCGGCGGGATCACTCCAGGGTGGAGCGCAGCCCCTCGATGAGCCCGGGAACGGCGTCGGAGGATTGAGCGACCTTGTCGTCCGCGTCGTGGCTCCGGTAGCGAAGAGCGCACCAGGCCTCCCCGCTTCGCAGCACTCCCGCGACGATGCGCACGTCGTCGCGCTCGGGGTGCTCCAGCAACGCCTGCACCCGCGCCTCGGAATCCTCGGGCAGGCCCGCTTCCGCCTCGGGCGGCACGACGAACTGTTCCACCGCGATCGCCACCCCGTGCACGGTTTCCGGCCACGCGAGCGAGGCGAGGAGGGTCTCCAGGTTCGGAGCCTGGGGGAGCCCCTCCTGCTCGATCGCGAGGAGCGCGTGGGGATCCTCCTTCGCCAGGCGCACCGCCTCGGGCGGGATCTCCTCGGCCAAGGAGGGAGTGTCAACGAGCGCGTCGGCGGTCCGCACGAGCGCGAACACCCGGATCGGCGCGTCCCACCCGCCCGCGGCGACGTGGTGCTCGAGGGAGACGATCTCCGAGGCGAGCGCGAACTCGGCGGCGGTGGGCCCGGTGGACCCCTGCGAAGGTGAAGTCATACCCCTATGGAATCAGGTTCGCGTAAATGTGGGAAACTACTAGGGAGTACTTATCTGTTGTTCGTGCGTGAACGGCAGGACCTGTAGAACATCAACTTAGAGGTGAACGTGACTTCAACGCCACGACCCGCTCCCCGCCCCCAGCCCAAAGGCAAGCGCCAGCGGGGTGCGCTCCTGCCGACTTTGGGGATCCTGGCGGGGCTCGTCGTCCTATTCCTCATCCTCGCGAGGTATTGGACCGAATGGCTCTGGTTCAGCCAACTCGGCTTCTCCGAGGTCATTCGCACCGAGTGGGTCTCCCGCATCCTGCTGTTCATCATCGCGGGGGCGCTCATGGGTGGGGCGATCTGGCTCAACCTGTTCCTCGCCTACCGCAACCGCCCGATGTACGTGCCGGTGACGACCCAGCACCTGGAGCTCGACCGGTACCGGGAAGCGTTCGAACCGGTTCGCAAACTCGTGTTCATCGCCGCCCCCATCCTAGCCGGAGTGTTCGCCGGATCGACGATCAGTTCGCAGTGGAAGACGGTGCTCGTCGCGTTCAACGGGGAATCCTTCGGCGAAACCGATCCGGAGTTCGGGATCGACCTCTCCTTCTACCTGTTCTCCTTGCCCTTCTGGCGGATGCTCGTCACGTTCGGGATGACGATGCTGTTCTTCTCCGCGGTCGCCGCCGTGTTCACGCACTACCTCTACGGGGGGTTGCAGGTCGCCGGACCGGGCCGGCGGATCTCCAAGGCCGCCCGGGTGCACCTGGGCGTCATCGCGGGGGTGTTCACCCTCCTCATCGCTGCGAACTACTGGCTGGACCGATACTCGCTGCTGTCCAAGACCGGGGACCGGTTCGACGGCGCCGCCTACACCGACGTCAACGCGGTGCTGCCCGCCAAGGCGATCCTCGCGATCATCGGGATCCTCGTTGCGTTGCTGTTCTTCTACACCTCGGCCCGCGGCACGTGGCGCCTGCCCGCGATCGGAGTGGCGCTCATGGTCGTCTCCGCGGTCGTCGTCGGCGGGATCTACCCCGCCGTGATCCAGCAGGTGCGGGTCTCCCCGAACGCCCAGCAACTGGAGCGGGAGTACATCCAACGCAACATCGACGCCACCCGAGCGGCATACGGCTTGGATGCGATCGAAACGATTCCCTACGCCGCGCGGACGACGACGGAGGCCGGGCAGCTGCGTGAGGACGCGGAATCCACCGCGTCCATCCGCCTGCTCGATCCCTCGCTCGTGTCCCGCACGTTCCGGCAGTTGCAGCAGAACAAGCAGTACTACCAGTTCCCGACGATGCTCTCGGTCGACCGGTACCGGTTCGATGATGAGATTCACGACACGCTCATCGCGGTGCGCGAACTCGACCTCGACTCCGGGTCCGAACGCACCTGGGTGAATGACCACACCGTCTTCACCCACGGCTTCGGCGTCGTGGCCGCCCACGGAAACACGGTTTCCAACGGCGGGCGCCCGAGCTTCTTCGAGCACTCCATCCCCTCCGAGGGGAAGATCGGGGACTACGAACCGCGGATCTACTTCTCACCCAAGGCCCCCTCGTACTCCGTCGTGGGCGCACCCGAGGGAGAGGGGCCCTGGGAGCTCGACTACCCCGATGACGACGCACCGAACGGGATGGTGCTCAACACCTTCGACGGCGACGGCGGCCCGGACATCGGTACGCTGTGGCGCCGGGCGCTGTTCGCGGCGCGGATGGGCAGCCAGGAGATCCTGTTCTCCGAACGGGTGACGAGCGAGTCGCAGATCATGTACTACCGCGACCCGATCGAGCGGGTCGCGAAGGTCGCTCCGTACCTCACCCTTGAGGGCCGCGCCTACCCCGCGGTCGTCGACTCCGACGACGGCGGGCCCAAGCGCGTGGTGTGGATCGTCGACGGTTACACCACCTCCGAGGAGTACCCGTACTCCGCGCAGGAACAGCTCGCTTCCGCGGTCGAGGATTCCCTCACGGGAACGAGTCAGCCGGGGATGGGGATCGTCGAGGCGACCCAGCCGAACAACGTCAACTACATCCGCAACTCGGTCAAGGCCGTCGTCGACGCCTACGACGGCTCGGTCGACCTGTACGCGTGGGATGACGAGGATCCCGTCCTTCAGACGTGGGACAACATCTTCCCGACCTCGCTGAAGCCGGTCTCGGATATCAACGGTTCGCTCATGTCGCACCTGCGTTACCCGGAAGACATGTTCAAGGTCCAGCGGGAGCTACTCACCCAGTACCACGTGACCGATGCCTCGAGCTTCTACTCCGGTGGTGATTTCTGGCGTACGCCGGAGGACCCGACGGCCGGTGGGACGGAGAAGGTCAAGCAACCGCCGTACTACATGTCGCTGAAGATGCCGGAGCAGGACCAGGCGTCCTTCTCGCTCACCAGTTCCTTCATCCTCGACACCACGGATCGCAACGTGCTCACCGGGTACCTGTCGGTGAACGCTGAGCCGGGGGACAAGGACGGCGAGATCGATCCCGACTACGGAACGATGCGGCTGCTCGAACTCCCCCGTGACCAGACGGCCGCCGGTCCGGGGCAGGTGCAGAACGACTTCGACACCGACGCCGAGGCAGCCAACGAGCTCAACATTCTCGCGCGCGGGAACTCGGAGGTCATGCAAGGAAACCTCCTCACCCTGCCCGTGGGTGAGGGGCTCCTATACGTGCAGCCGGTCTACGTGCAAGCCTCATCGGGTACCCAGTATCCGCTGCTGCGGCGCGTGCTCGTCTCCTTCGGTGACACGATCGGATTCGCGGCCACCCTTGATGAGGCCCTCGACCAAGTGTTCGGTGGGGATTCCGGGGTGACCACGCCGGATGCCGGGCAAGGAACCGAGGAGGGGGAACCGGAAGGTGAAGAAGAAGCCGGTGACGCCTCCGACCGTCTTGCGCGGGCCCTCGTGCGTGCCAACGACGCGATCAAGGAGTCGAACGAGGCGATGACCGAGGGCGACTGGGCGGCCTACGGGACGGCTCAGGAGAACCTCAACAAGGCCCTCGAGGACGCGATCAAGGCGGAGGAAGAGATCTCCGGCGAAACGATCGTGGAAGAGGACCTCGATGACGAACTCGACGAGGAACTCGACGCCGACGTGGACGGCGGCGAGGTGGAGCCCGACGAGGGCTGATCACCACGGCTGAAGGGAGAACATCATGGTCACCACCATCGAGCACGACGACGCGCACTCGCGGTTCACCATCCATGTCGACGGTGAGCAGGCGGGGGTCGCCGAGTACGAACGCGATGGCGACCGGTGGGTGTTCACCCACACGGTGGTGCAACCCGAGTTCTCAGGGCAGGGTGTCGCGGGAAAGCTCGTGGGTCACGCCCTCGATCGGGTCGTTGCCGACGGCGGAACTATCGTGCCCGTGTGCTCTTACGTCGCCGGGTACGTGCGTAAGAATCCGCAGTATCAGGAATACGCTGAACCGCCTCGCCCCGAATCGTGAGGTGCAAGGCCGGCGCGGCAGGATGCGGCAAATACCGCTTCCGTGTCGCGTCGGCCACATCGATTTGCATCGGGGAATCAGGACACGTAAGGTATAGACATACCGACGCGGGGTGGAGCAGTTCGGTAGCTCGCCGGGCTCATAACCCGGAGGTCGCAGGTTCAAATCCTGTCCCCGCCACTAAAATGAAAGGCCCGGCATCTGCCGGGCCTTTCGCATTTCTGGGATACCGGCCAAAACGTGTTGCTTTAGGCAGCGTGGCGGTGCCTAGTTGGAGTGCCCTGCTCGCCCTTTTCGGCTCCCGAGTCCTTCCTCAGCAGACCCGTGCATATCCACCGCTGGGCCCCGGCTGCGGTGCGTCCGTACGTCCGCATCGGTTGGGCACAGATCTGGCATTTACGCGCTTTGGGGGCTTCGTTCGTACCCGTCAAGTTGATCGGCGCGCAACCAGGTGGGTGTCAACAACCCGCCGTGATTCGGTCATTTCGACCTAATCGCACCGACTTTTCTGCGCCAGTATGCGTAAAAGTCCAATCTTAAACACCACGTTCTGGCCGGTATCCCGCCGCTGTCGCCGACTCATAAGGCCATCACCGGTCATCCTGAACCTGCGCCCGTCCCGCATCCCTGACTTCCTCCCATGCTTCGTGCAACCGAGGGGCGTGAATGGCCGGACGGGCTGCGTTGACGGAGAGCTACCTCCTACAAGGAGGTGATCGAAGTGACCGTCACGATCAAGGCGATGTGCACCGGCCAAGGGGTCGACTACCTGTTGCGCACCGTCGGGGCGGGCGACGGCGACCGGTCCTTGCGTGACTCGCGCACGCGCTACTCCATCGGGGAGGCCACCCCGTAGGACGGCAAACATAGCTGCGTCTGTGCTGGCTACTTGCGGGCCTCGGTTGAGCGAAGTGGTGACGGAATAGCTTGCTAGGCGTCGTCAGTGCGAGGTGGCGTGTCCCAGGCGAGCACCCCGGTGGGGGTCGCGGAGGCAGCGAGGATGAGCGCGAGGATGAGGGCTGGTGCGTGGAGGAGCAAGGAGGTGTCGCCGTCTCGGGCTTGTCCGGCGAAGATGCTGGTGATAATCAAGAGCGCGGCACCGCCAAGGATCGCGGTCCAGTAGCCGATATTGCGGGCGCGGTTGCGGAGGGTGACCTCGTATTCATCGAGGTCTGCGCTGCGTTTCTCGGCGAGGTCGCGTGAGATGATGCGGGTGAGCACCCACGCGACGAAGAAGGACGCGAGCGCGCTCCACCACAGGGCGCTGTACGCGCCTTCGATGAAGGTGGCGACGATGAGTGCGACCCAGGCGATGATGCCGACGAGGACGAGGGTGCGTGTGGCGATCTTCATACGAGTGGCGCCTTCTTGTCCGAGGAGCCGTTTATAAGCGGCGTGGAAGTGTTAGTCGGTTGCTGAGGCGCGTAGGCGGCGGGTGAGTAAGTCAGCGGTTCGCGGCTGAACACTGCTTCAACGGGGAGTGCGAAGACTTCGGCCAGACTCATGGCGAGGTCGAGGCTCGGATAGTGGTCGGCACGCTCGATGGCTCCGATAGTTTGCGGGTTTACTCCCACCTTGGCGGCAAGATCAGCGCGCGAAAGATCCGTTTCAGCGCGCAGAACCCGCAGCCGGTTGTAGATCGGCCGCTGCTTCTTCTTCGGTGTTCGCGCCACACTCCCACCATACCAGCGAGTGCTTTGTCTGTTAAGCAGATCGCCAGCCTGACGCAACTAACTGTTGGGTTTATACAATGAGATGTTGTACATTGCTTGGTGAGAAAGCTTTGACGAGAGGAGCGGCGTGATGCTCGAGGTGGCGGGGTTGATCAAGCGCTACGGCGACCGTGAGGTGCTGCGTGGCGTGTCGCTCCAGGTCGCGGGTGGTGAACTGTACGGTTACGTCGGCGGCAACGGCGCAGGCAAGACCACCTCGATGAGGATCATGCTGGGCGTCGCTCACGCCGATGCGGGCACCGTCACGCTGCAGGGCAAACCCGTCGATGACGAGGTGCGGTCGTCGATCGGGTACATGCCTGAGGAGCGCGGTCTCTACCCCAAGATGACGCTGGCTTCGCAGTTGACGCACTTTGCAGTTTTGCATGGCATCGGCCGCGCTTCCGCGGGGCAGGCCGCCGAGTATTGGTTGGATCGGCTCGGGCTCGCTGACCGACGGGAGTCAGCATTGGAGTCGCTGAGCTTGGGGAATCAGCAGCGGGTTCAGCTTGCCGCGGCACTCGTGCATGAGCCTGCCGCTTTGGTCCTCGATGAGCCCTTCTCAGGGTTGGACCCGCAGGCAGTGGACGTGATCGCTGAGGTGCTTCGAGAAGAGGCACAGCGGGGTGTGCCGGTGGTGTTCTCCAGCCATCAGCTCGATCTGGTGGAGCGGCTCTGCGATCGGATCGGCATCCTGAGAGACGGCCGCATTGTCGCCGAGGGAACCGTCGCGGAACTGGGCGAGAAGGTCGGTACCCAGCTCGTAGTCCGCACCCCTGCCCCCGCGATCGAGTGGCTCCAGGCTCTGCCGGTAGTCACGGATGACACGACCGGAGCAGGTGTCTCCGTCGAAGACACGACGGGAAGCGAGACACGGCTCCGGCTGCACGGCGGCTTCGACGCACAACGGGTGCTCGACGCCGCGCGAGAACGAGGGCGCGTTGATGCATTCTCCCCGTGGCGTCCTTCCTTGTACGAGATTTACAGCGATGCCGTCACCGGACGCCCGAGACAGGAGGACTCCTGATGAACACCCCGCCCGAACGCCCGCAGCTGCGCCGTGTGTCCGCGAACCCTGCCCGTAGCGTGTGGGCGGTGCTCCGACGTGAACTCGGAGCCAGGCTGCTCACGTCGGGGTATGTGTGGAGCACCGTCGTGTTCGCAGCGATGGCGTTCCTCGGCCCGCTCCTGCTCCCCGCCACTGCTGACGACAATGCCGCGCCTATCGCAGTCACCGGAGACGCAGCGCATCTGGCGCCTGCGCTCGAGGCCGCAGGAATCGAGCCCGCCACCGTCTCATCGCGCGCGGAGGGGGAAGCGCTCCTGAGGGAAGAGGTGGTTGATGCTGTGCTCGTCGCGGATAGTGAGGGCGCAGGCTGGGTGCTGTTGGGTGACACGAGCGTTCCGCCCCACTTGATCGCAACCGTTGAGACGCTTGCTTCCCTCGACGCCCTGCGCGCGCTCGCACTGGGATCGGGGGCTTCCCCTTCCGACCTGCACACCGCCTCTGCGTCTGCGGAGGTGACAACCGAAGTGCTGAACCGTGATGGTGACAGCAAGATGGATGTGCTGGTCGCTCTCGCGTTTGGTCTTATCATCGTGTTCGTCATCGTGCTGTGGGGAGCGACGATGGCGACCGATGTCGTGCAGGAGAAGGCCACTCGTGTGGTCGAGATTCTGGTCGCCACGATCAGGCCTTGGCAGCTCTTGGCGGGCAAGGTAGCAGCGCTCACGGTCATTGGCCTCGTCCAGATAAGCGTCGTTGCCGCGGCCGGGCTCGCAGGGATGTACTTCTTCGCGGGCGGTGTGGACCTCACGATCCTGTCCGCACCGGTCGCCGTTACAGGCGTCGTGTCGGTTCTGATCGGTGTGCCGCTTCTGGCGGCGCTCATGGCGGCGATGGCCGCCCGTGTGGAACACCAAGAAGACCTCGGTGCGGCAACCCAGCCCGTCTACCTCCTCGTGATGACCCCGTTCGCCGCCGCCGTCTACGCAGGACTCAGCGCGCCCACCGGGATGGCAATGCGCCTGCTCTCTCTCGCGCCGATCACCAACATCTTCACCATGCCCGCACGCGTCGCCGCTACCCCGGTACCGGCGTGGGAGCTCTCCCTCTCCTTCCTGGTCGGCCTCGCCGCCCTCGCCGCAGTGATTTGGCTCGCAGGCCGCATCTACTCCGGATCGATCCTCCGCGCGGGCAGCACCGTCGCGCTCCGCGACGCGCTCGCCAGAACCTAACTACCGACACCGAAAGAACTCAGCCCATGACCACTCCCTCACGGCCCCGCCACGCTCTCCGGACAGCAGTCTGGGTCATCTTGATCCTCGCCGTCGTCGCCACTCTCGTGCTCGTGCTCCTCACCGAGTTCCCGCTCTGGGGAGGTCTGATCATCACCTCCATCGTGATCCTGCCCTGCCAGATCTACCTGAACCGAACGAAGCAGAACAGGTAGGGGCCGAACATTGACTAGGAAAGTGACGTGTACGGGCCCCAGTGCACAACCACCACGATGGATGTGCGAATCGGGACCGTGGCGCATGAGCGGGGCACGTTACCAGTGCCGGTGCGCACAGAGGCGATGCATGCCCCCGTGCTACCGAGCCTCAGTCGCCATGCACGTGCGGCCCGCGACGCGGCGGGAGGAACCCAGTCTGGTCACCGCAGTGGTGATGCAGGATACAAAGCGCAAATTCGGCACACCGACACGGCTTGGAGGCACCCAGCGCGCAAGCACCGATGGAGGAACCGCGAGATCGTGCGGATAGCAGAAGGCGAACAACGAACGACACGCCCGAGATCCCTCGGACTTGTGCGGATCCGAAGCGCTGCGTAATGTAGTTACTCGTTGCCAGGGAGCAATGGACACGGCAAGTGGCCAGTCCCGGGAACGGACTTGATAGTCACCGACTTCGATCGGCAATATCGAGTCAGACAGCAACTAGCGAGCAACCGCTCGACGTGTTAGCCTGTCAGCCCAGCCAAGAAGCGCGTGATACTGCGGAAAACTTCCGAGTTGACATGCGAACAGGGACTGGGTAAATTAAGCAGGCCGCCCTAGCCGGACCGCGAGGAGATCGCGGCGAGGTTCTGCGCGGGTGTTTTTTGAGAACTCAACAGTGTGTTTTTTTATTGATGCCATTTGCATGATGCTTCTGGCTGGGTCTGGCCTTGTTTTGGGTTGGGTTTGGTTGGTTGTGTTGTGTGTTGTTTTGTTTTTGCTTGGTTTCAA
>DATGUB010000056.1:0-2886 GCA_035301585.1 Beutenbergiaceae bacterium | reverse complement strand
CGGAACTCCTCGGCGACCCGCAACGAGTTCGTCACGATCGTCAGGTCGTCCACCCCCGCGAGGCGGCGGGCGAAGGTCCACGTGGTCGACCCGGCGGAGATCCCCACCGACATCCCCGGTTCGATGAGTTCGAGCGCGGCGCTAGCGATCTCCTCCTTCTCCGCGAGGTGGCGTTCGGAGGTGAGGTCGAAATCGAGCTCCTCCGCACTCGCCCCGCGGCGCAGGGTCGCCCCGCCGTGGACCTTATCGAGCCGGCCCTCCGCCGCGAGGCTCTCCAGGTCCCGGCGGATCGTCATGCCGGAGACGTCGAGTTGCTGGGCGAGGGTCGTTACCGAGACCGAGCCCCGCCGGCGGACCTCTTCCAGGATTCGGCGGCGGCGTTCGTCAACGAGCATGGGCCCTCCCGTGGGCGATTAGGATGTCTCGAGGAGTAATTCCCCTGATACTACGACGGCCTCGCCCTCGGTGATCGTGAATTCCCCGTGCACCACGCCGGCGCGCGCGAGGTCGGGGGCCACCCAGCGGGCGGCATCCGGGTGCGGGGTCGCGAGGGAGACGTCCCCGTAGGGGGTGCGCTGGGATGCCTTCGCCTCCGACTTCTTCTTCCGTAGCGCCGCGAGGGCCTCCCCGGCCGCCTCGATGAGCGCGGGTTCGCCATCGGTGGGCAGGTGGTTCGCGGTCGGCCACGCGGCGGCGTGGATCGATCCCTCGCGCCACCACGACCACACCTCCTCGGTCGCGAACGGCAACACGGGGGCGAGCATGCGCAGCAGCACGTCGAGCGCGATCGTCAGCGCGACCCGCGCCGAAGCGATCTCCGCCTCGGTGGCGTTCGCGTTCTCCCCGCCGTAGGCGCGGTCCTTGACGAGTTCGAGGTAATCGTCGCAGAAGGTCCAGAAGAAGGTTTCGGTGACTTCGAGCGCGCGGGTGTAGTTGTACTCCTCGTGCGCGGCGGTGGCGGTGTCGACGACGTTCGCGAGCCCCGCGAGCAGCGCCTTATCGATCGGTTCGCTCACCGCGGAGGCATCGAGCAGGTCCACCGGCCCGGCGGCAGCGAGGTGGGAGGTGAACGAGAGAACGAACTTCGAGGCGTTGAGCACCTTGATCGCCAGGCGCCGCCCGATCTTCATCTGCTTCTCATCGAAGGCGGTGTCCGCGCCGAGCCGGGCCGACAGCGACCAGTACCGCACCGCGTCCGTGCCGTACTGCTCGAGCAGGCTCATCGGGGTGACGGTGTTGCCCTTGGATTTCGACATCTTCTTGCGGTTCGGGTCGAGGATCCACCCCGAGATCGCCGCGTTGTGCCACGGCAGGCAGTCGTGTTCGGCGTTCGCCCGCACCACGGTGGAGAACAGCCAGGTGCGGATGATGTCGTGCGCCTGGGGGCGCAGGTCCATCGGGAACACCTTGGCGAAGAACTCGTTGTCCCGCTCCCACTTACCGGCCAGTTGCGGGGAGAGCGACGACGTCGCCCACGTGTCCATGACGTCGGGGTCGCCGGCGAAACCGCCGGGCTCGCCACGCTGGTCCTCGGTATAACCGGTGGGGACGTCGATGCTCGGGTCTACGGGAAGCTGGTCTTCACCTGGGGTGAGGGGGGAGTCGTAGATGATCTCGCCGTCGTCGTCCAAGCGGTACCAGATGGGGAAGGGCACCCCGAAGAACCGTTGGCGCGAGAGCAGCCAGTCCCCGTGCAGACCTTCCACCCAGTTGGTGTAGCGGGACTGCATGAACGGCGGATGCCAGGTGATCTCCTCGCCGCGGCCGATGAGTTGTTGGCGCAGGCCGTCTGCGGAGTCGTCGCGCCCCCCGTTGCGCAGGTACCACTGGCGGGAGGAGACGATCTCCAGGGGGCGTTCGCCCTTCTCGAAGAACTTCACGGGGTGGGTGATCTTCTCCGGTTCGCCGATGAGGTCACCTGATTCGCGGAGGAATTCCACCACCTTCTGCTGCGCGGAGAACACGGTGAGCCCGGCTAGCTGTTCGTAGGCCGCCCGGCCCTCCTCGCTCGTGATCGCCGCGGGCGCCTCGGGGCGGAACCGGCCATCGCGGCCGATGACGGTGCGGGCGGGCAGGTCGAGTTCGCGCCACCAGGTGACGTCGGTCGTGTCCCCGAAGGTACAGATCATCGCGATCCCCGAACCCTTATCGGGCTGGGCGAGTTCATGGGCGAGCACGGGCACCTCGACCCCGAAGATCGGGGTCCTCACGGTGGTGCCGAACAGGGGCTGGTAGCGCTCGTCGTCGGGGTGGGCCACGAGCGCCACGCACGCGGGGAGCAGCTCGGGGCGGGTGGTCTCGATGAGCACCGTCTCACCGGTGCCGCCCTCTCCCGGGCGGTGGAAGGTCACCTTGTGGTACGCGCCGGGGCGTTCGCGGTCCTCCACCTCGGCCTGGGCGACGGCGGTGCGGAAGGTGACGTCCCAGATGGTCGGCGCCTCGATCTGGTAAGCCTCACCGCGGGCGAGGTTGCGAAGGAACGCGCGCTGGGAGACCTCCTGGGCGACCGGGGAGATCGTCTGGTACGTCTGCGCCCAGTCGACGCTCAGACCCAGCCGGCGGAAATCGCGTTCGAAGTCCTTCTCATCCTCAGTGGTGAGGGCGAGGCACAGCTCGACGAAATTGCGCCGGGAGATCGCCTGCGGGCGGGCCTTCTTCGGCACGTCCCCCGCATACGGAGGCGTGAAGTCGGGGTCGTAGGGGAGCGAGGTATCGACGTACACCCCGTAATAGTTCTGCACCCGGCGCTCGGTGGGCAGCCCGTTGTCGTCCCAGCCCATCGGGTAGAACACGTTCTTCCCCGACATCCGCCGGTACCGGGCGATCGCATCGGTGTGGGTGTAGGAGAACACATGCCCCACGTGCAGCGAACCCGAGGCCGTCGGG
>DATGUB010000055.1:0-2821 GCA_035301585.1 Beutenbergiaceae bacterium | reverse complement strand
AGAGCTCGTGCTCCGGGGTCGGTGAAATTCCGAGCCGGCGGTGATAGTCCGCGACCCAACGTGAGTTGGTTGACCTGGTGGAACTCCGGGACCGACGGTTAAAGTCCGGATGGGAGGAAGCACGCGAGGGACGCCGATGCGCCCCTTGTCTCCAGGCGATGAGTGACATCGCTTTCCCCCGGATGCGCGGGGGAAAGGGAGACCATGAAACGCCTCGGGCCGCCGCTTCTGCTCGGCGTCATCGTCGTGTGCGCATGGTCGCTCGCCGCAACCGCCGTCGGCCCCGGGATCCTCCCCGGGCCGGGCCGAGTCGCCAGCCGATTGATCACGGAACTGGGCGATGGTTTGGTCGGCTACGCGGGCTCCACCTTCGCCGTCAGCGCGCTGGGAAGTCTGCTGGGCCTCGTCGTGGCGATCCCGCTGGGCTACCTCGTCGCCCATTTTCCCCTCGCGTCCGCTGCGATCAGTCCCTACCTCGCGGCGACTCAAGCCGTCCCCGCAGTCGCCCTCGCACCACTCCTCGTCGTGTGGTTCGGCTACGGGGCGCTGCCCACTGCGCTGCTATGCGCGCTCATGGTGTTCTTCCCCATCGCGATCAACACCACGCTCGGGTTCGCCCGGCTCGACGCCGATATCGTCGGCGCGGCCCGGGTCGACGGGGCGGGCCGGTGGCAGCTGCTCACGTGGATTGAGATGCCGCTCGCGCTCCCCGCGATCCTCGCGGGGGTGCGCAACGGATTCGTACTGTCCGTCACCGGCGCGGTGGTGGGCGAATTCGTCATGGGTGGCAACGGGCTCGGACAACTGCTCGCGGTCTACCGGGACCGCGCCGACACCACCGGCATGATCGCTGTCCTCAGCGCTCTCGTCGTGGGTGCCGTCGCCCTCTTCTGGGGCGTGCGACTCATGGAAAGGAAACTCCAATGGTGAAAAAGCGTTTCGTCCTTGCCCTTGCCAGTGCGCTCGTGCTCGCCGGTTGCGCTGCGGGCGCCAACCCGAGCACGGAAGTAACGATCGGGCTCACCTACGTCCCCAATATTCAGTTCGCCCCGTACTACGTCGCCGTCGAGAGCGGCTACTTCGAGGAGGAAGGGATCGACGTCACGCTGCGCCACCACGGCCAGGACGAAGACCTCTTCGGTGCGCTGGGTCAGGGCAAGGAAGACGTCGTCATCGCTGGCGGGGCCGAAATGCTCCAAGCGCATACCCAGGGGGTGGACGCGGTGACGTTCCAAACCCTGTACCAGAGCTACCCCGTCGCCGTTATCGTGCCCGAGGACTCACCCATCGAGACTCTCGAGGATCTCGCCGGCGCGACCCTCGGAATCCCGGGGCGGTTCGGGGAGACCTGGTTCGGAGCTCTGGCTTTCCTCGAGCAGGCGGGCCTGTCCGAAGGGGAGGTGCAGATTGAGGAGATCGGCTTCACGCAGCAGGCAGCGTTGGCGGGCGGTCACGTCGACGCCGTCATCGGGTTCGGAAACAACGACGTGCCCCAATTCCGCGCCACCGGCCTCGACGTGCGGGCCCTTCCCACGACCCCGGTCCCCGTGGTCGGGATCGGGGCAGGGGCGAGCTCGACCACGATCGCCGAACGGCCCGAGGATCTGTCGGCGGTGGCACGGGCCACCCAACGCGCGGTCGAGGCGATCATCGAGGACCCGCAGGTGGCGCTCGATGCTGCCAGCGAACATATCCCCGGTACGATCACCGAGGAACAGTCGGAGGTGATGGCCGCCGTCGTCGAGCGAACTACCGAATTGTACGGAAACCCCGGCGAGGGGTGGGGGGTTCCCGACCTTGCCACGTGGGAGGACATGAACGAGTTCATGGTGGAGATGGATCTCATTGAGGCCCCCGTCTCATTAGCGGACGTCGTCACCGATGGGATCGCGGGAAGCGAGTAGGATGAGCAATCGTGAAAACCTTTGAGGAGCTCTACGCGGAATTGTCAGAAAAGGCTCGCACCCGCCCAGAGGGTTCGGGCACTGTGACGTTGTTGGACGCGGGGGTCCATAGCATCGGCAAGAAGATCGTCGAGGAGGCCGCCGAAGTGTGGATGGCCGCCGAGTACGAGACCGATGAGGACACCGCGACCGAGATTTCCCAGCTCCTTTATCACCTCCAGGTGCTGATGGTGGCCAAAGGGCTGAGCCTGACCGACGTCTATAAGCACCTGTAGGGGAGTAATGTTACGCATCGCAATTCCGAACAAGGGCGGCCTCGCCGGACCGACGAGCGGGCTGCTCAAGGAAGCCGGCTACCGCCAGCGCCGCAGCGACCGCGAACTCGTTGCCGTCGATGAAGAAAACGGCATCGAATTCTTCTACCTGCGGGCCCGTGACATCGCCGTGTATGTCGGGGCGGGCACCGTCGACGCCGGGATCACCGGCCGGGACCTCATGCTCGATTCCGGTGTCACCGCCGTCGAACATCGCACCCTCGGGTTCGGTCGTTCCACGTTCCGGTTCGCCGCGCCCAGGGGAACGGCGACGACGCTCGCGGACATCAACGGCAAGCGGGTCGCCACCTCGTACGCCCGCGTGGTGGACACCTACCTCAAGGAACACGGGGTGGACGCGGAGGTGGTCCGCCTCGATGGCGCGATCGAATCGACCGTCCACCTCGGGGTGGCCGATCTCGTCGCCGACGTCGTGGAAACCGGGGCGACCCTCCGGGCCGCGGGGCTGGAAGTGTTCGGCGAGCCGATCCTGAAATCCGAGGCGGTCCTCATCCGCCCCAGCGGCCCGGTCAAGGACGGCCTCAACGTCCTCGACCGCCGGATCAAATCCGTCAAGGTCGCCCGCCGGTACGTGATGATGGA
>DATGUB010000054.1:0-7189 GCA_035301585.1 Beutenbergiaceae bacterium | reverse complement strand
GGCCTGTGCCTCACGTAACGGCATAGGAACCTGCGCGTTTCCTGCACCGATCGTTCACGAGCGAGGCCATAGGCTTAGCTGCGATGACTATCCCCGCCACCTTCCGTTCTGCCCGCCTGCCGCGCGCTGTCGCGGTGTTCTTCGTGCTTCTGGCAATGCTGCTCCCTGCGGCCACTGCCCATGGCGGCACCGCTGAGGCAGATCCGGAAGGAGATACCGCCGAGGCGGGGGACGCGGCGGAAAAGGTGGTTTTTATCGGCGCGCCCGGGTTGGCGTGGAGCGACGTCTCCCAAGAGACCACGCCGGCGATCTGGGATGCGCTGGGAGGCAGCGTGGGCTCGCTGTCGGTTCGCAGCGTCCGCACCGTTGCGTGCCCGCTGGACGGCTGGCTCGCCGTCAACACCTCGGTACGCGCCGCGGGCACCTCCGCCCAGTGCGACGTGCTCGTCGATCCGGTCGACTCCTTCCTACCCGTCTGGCCGCAGGTGGAAGAGGCCCTCGCGGAGCAGAGCTACTCCGCCGAGCTCGGCGCCCTCGCCCGCAATCTCCGGGACGCGGACGTCTCCTCCCTCGCGGTGGGTCCCGGCGCGGGGGTGGCGCTCGCCAACGAGGTCGGGCATGTGCTCAACTACGAGGAGCGGCGCACCCCGGGCGAGGGGCTTGCCGCCCAGATCGCCAGCGCCGTCACCGATCACGATCTCGTCATGGTCGATGCCGGCCCGATCCGCCCCGCCCCGCAGGACGCCTACTCCACCCCCGAGCAGTTCCGCGCCGATCACATCCGAATCATCAACAATCGGGTCGAGGCTATTCTGCGCGGGTTGCACGATTCGGGGGAAGAGGCGACCGTCATCCTCGCTGGGCTCGCCGACGACGACGAGGCTGCCCTGCGGATCTTCGCCATCTCCGGGGAAGGCTGGCCGCGTGGGGAACTCTCCTCCCCCTCCACCCGCCAGCCCGGCTACTCCCTCGCGACGGATCTGCACGCGACCATCCTCACCGAACTCGGGGCCCCGGGCACCTTCCAGGGCGGGGCAGCACGCGCGACCGAAAGCTCCGAGTCACTCGCGCAGCTCGCGGACGAGGCCCGCGATCGCGAACGCCACTCCCAGGCGATGCGCCCGATCATCCCCACCTTCTTCACCATCCTCGTGGTGCTCAACGTCGGGTTGTACGCCGCGGTAGCGATCGGGCTGAAGCGCCCGAACATCTCCAAGCTCAACGCGTGGTGGCACCGGCGGCTCGGCAAGGTCCCGCCCCAGGCCGAAGGCAGTTGGCTGCCGCCGCGCACGAACGTGCTGCGCATCATGCGGGTGATCGCCCTGTCGATCGCGGCCCTTCCCGTGGCCTCCTACCTCGCGAATTTCGTGCCGTGGTGGCGTACGGAAGTTCCCGGTCTCGCCCTCACCGGCACGATCATCGCCGTCGTCATCGGCCTCGTCGCGCTCTCCCTGGCCGGACCGTGGCGGCGGGCGCCGCTGGGCCCGGCGACCGTCATCGCCGGCGTGCTCGCGCTGCTGCTCGGGCTCGACGTCGTGTTCGGCTCCCCGCTCCAACTCGGCTCGGTCATGGGCAACCCGCCGCTGGTGGCCGGCCGGTTCTACGGGATGAACAACACCGCCTTCGCTCAATTCACGACGGCGATGATCCTGCTCGCGATCGCCGCCGCCCAACCGTTCGTCCGGCGCGGACACCGTCGGATCGCGGCGCTCATCATCGCGGTCTTCGGCGGCTTCACGGCCTTCCTCGACGGCGCGCCCTTCCTCGGGGCGGACTTCGGCGGACCGCCCGCGATCCTGCCCGCCTTCCTCATCCTTGCCCTCCTCGCCGCCGGGGTACGCCTCACCGTCAAACGGGTCGGGGCGGTCTTCATCGGCACCGCACTCATCGTCATCGCGATCGCGTTCGTCGATTGGCTCCGCCCGCCCTCCTCACGCACCCACATCGGTGCCTTCTTCCAACAAGTCCTCGACGGCGAACTCCTCACCGTCATCTGGCGCAAGCTCGATGCGAACCTGCGGGTGCTCATGGGGAACCGGCCGCTGACGATCCTCGCCGCCTCCGCCGTCGCGCTCGTGGTGTTCGTGCTCGCCCGCCCGATCCGCACCGAGATCACCGAACCGCAGGGGGGCCGGTTCGCCTGGCTCTCCGGCGGCACCCCGGTGAACGCGATGACGACCCGTGCGCCGCTGCTGGGCAGCGCGCTCATTGCCGCGGCGATCCTCGCTGCTCTGGGCATGGCAGCGAACGATTCGGGAATAGCGATCCCCGCGAATGTTGCGGCGGTGCTCGTGCCCTCCCTCATCGCGGCGACCGCGACGTGGATGCTCAACCTCGAACCGGAGGTTACTCCGCCTCTTCCACCCGACTCGCCGTCATCTCGTAGCGGCGGAACTTCCGCTTAGTCACCGCTCCGAACACTCCCTGGAGCTGGCGGAACCGGTGGATCTGGCCAGCGAGGTCATTCCCTGAGGGCCGGTGCCGCAGGTCGCAGGGCACTTCGACGACGGCGAAGCCCTGGTTGAGCACGTCGATCGTCATGCCCGTCTCCACGCCCCAACCGGAGGCGAGCGGGCTCGCGGCCTCGAAGGCTTCGCGGGTGATGCAGCGTTGCCCGCTCAGGGGTTGGGTGGGGGCCCAGCCTGTTTGTTTCTTGATCGACCGGCGGGAATACCCGGTGACGATCCCGCGGCCCCCTGCCCCCTCCTGCCGCGGCAGGATCGCGATGGAAAGGTCGGCTTTGCCAGTGATCACCGGTGGGATCAGCGGCGCGGCGTTGACGGCCGTGGGGCCCAGATCCGCGTCGAGGAAGAGCAGCAGCCGCGGCGGGGAACCTTCCTTATCGCGCATCGCAACGACGGCCGCCCCGGTTTCCATGCCGGAGGCTTTCCCCCGGTTGACCGAGTGGCGGACGACGACGGCGCCCGCGCTTCGGGCCCGGTCGGCGGTATCGTCGTGGGAACCGTCGTCGACCACGAGCACGAGATCGACGTACGGGATCGCCCGCGCGGCGCGCACCGTGGCGGCGATCCGTTCCGCTTCGTCCTTGGCAGGAATGATCGCCGCGACCCGCTGTTTCCGATCAGTTTCGCTGCGTGAGGGCCGCACCCCTTTGCGTACGACACGCAAGGATTCCCGATCCCCAGGAGTGCTGTTCGTGCCCACGCCCTTAGCTTAGTACTCATCGCGGGCTCGCGCGCTGGTTTTGCGCGCCGTCGTGTTGCGGAAAACTACCGGAGAGTGACCTGCCGGGACACGAGCCCGGCGCGGGCGCGGCGCTGCTCGGGAGTGAGGGGATCGGTGGTCGCGACCGCCTCGGCGAGCACGGGCGCGAACTCCTTCACGAGCGGGTCGATCTCGTCGGCCTCCGCGCCGCGGGCGAGTTCCCAGACCGGTACGAGGATCCCCCCGGCGCGGAACGTGCCGATGAGGCGGGAGTCGTCTCCAAAACTGGAGTTGTGATCCGCGTGGAGGCGGGCAAGCCCGTCCAGGAGTGCTTCTTCGTCCTCGGGGCGTGCCCAGCGGAGGAACTCCCGTTCGCCCATCCGGCACCAGTATCCGCCCTCGACGTTGTCCAGTTTGACCGTGGGCACGATGTTCTCCGCCGAATCCGCGAGCGCCTGGGCGACCTGCGGGTCGGCCTCGGCGCCTTCGGCCATGGAGTAGGAGAAGTCCTCGTGGATCGTCACCTCGAAGGGGTGGCTCGGGTCGAGCACATCCTGCAGGCGCGGCCCCGGCCCGGGGAGACCCGGCATGTGCACCGGGTTGCCCGGCTCCAACTCCAGCGCCGCGAGCAGCGCGGCCGCGGCGTCGCGGGAAGGGTCCCCGGAGTTGGTGACGAACTGCAGGGCAACGACGACGACCCCGTCCTCCCGTTTCATCGCCGGCCACAGCATCGGCAGCAGCGTGACGACCTGGACGTCCTGGGAGCCGTATTCTTCGGTCGTTCGGGCCCACGCGGAGGCGGCCGGCACGATCTCGCGCATCGCGACCCAATCCACCTCCGACGGCAGGCCCTCGAAGGGCCGGCTCACCGGCGGGTTCGCTGCGGCGGCTTTACGGGCGGCCCGGCGGGCCGCGACCTTTTCGTTGACGGGGCGTTTCTTGCGTTTAGCCATGCGCCATAGCCTACCGCCCGTTCCCTCCCGTGCCTCGCACCCCCTGCGCGGGCGCGAACCTCTCCGCGCCGCGGGTGTCCTCTCCCGCATTCCGCGTGCCCGTGGCAGGATTTAGGTATGTTCGAACGTGCCGGCCTCCTCGCCCTCCCCGAAGACCTCATCGATACCGACGCCGTCGTCGGTGCCTACTACACCCAGGCCCCCGACCCGAAGAACCCGGCCCAGCGCGTGTCGTTCGGCACTTCCGGTCACCGCGGTTCCAGCCTGGACGGGGCGTTCAACGAGGCGCACATCCTCGCCACGACGGCCGCGATCGTGGAATACCGCGCCTCGGTGGGGATCACCGGGCCGCTCTTCATCGGCAAAGACACCCACGCCCTCTCCGATCCCGCGCTGCTGACCGCGCTGGAGGTGCTCGCCGCCGCGGGGGTCAGCGTCGTCATCGATTCCCGTCATGGCTACACCCCGACCCCGGCCCTGTCCCACGCGATTCTTCGGCACAACCGCGACTCCGCTGGGCGCGTGCGCACGAGCGGCGATAACCTCGCCGACGGCATCGTCGTCACCCCCTCACACAACCCGCCCGCGGACGGTGGGTTCAAGTACAACCCGCCCTCGGGCGGCCCCGCCGACACCGATGCGACCTCCTGGATCGCCGACCGGGCGAACCAGTACCTGCAATCCGGGGTGCACGTGATCGAACGCCACCCCGACCCGTACGCGGCGGAGAACGTCGGCCGGTACGACTTCCTCGGCGTCTACGTCGACGATCTGCCCAGCGTCCTCGATCTGGAGGCGATCCGTTCCGCGGGCGTGCGGATCGGGGCCGACCCCCTCGGCGGGGCGTCGGTGGCGTATTGGGCGGAGATCGCCGAGCGCCACCGCCTCGATCTCACCCTCGTCAATGACAAGGTGGACCCGGCGTTCTCGTTCATGACCCTCGATTGGGACGGCAAGATCCGGATGGACTGCTCCAGCCCGCACGCGATGGCCTCGCTCGTGTCGACGATGGCGGGCGATTCGGCGCCGTACGACATCGCGACCGGTAACGACGCCGATGCTGACCGGCACGGGATCGTCACCCGGGACGGCGGGCTCATGAACCCCAACCATTACCTCGCGGCCGCGATCGACTACCTGTTCACCCACCGGCCCGACTGGGGCGGGGACGCCGCGGTGGGCAAGACCCTCGTGTCCTCCGCGCTCATCGACCGGGTTGCGGGCGGGATCGGGCGGAACCTCGTGGAGGTGCCGGTGGGGTTCAAGTGGTTCGTTCCCGGGTTGCTCACGGGCGAATTGGGGTTCGGCGGGGAGGAATCCGCCGGCGCCTCGTTCCTGCGCCGCGATGGCAGCGTGTGGACGACCGATAAGGACGGCATCATCCTCGCCCTCCTCGCCGCAGAGATCACGGCGGTGACCGGGCAGACGCCCTCGGTCCGCCACGCCGCGTTGGTCGAACAGTACGGTCAGAGCTGGTACTCCCGCCTCGATGCGCCCGCGACCCGGGATCAGAAGGCCGCGCTCTCGGGGCTCTCCCCGGAGGCCGTCACCGCCGCCACCCTCGCCGGCGATGAGATCACGGCGAAACTCACCGACGCGCCGGGCAACGGCGCCGCGATCGGCGGACTGAAGGTCACGAGCGATAACGCGTGGTTCGCCGCGCGCCCCTCCGGCACGGAGGACGTCTACAAGATCTACGCCGAGTCCTTCGTCTCCGAGGCGCACCTGGAGCAGGTGAAGAAGGAGGCCCGGGAAGTCGTCGACGCGTCCTTGTGATGCCAGCTGCGACCCCCAGCAGGCGCGCCCGCTAGTGCAACTGAAGAAAATCCTTCATCCACATGCGAATCTCGACTAAAATCGCTGGGGTCACCGCCCCAGCTCGGTGTCGGAGCCGGCCGCGAGATATCGTTCGAATCTGTTCGGTCATCGCCCAACTTGGATGATCGAGCCCTGCCGCGTCCAGAAACACGTGGTTCGGCCAGCCCCGATCGACGGATGTCACCGGAACGACCGTGCAAAGCGTAGTTGCAGCTAGAAGATGCCCTCGGCCAGAGACAACAACAACTGGTCGACGACCTGTTTGTTCACGACCCACCACGGGGCCGAGCTGAGCCCAGAACACGTCACCGGGGCCGATTTCGTCCGCCTCAGGCGTTTCCACCCGCGTCGCCCCATTCAGTTTGGTCCCAGGCATCGCTCTCGTTCACATAGCTCTCCCACTTCTTCTGGGGAGTGCTGGCCATCGCTACCCGCGCCGCATTGAGACGATTCTCGCTCGCGGCCTTATCCGAAAGTTTCTGAAGGTAGTCCCCAAGGGACAGCCCCGCAGCCCGCGCCTGCCCTTTGAGTTCGTCGCGCAGCTCTCTACGAACGCGAATAGTCGTCATACTCATACAAAAAGTATATTTGCAATTCAGTCCGATAGAAAGACCCTCATCGCACAATTCCGCGCGCCCCAGATCCCCCCACGCATTAGAGAAGTGCCTCAACCGGCGGCAACCGCCTCAAGCCCCGCCGGGTCGAGGATCGTGACATCCGAACCGCGCATTGTGATCAGCCCCTCGTCCACGAAACCCGCGAGGCGGCGACTGAGGGTTTCCGCCGTCGTGCCGAGCAGGGAGGCGATGGCGTTCTTCGGCAGCGGGAGCCGTACGCTCACCACCCGGAGGTCGGCCTCCCCCTGCCACTGACCGGGCAGTTCCAGCAGATAGCCCGCGATCCGCGCCTGCACCTCGGAGGTGGAGATCTCGGCGAGGAGGCGTTCGGTTTCGCTGAGCCGGGAGGTGACGGCGTGCAGCATCCGCATCGCGATATCGGGGTAGGTGCGCACGAGTTCCCCGAGGTCGGAATGCGTGAACGAGCACAGCTCCACCTTCGTCAGGGCGGTGGCGGTGTGGTTCGGCCGGTCCCCGGTCACGTAGGCGGCCTCGCCGATGAACTCCCCCGGCTCCAGCACCCGCAGGAGTTGCTCCTGGCCGCTTTGGGCGATGTGGGAGAGTTTCACCCGGCCGGTGTGCACGACGAGCAGGCTCGCCCCCGCCTCCCCCGCGCGGTAGATCTGCTCGCCGCGC
>DATGUB010000053.1:0-9891 GCA_035301585.1 Beutenbergiaceae bacterium | reverse complement strand
GTGGCCTCCCTCATCGGTCTGGTCATGCTCATCGGGATCGTGGTGACGAACGCGATCGTGCTCATCGACCTCGTGAAGCAGTATCGCGACCGCGGTGTGCCGATGACCGAAGCGCTCAAGCGCGGTGCGATTCACCGTGTGCGCCCGATTCTTATGACGGCGATCGCGACGATTCTCGCGCTCCTGCCGATGGGGATCGGGATCACCGGCGAGGGCGGGTTCATCTCCCGGCCGCTCGCGGTGGTCGTGATCGGCGGATTGTTCTCCTCCACCGCGATGACCCTGCTCGTGCTCCCGGCGATCTATCACCTCGTGGAGTCAATCGGCCGCCGTGGGGAGACTCGGGTACTGGAGGACTAGCTGCCGGCAGGCCGCCCTGACGGGGTTGATGATCGCCACGCCATAGTTCCGGCTGAGGTCATCGGCGCTATCCGCGAGCGGCCCACCACCGATGACCACGCTCCTGGCACCATCGGCTACGCACCGGGCGACGGCGCGTCCCAGCGCCGCCGTCTGGTGTTCGGGGTCCGCCGCCAGGGCGAGCGGGTCACCCGGGGTGATGACGATACTGACAAGTTCCGGCTCTGCACCCAGGCGCTCCACCCGGGCGCGGATCGATCCCTCAAGCAGCGGCGTGGTAGTGGCGATCGAGAAGGGACCGGATCGCGCGGCCTGCCGAATGGCGCTCTCACCGATGCCGACAACCGGAACGGCCGACCGTGACCGCAGTTCGTCCACGCCGGGATCACCGAACGCGGCCACGATCACCCCGTCAATACCCGGATCGCTTGCGAGCCGCCGTACCACCGCGCTGACCGTTTCATCCGCTGCACGCAGCAGCGAGTGCTCGTCAACGAGCATCGTCGGACCCTTCGCCACTGTCAGTGCGTGGAGATCTATCGCGCTTTCGCCCACGACAGGGAACTCCGCCCGCGCCGTCGCCGCCATCGCACGCGTAGTGCCCTCCGAAGTGTTCGGGTTGACGAGCAGTACTTTAAGGCTCACTCCTCCTCCATCGGACGATTCAAGGTTTCAGGGCAGAACTGCACGGCGACGGCGAAGATGACGTACAGGCTCGCCATCAGCGTGAACATCCCGGCGATCCCGGTGACGTCAAAGACCCTCCCTGCGACTAATGGCATCAAGCCACCCGCAAGCGAACCGAGCGCAAGAATCACGGATGTGCCGAACCCGCGAAGGCGGGTCGGATAGAGCTCAGGAGCGTAGATCCAGATAGAGGTGTTGAGGAGCACGACGCAGAAGTTGAAGAGTGCCCCGAAAATCAGGACAAGAGAGACATGGAAGGTGAGGAAGCCGAAACAAAGGCCGAACACGACTCCGAGGATGGATCCCGCAGTAAGCACCAGTTTCCTTGGAAGCTTGCGAGCGCCGAGTGATGCCACAACGGCCCCGATGAGCGATCCTGATTGCATCACCAATGTGAAGAGGAGTGAGGTGTTGATCGTGTAACCCTGCTCCGTGAGGATCGTCGGGATCAAGGTGAGCATTGTTATCTGCGCGCCATACGTCATGCACACCGCAACACCTAGGGAAAGCGTCCGACGCCTCAATTTTCCCGCGACGATTTCGCGCAACCTCGGGCGCCTGTCTGCGATGAGGGTGTCACCCTCGACCGCATTCAGCCATGGACCGGAGGCCGGTGGCGTGCCAGTGATCTTTCCGTAGTGGAGTCGATCGAGCACCGCCTCCGCTTGTGCCACCTTTCCTTGAGACAGGAGGAAACGAGGGGACTCCGGCGTGAAGAATCGGTAGAAGATCACGAGCAACGCAGGTGCGACCAGCAATCCGAACACCCAACGCCACTGTTCCGGGCCAGGGAACATCGCGAAGACCGCGATACCGAAGGCCGGCGCGAGCATGTTCCCTAAACCTCCGCCAAGGACGTTGATGAGGCCGACTGCCGTTCCGCGGTCCTTCGCAGCGAAGAACTCCGAGACCATGACAACAGCGACCGCGATTTCACCTCCCAGTCCAAATCCGACTACCCCTCGACCTATACTCAACACCCCGTACGACGGCGCCAACGCACAGATGAGTGCGCCCAGCGTGAAGATGAGCAGGTTGATCGAGAGCATCGTCCGACGCCCGAACCGGTCGGAAAGGATTCCAGTGACCACGCGACCGACCGCTGTTGCAGTGAACGTTATCGTGTTCAGGAAACCAATCTCTCCTGCTCCCAAACCCCAGTATTCGCGAAGAATGGGGCCGGTGATGCCGATCGCATTCTGCTCCAGGACGTCGAAGAAGACACCAAGTAGAACCATGGCGACCACTTGCCGGTGTACGCCGCGGACTCCGATCTTCTCGTAAGCAGACTCTAGCTGGGTGGCTAGATCGGCACCCTTAAGATCCGCAGCTGGAGCGGGTGAAGATTGCGCCATTGCTACTCCTCAGTCTCGAAACAAGCTTCCCTGCTTGACAATCAACGAAGCGGAAGGTGGCTTCGTTCCCGCCAATATAGACTTGGGATCCCAAAGCGTCAATATGGGATCCCATATTGACCGAGGTGGCGGCCTGGACGGAGTCGCTTACTCGCGCAGGAACGCGAGGGTGCGCGCCCTAGAGGCCCGGACGTGCGCGCGGGCCTCTTCTTCGGCTCGTTCCGGCTTTCCTGCAAGGATCGCATCCGCAAGCGCTTGGTGTTCGCGATGAATGAGATCGAAATCTTCGACCTTCCGTCGGAGCCACGAGAGTCTGCCCACGAGCGGATCCAAGGTCTGCGCGAGCAGATTGTTACCGGAGAGTTGGATAATCTCATCGTGGAACCTGGAGTTCGCGGTATGCGCGGCCTCTTTGTCGCCACGTTCAACCGCATCATTCACCTCCGCCATGGTGACGTCCAATAACGGAGTGGCACCAAGGGAAACCCTATGCGCCGCCTGTCGAGCAGCGAGGGACTCCAGTGCTTCACGAACGTCGAAGAGTTCGGACACGAGACGGAGACTCAGCTCACAGACGATCATGCCTCGGGTGGGAAGGCTTTCAACGAGACCCTCGTTCTGGAGAATCCTCAACGCCTCACGTACGGGCAGGCGTGAGACGTCGAACTCTTCGGCTATCTCGCGTTCGACGAGCCTCGTGCCGGGCTCGAGCGTGCCATCATAAATACGAGTTCGAATTCCTTCGACGACGATATCTCGCAACGGCCTTTGCTTGCGATAGATTCCTGAGGATACCGACATCTTGCCGCGCCCCGGACTCTAGACCTGCTCCACCTTCGCGCCGAGCGCGTTGAGTTTCTCCATGAAGTGTTCGTAGCCGCGGTAGATGAGTTCGATGCCACTGACGTTGGAGGTACCGTCGGCGGCGAGGGCAGCGATGAGGTGGGAGAAACCGCCACGAAGGTCGGGCACCTCAATATCCGCCGCCCGCAGCGGGGTGGGCCCGGAGATCACCGCCGAGTGGAAGTAGTTGCGCTGCCCGAACCGGCAGTCCTTGCCGCCGAGGCACTCGCGGTACACCTGGATCGTGGCGCCCATGCGCTTGAGCGCCTCGGTGAACCCGAACCGGTTCTCGTAGACCGTCTCGTGAACGATCGACAGCCCGTTCGCCTGGGTGAGGGCAACGACGAGCGGTTGCTGCCAGTCCGTCATGAAGCCGGGGTGTACGTCGGTCTCCAACACGGCGGGTTGCAACTGGCCGCCGGGGTGGCGGAACCGGATGCCTTCGTCGTCGACGTCGAACTCTCCCCCCACCTTGCGGAAGTTGTTGAGGAACGTGCCCATCGCCGCTTGTTCCGCGCCGCGCACGTAGATGTCACCTCGGGTGGCGAGCGCCGCGGACGCCCAGGAGGCCGCTTCGATGCGGTCGGGCAACGCCGTGTAGTTGCAGCCGTAGAGCTTATCCACACCCTCGACCCGGATCACCCGGTCGGTATCGACGTGGATGATCGCCCCCATGCGCTGCAGCACATCAATGAGCGACATGATCTCCGGCTCGATCGCCGCCCCGGTGAGTTCAGTCAGGCCTTGAGCGCGCACGGCGGTCAGGAGCAGCTGCTCGGTCGCCCCAACGCTCGGGTACGGCAAGTCGATCTTCGAGCCGCGCAGGCCGCGGGCGGGAGCTTTGATCCACACCCCGGACTCCAGTTTGTCGACCACCGCCCCGAATTCCCGCAGGATGCTCAGGTGGAAGTCGATCGGCCGATCGCCGATGTGGCAGCCCCCGAGATCGGGGATGAATGCCTCGCCGAGCCGGTGCAGGAGCGGCCCGCACATGAGGATCGGGATGCGGGAGGAGCCGGCGTGGGCGTCGATGTCGATGCGGTTGGCGATCTCGACGTTGGACGGGTCGATGTCGACCGTTCCGGAATCCTTGTCCCATTTGGTGTGGGCGCCGTGGAGGTTGAGGAGGTCGGAGACGACCTGTACGTCCTTGATGGCGGGAACGTTCTTCAGCTGCGAGGGGGTCTCCCCCAGCATTGCCGCAACCATCGCTTTGGAGACGAAGTTCTTCGCCCCACGCACGGTAATCTCACCATTCAGTGGCACACCGCCATGTACACGCAGAATACTCATTCACGATCCCTTCCGGGTTCAAGGATATGCCGCATCTTCGTGAAAGTGGCAAAATGCCGCGGGTGGTTGTGCCCACACCATGACGACGCCCACGCGCTCGTCCTACGAAAGTGGCACGTCTCCGTGGGTCGGCACCCCGCTGGGGCGCGCGGAGGCGATCGCTACCGGCGGAAGCGTCTTCGCGGGCAAGGTGGTCGGGCGCCAGGAGGAGCGGGTCTTTTCGTACTCCGTGATGTCGCCCTCGTGCTGCAGGGTGAGCCCGATGTCATCGAGCCCCTCCATGAGCCGCCAGCGCGTGTAGTCATCGATCTGGAACGTGGCGATGATGTCCCCGCAGATGACCTGGCGGTTCTCCAGGTCGACGGTGATCTCCTGTCCCGGGTTGGCCTCGAGCGCCTTCCAGATGAGCTCGATGTCCTCCTGGGCGAGCACCCCGGCAACGAGGCCCTGCTTCCCGGAGTTGCCGCGGAAGATGTCCGCGAACTTCGAGGCGAGCACGACCCGGAACCCGTAGTCCTTCAGCGCCCACACGGCGTGTTCGCGGGAGGAGCCGGTGCCGAAGTCGGGACCGGCCACGAGCACGGAACCGGACTTGTAGGCCTCCTGGTTGAGGATGAAGTTCGGGTCCCGGCGCCACGCGGCGAACAGCGCGTCGTCGAACCCCGTGCGGGAGACCCGCTTTAGGTAGACGGCCGGGATGATCTGGTCGGTGTCGACATTGCTGCGGCGCAGGGGAACGCCGATCCCGGTGTGAGTGGTGATCTTCTCCATTGCTCTCTCCTTAGGCGCTCAGCTGCGCAGCGGTGTCTGCGAGGTCCGACGGCGAGGACAGGGTGCCCCGGATCGCCGTCGCAGCCGCGACGAGCGGCGATACCAGGTGGGTGCGCCCGCCCGCACCCTGGCGGCCTTCAAAGTTTCGGTTCGACGTCGATGCGCACCTCTCCCCGGGAACAAGCTGGTCGGGGTTCATCCCCAGGCACATCGAGCAGCCCGCGTTGCGCCATTCCGCGCCGAAGGCGAGGAACACCTGGTCGAGCCCTTCGGCTTCGGCCTGAAGGCGCACCCGGGCGGAACCGGGCACGACGAGCACTTTGACGTCGTCGGCCTTCTTCTGACCCGCGAGGACGTCGGCGACGGCCCGGAGGTCTTCGATCCGCCCGTTCGTGCACGAGCCGATGAAGACGGTGTCGACGGCGATCTCCCGCAGCGCGGTTCCCGCCTCGAGTCCCATATACTCCAGCGCGCGTTCGGCGGCGACGCGTTCGTTCTCGTCGTTGATCTCCTCGGGGTTGGGAACGTTCGCGGACAGCGGCAGTCCCTGGCCGGGATTCGTGCCCCAGGTGACGAACGGTTCGAGTTCGCTCGCATCGAGGGTGACTTCGGCGTCGAATTCGGCGTCGTCATCGGTGCGCAGTGAGCGCCAGTATTCGACCGCCTTGTCCCACTCCTCCCCTTCCGGGGCGTGCGGGCGGCCCTTGATGTACTCGAAGGTCGTCTCATCGGGGGCGACCATCCCCGCGCGGGCGCCGGCCTCGATCGACATGTTGCAGATCGTCATGCGCCCTTCCATCGAGAGCGATTCGATCGCCTCGCCGCGGTATTCCAGCACGTAGCCCTGGCCCCCGCCGGTACCGATCTTGGCGATGACGGCGAGGATGATGTCTTTCGCGGTCGTGCCTTCGCGCAGTTGGCCGTTGACGGTGATCGCCATCGTCTTGAACGGGGTGAGCGGCAGGGTCTGGGTGGCGAGCACGTGCTCTACCTCAGAGGTGCCGATCCCGAACGCGAGCGCACCGAAGGCCCCGTGGGTGGAGGTGTGGGAGTCTCCGCACACCACCGTCATGCCGGGCTGGGTGAGCCCGAGCTGCGGGCCGACGACGTGCACGATGCCCTGATCGGCGTCGCCGAGGGAATGGATGCGAACACCGAATTCCTCGACGTTCTCCCGCAGGGTGTCGATCTGGATGCGCGAGGTCTTATCCGCGATCGGCAGGTCGATGTCGAGGGTCGGGGTGTTGTGGTCCTCCGTCGCGATCGTGAGGTCCGGGCGGCGAACCTTGCGTCCGGCAAGGCGCAGACCTTCGAACGCTTGCGGACTCGTCACCTCGTGCACGAGGTGAAGGTCGATGTAGAGAAGGTCGGGCGCGCCGTCTTCACCCTTTCGGACGACGTGATCTTCCCACACCTTCTCGGCTAAGGTCTTGCCCATCCCCTTGCCAGCCTTTCTCCTACTAACTCACTCCAATTTGCGTCTCATGAACTGAGACGGCAATATTGCCTTATGGACAACTCTAGCGGAGTCGGCGTACTTGACAAAGCCTCGCTCGTTCTCGGCGCTCTCGAGGCGGGACCCATGACCCTCGCGCAACTCGTCGCGAGCACTCATCTCGCCCGCCCGACGGCGCATCGCCTCGCCGTGGCGCTCGAGCACCACCGGTTCGTCTCTCGGGACATGCAGGGCCGGTTCATCCTCGGCCCTCGGCTGGCGGAGCTTGCCTCGGCCGCGGGTGAAGACCGATTGCTCGCAGCGGCAGCAACCGTCCTCGTGGCGCTGCGCGATCACACCGGCGAGAGCGCCCAGCTCTACCGGCGCCAGGGGGAGCAACGCATCTGCGTCGCCGCTGCGGAGAAGCAGATGGGGCTGCGCGATTCCATCCCCGTGGGCGCCACCCTCACGATGCTCGCCGGCTCTGCCGCGCAGATCCTGCTCGCGTGGGAGGAGCCCGATCGGCTACACCGGGGGCTGCACGGCGCGAAGTTCACCGCGACGATCCTGTCCGGTGTGCGCCGCCGCGGGTGGGCACAATCCGTTTCCGAGCGGGAGGTCGGTGTCGCTTCCGTCTCCGCGCCGGTGCGCGGGCCCTCCGGGCGTGTGATCGCCGCGGTCTCGATCTCCGGGCCGGTCGAGCGGATGAGCCGCCAGCCGGGCCGGTTGCACGCCGCCTCGGTCGTTGCCGCGGCGAACCGCCTGAGCGAAGTGATGCGCAAGGCGGAGGAGCAGGGCTGAGCCCTACCCCACCGTCAGCGAGCGGGCGTCAGTTCACGCTGCGCTCGAGGCGCAGTGGTTTGATGAAGAAGGCGAGCACGAGCCCCAAGGCGCTGATGATGCCCGCGACGAGGAACGATATGTTCACTCCGTGAATGAGCCCGGAGACCCCGTGGGTTTCGGGGTCCAGCGCGGCGGTGGTCATGATCGTCACGAGCACCGCCGTTCCCATCGAGGCCGCCACCTGGCGCATCGTATTGTTCATCGCCGTGCCGTGCGGGATCAGCGATCGGGGCAGCTCGTTGAGGGCCGCGGTGGTCACGGGCATGAGCACCATCGCCGTTCCCAACATACGCGCGGCGTTCACCGCTGCGATGTACGCGAACGAGGTATCGGCGTCGAGGATCGTGTACAGGAACGAGGTGACCGTGATCGCCGTCATCCCGATGAGCGCGAGCCCCTTGGCCCCGTAGCGGTCGAAGAGCCGGCCGGTGAACGGCGAGCTCAGCCCCATCGCCGCGGCGCCGGGCAGCAGGGCGAGGCCCGATTCGACCGCGGGGAAACCGACCATGTTCTGCATGTACAGCGGCAGGATCGTCGTGCCGCCGATCATCGCGATGAAGGCGAGCATCCCGATGCCGGTGTTGAGGGTGAACATCCGGTAGCGGAACACCCCGACCTCCAGGATCGGCTGCTCGAGGCGGATCTGGCGGTGAAAGAACAGCACGAGGAACACCAGGCCCGCGAGGAGCGCGCCGAGCACCGGGGCGCTGCCCCAGCCGAGGGAGCCGGCGGCGGAGAACCCGTAGAGGAGACCGCTGAAACCCAGCGTGGACAGGACGATCGAGGTGATATCCAGCGGTGGGAAGGTGCGTTCGGTGACGTTGCGCAGAACGAAGTAGGCGAAGATCAGGTCAAGGAGGGCGATGGGCAGAATGATTTTGAACAGGGTCGGCCAGGGGTAGTGGTCGACGATCCACCCCGAAAGGCTCGGCCCGATCGCTGGCGCGAACGCGATGACGAGCCCGAACGTACCCATCGCCGCGCCGCGGCGGTGCACCGGGAAGATGACGAACAGGATCGTCTGCATCAGCGGCATGATGATGCCCGCACCCGCCGCCTGCACGATCCGGCCGGTGAGCAGCATCGCGAACGTCGGTGAGATGGCGCAGATGAACGTTCCGAGGGAGAACAGCCCCATCGCGGTGAGGAACAGGCCGCGGGTGGTGAACTTCTGGATGAGGAAGCCGGTGATCGGGATCATCACGCCGTTGACGAGCATGAAGATCGTCGTCAGCCACTGGGCGGTGTTGGCGGTGATGTTGAGATCCGCCATGAACACCGGCAACGCCGTTGCCAGCAGCGTCTGGTTGAGGATTGCGACGAAGGCGCCAGAGAGGAGAACACCGAGAACGACGTTGCGATTTACCGGGGCGGCGCCACCAGGCATGAAATTCCTCACGATACGAATATTTTTAGTTACGAATGAAAGAGAAAGGCCCGGAACTTCTACAGTTCCGGGCGCTCGTAGCCCCGACCGGATTCGAACCGGCGCCGCCGCCGTGAGAGGGCGGTGTCCTAGGCCGCTAGACGACGGGGCCATTGCTTTCGCGCGTCCATCTTAGCTGATTTCCACGCTCTGCGCTGGGGTACCAGGACTCGAACCTAGACTAACTGAACCAGAATCAGTCGTGCTGCCAATTACACCATACCCCACTGGGTATCTGATGGGGGTTTGCGCCGGAGCGCACCTGTCATCTTCTACCGCTGGATGACTCTACCCGAAACTCACTCGGCGGATCAAAACGGGGGCCCGTGACTCGCCCCACACCCCTAGTGCTGGAGCAGCAGCTGCGGGAGTTGGGCGAGGGAGCCGAGCACGTGCACGCCGGCCGCCTGCGCACCAGTGGGGTCGTCGTCGTGGACCCCACCCTTTGCGTGCCCGGGGCGGCGGAGCCAGGCGCCGTGCAGGCCCGCGTCGATGGCCGCGCGGGCGTCGAGGTCGAACTCATCACCGATGTACAGGGCCTCAGCCGGCTCGACCTCGAGTTTGCGGGCGGCCTCTCGGAACACTCGCGGATCGGGCTTGCCCACCCCGAAGGTGTCGAGGGTCACGAGCAGCGGGAGTTGCCCGAGCCCGGTGGCCGTCATCTTCTCGAGCTGCAGGTCTGCGTGGGCGTTGGTGAGGACGCCGGTGGCGAGCCCCCGTTCCTCCACCCACCCCAGGGTGGGGGCAACGTCGGGAAAAGCTGCCCAGCCGGCCCGGAACCCGGCGTCCCACGTGGCGACCCACGTGTGCACCTGCTCTTCGGTGGGCGCGGGGAGGCCAAGTTCGGCGGCGATGTGTCGCAGCCGCGCCTCGCGCTG
>DATGUB010000052.1:0-14133 GCA_035301585.1 Beutenbergiaceae bacterium | reverse complement strand
TCCGGGGTCACGTTGATCTCGACGACCTCCTCGCCCAGGCCCAGCAGGGCGATGGCGTCGTCCCCGGGCGCGGCGGACAGGCCGGCACCGTGGCCGCGGCCGAGCACGATGATCCCGTCCTCGTCCTCGGGATCCGGGCCCAGGCCGAGCTCGTGGCCGGAGACGATCATGCCGTCGGAGGTGTGGCCGTAGGTGCGGCGGGCCGCGATGGCGACGTCCCCGGGCAGCACGGTGCCGGGCAGGGAGACGACCACCAGGTCCCCGGGCGCGAAGTTGCGGGCCCCGCAGACGATGCCGCGGCTGGGCCGCTCCTGGCCGGGCTGCGGGTCCGTCGGGTCGTCGGCGGCCTCGTTGTGGTCGTCGCCGACGTCCACGCGCACCCAGCGGATGGTCCTGCCGTTCTTCTGCGGCTCGTCGACGAGGTCGAGCACGCGGCCGACGACCAGCGGGCCGGTGACCTGCGCGCCGTGGATCGCCTCCTCCTCGAGGCCGACGCGGGACAGGTCGGTGGAGATCTGCTGGGCGGAGGCGGACTCGGGCAGCGTGACGTGCTCGGCGAGCCAGGTCAGGGGAATGCGGGGCATCTCAGATCTCCGTCCCGTAGTGCTGGGAGAAGCGGACGTCGCCCTCCACCATGTCGTGCATGTCGGCCACGCCGTTGCGGAGCATGAGGATGCGCTCGATCCCCAGTCCGAAGGCGAAACCCTGGTACTGCTCGGGGTCGACGCCGGTGGCGCGCAGAACCGCCGGGTCGACCATGCCGCAGCCTCCCATTTCGATCCAGCCGGTGCCGCCGCACACCCGGCAGTCGGGGTCGGCGTCGTGGTCGCGGCCCTCCCGGGCCTCGCACGCGAAGCAGCGGAAGTCCATCTCCGCGCTGGGCTCGGTGAAGGGGAAGAAGCTGGGGCGCAGCCGGGTGCGCGCCTCGGGGCCGAACATCGCCCGGGCGAAGTGGTCGAGGGTGCCCTTGAGGTGGGCCATCGTCAGCCCCTTGTCCACGGCGAGCCCTTCGACCTGGTGGAAGATCGGGGTGTGGGTGGCGTCGAGCTCATCGGTGCGGGCCACCGTTCCCGGGCAGGCGATGAACAGCGGCAGATCCCGTTCCAACAGGGTGCGCGCCTGTACGGGCGAGGTGTGGGTGCGCAGCACGAGGTGGGCAGCGGCCGGTTCGATGAAGAAGGTGTCTTGCATCTGCCGCGCGGGGTGGTCGGCAGCGAAGTTCAGGGCGTCGAAGTTGAACCACTCGTGTTCCACCACGGGTCCTTCGGCGATCTCCCAGCCCATCGCGACGAAGAAGTCGGAGATCTCTTCCTGGATCACCGACAGCGGGTGCCGCGCGCCGAGAGGATACCGCTCCGTGGGCAACGTGACGTCGACCGTCTCTTCCCGCAGGATCCGCTCATCGCGCTCTTCCTCGAGCACGAGCTGCCGCTCGGCGATCGCCTTGTTCACCCGTCCCCGGGCTTGGCCGACGGTCTTCCCGGCGAGGGACTTGTCTTCCTTGGCGAGGTCCTTGATCGCCCGATTCGCCAGGGCTAGCGGGCTCTTATCCCCCGTGTGCGCGATGCGGACCTCTTTGAGTTCCTCCAGCGTGGCTGCGGCGCCGATCGCCGCCATGGCGGATTCGACCGCCGCCTCCACACCGGTGGGATCGAGCGGCGATAGGGCGGGCAAAGACATATAGCGACCTTCTTCTAGGTTGGTTAACCACAGGTGATTGTAGTCGGCTCCCTCACCCGTTCACCAACGGCCCTGGGCGGGACCGTGGAACGCGGCGAGGAACTCGAGGTGTTCGCGCAGCCCGACCCGCTCGATCCCGGTCAGCTCGCCCTCCCCGCGGGGAAGGACGGACAGAGGCGGGACGTAGGCGAAGCACTCGAGGGGCGTGGGTACGCCCAGACGGCCCACCGCCTCCGCCCACGGGGCCCGGCCGAGCAGGAATGTGCGCCGCTGGGGGTCGGCTAGCTCCGTGACGACCTGGGCGAGCCGTCCCGCCCGCCCCAGGCCGATGTAGCGCCCCACCCGAGCGTTGATGAGGTACAGCCGGGAACGCCACTCGGTGACGACGTCGCCGAACGCGGTGGTGAGGATCGGGAAGGAATGGGAGGCGTGGATGGGAGCGGCGAGGTCGACGACGGCGCGCGCGATCGTGATCGGGTCCACGGTGCGTAGGAGCCCGTCGCCGATGTAGCCCACCCCGTAGGTGAACAGTTCCTGCACGAGGGGCGGCAAGTGCGGGGCGAGGGTCGCCCTCGTGTGCGAGGAGATCGGCGCGACGTGCGCGAAGTGCGCCATGGCCTGCGCTAACGGTGTCACGAATCACCTCGGAGGATTCCGTCGATGATCTCGTGGGGGATGAGGGTGGTGGCCCACTGCCGGGAGGGGATGGTGCGCGCGGCGCTCGTGATCGCGGCGTCCACCTGTTCCAGCCAGCCTCGGCGCATGCTGCGAAGGTTGCCGCTGGGCTGGGGAAGTTCCGCGCTCGCAGCCGCCACCGCGGCGGCGTAGTCCGGGTGGTGCGCGGCGTCGTAGGTGCGCAGCCACCACGCCTTCTCCGCGATGTAGTCCGCGCGCATCGCTTGTTCTCCGAAATCTGCCGCCGTGGGAGAGAACTCGCGGACGTAGGCCGCCCGACCGGTGAACCACTGCTGGAAGGTTAGCTCGGCGAGGGCGGCGAGCTGGCGGTCAACGTGCGCTCCGGAAGCCACCGCCACCTCCTCTTAGGATTGCTGCCTCGCCCGGCGGCGAGCGAGGAAGAACTCGATAACCATCGGCAGCACCGACACCGCGACGATGAGGATGATCGCCGCCTCTAGATTATTGTGCACGACGGGAATCTGCCCGAGGTAGTAGCCGACGATCGTGATACCGGTCGCCCAGAGCACGGCACCGACTGCCGACCACGTGAAGAAGCGTCGACGCGGCATCTGCCCCACCCCTGCGACGACGGTGACGAAGGTGCGCACGATCGGAACGAACCGGCCGATGACGAGCGCCTTGTTGCCGTACTTGTCGAAGAAATTGATCGTCTCGTCGAAATATTTCCGCTTGAGGAACCGCCCGTCCCGCGCGTATAGGGTCGGCCCGATCGCTCGGCCGATCTCGTAGCCGGCGACGTTCCCGGCGAATGCGACGGTGGAGAGGATGAGGCAGGCGAGCCACAGGGGGATGTTGATGTGGCCCTGGTGGATGAACAGCCCGATCGCGAACAGGAGCGAATCTCCGGGAAGGATCGGGAAGAAGAGCCCGCATTCGACGAAGACGATGGCGACACTCACCCAGAAGAACGCCGTTCCGAACGTATTGAGGAGGTATTCGGGATCCATCCACGGAAAAAGATCGGTCACGTTCCAAGGGTACGGCGGGGAAAGCAGAAATGCGGCATTTGACTACAATGGCGAGCATGTCTGTTGAACCCACTCCCATTTCGTTCGCCCGGGGCGCCCCCTCCCTCGACATTGTTGACGTAGACGGGTTGAAAGCCGCGGCCGATGCCGCCTTCACCAACGATCCGGCCCGCACGTTCGGGTACGGCACCTCGGTCGGATACGAACCGCTCCGGGAGTGGATCGCGACCTCGCACGGGGTGGGCCCCGAACAAGTGATCGTGACGAACGGCTCGATGCAGGCGGATGCGTTCCTGTTCGAGGCGCTCGTCTCCCGCGGCGATGCCGTCGTCGTGGAGAGCCCGTCCTATGACCGGACCCTTCTTTCCCTGAAGACCCAGGGAGCGGACCTGCACGCGTTGCCGTTGGACGCCGACGGCGTGGACACGGCGGCGTTCGCCGAACTTCTCAAGGGGGGCGTCTCCCCCGCCCTCGCCCATATCATCCCCAATTTCCAGAACCCCGCGGGTTACACCCTGAGCGCGGCGAAGCGCGCCGAGCTGCTCTCGCTCGCGCGGGAGCACGAGTTCACGATCTTCGAGGACGACCCGTACGTGGAGCTGCGCTTCTCCGGGGAGCGGCTGCCCACGATGCTCTCCGAAGCGAAGGGCGGGGAGGTCGTCTACGCGTCGTCCTTCTCCAAGACGGTCGCCCCCGGCATCCGCGTGGGATACCTCGTAGGCTCCGCGGACCTCATCTCGAAGATCGCCGCCCTGGCGACCGCGGCGTACATCTCCCCGAACATGGTCGCCCAATCCATCGTGTACCAATTCATCGCGTCCGGCGCGTACGACCGCTCGATCGAAACCGTGAAGAAGGCATTGAGCTCCCGGGTCGACACCCTCGCCGACGCGCTGGCCGAGAAACTCCCGCAAGCCTCGTTCACCAAGCCCGAGGGCGGGTACTTCATGTGGGTGACCTTCCCCGACAACGTCGACACCGACCGGTTGTTCGCCGCATGCGCCGAGCGTGGGCTCGCCGTGGTGAAGGGATCGGACTTCCTCCTCGATGGGGCGAAGAACTCGTTGCGGCTCGCCTACTCCGCCGTCGGCGAAGACGAGATCGTTGAAGGGGTGGACCGTCTCGCGCAGGCGGTGAATGCGTTATAAGAGATGAAGATTGCTCTCGTTATTGACGACACTCTTGATTCCACCGACGGGGTGCAGCAGATCATCTTGGAGATCGGCCGGTATCTGACCCGGGTCGGCCACGAGGTCCACTACCTCACGTCGACGACTAAGCGCACGGACGTCCCGAGGATCCATTCCCTCGCCCGCAACCTGCGGTTCCGCTTCAACGGCAACCGAGTGGGCATTCCGCTGCCGGCGAAGCGGGCAGACCTTCGCGATCTGCTCCACGGGGAGAATTTCGACCTCGTTCACATCGCCATCCCTTATAGCCCGCTGCTCGCCGGCAGAATCGTTTCGCTCCTGCCCGCCGGGGTGCCCCTCGTGGCCACCTTCATGATCCTTCCGCTGAGTCTCCTCTCCCGTTTCGGTGGGAAGCTGCTGGGTCTGTGGCAGCGGCGCCAGGTGCGCCGGTTCGATCGGTTCATGTCACTCAGCGCCCCAGCGAGCGATTTCTCCCGCTTCATGTACGGGCGCCCCGCGATCCCCACGGGCAGCCCGGTGGATATCGAGAAATATGCGACCGCCCGCGAGCGGGCACGCGAGGCCGCCGCTGCTGGGGATGGGCCCGTGCGCATCCTCTTCCTCGGCCGGCTCGTGGAACGCAAGGGGGCCGGGGCGTTGCTCGAGGCGACTGCTCGGCTGTGGGCCCTCACGGACACCCCGTTCACCGTGGAGATCGCGGGCCGGGGCCCGTTGCTCGAGGAGTACGAGCAACGCGTGCGCGAGAGCGGGCTCGCCGACGTCGTCTCCTTCACCGGCTTCGTCGAGGAGGAGCACAAGGCGGATCTCCTCGCCAGCGCCGACATCATCGCCCTGCCGGCACTCGGGGGAGAAAGCTTCGGGATCAGCGTCGTCGAAGCGCTCGCGGCGGGCCGCGGTGCCGTGCTCGCGGGCGACAACGACGGGTACTCCTCCACCGCCGGCCCGCTGCAACAATGCCTCATCGATCCGCGTGATATCGACGGTTTCGCCCGGCGGCTCGCCGAACTCATCAACGATCCGGACCAGCGGAACGAGATGAGCGCCGCCCAGGCGCGGCGCGCGGCTGAGTTCGCGCCCGAGGTGGTCGGAGCAAAGATCGAGCGGATCTACGCGGACGCGATCGCGCACCGCAGAACGGCGAACTCGAAATGAACGACACCGTGGAAGAACGATTCGACGTCTGCGTCGTTGGCCTCGGCTACGTCGGCCTCACCCTCGCGACGGCGTTCGCCGCCACCGGTATGAGGGTCGCGGGAACCGAGCGGCGTGGTGAGATCCTCGCGGCCCTGGGGCGCGGGGAGGCAACCTTCTACGAGGCGGGGCTCTCCGAGACCCTGCGCGAGGTCGTGGCCGAGGGCAGGCTCACCGCCATCGCCGCCGATTCCCCGCTGCCGAGGGCCTCCAGTTACGTCATCACCGTGGGCACCCCGCTCGAGGACGGCCGGGTGCAGCAGGAGGACCTCGCCCGCGCGCTGGAATCCGTGGCGGCGGGAATGCCGGCGGGGGCGCTCGTGGTGTTGCGCTCGACAGTTCGACTGGGAAGTACCAGCGACCTCGCGGCGGCCACGCTCGCGGCCTCGGGTAAGGAGTTCCTCCTCGCGATGGCCCCAGAGCGCACCGTCGAGGGCAAGGCGATGGCCGAGCTCACGACGCTGCCCCAGATCATCGGCGGGCGCGATGAGGCCTCGCTCGCCGCGGCGTCGGACCTCTTCGGAACGCTCGGGGTCGAGATCGTGCCCGTCGCCTCACCGAAGGAGGCGGAGTTCGCCAAGCTCGTGTCGAACACGTGGCGGGACCTGCAGTTCGCGTTCGCGAACGAACTCGCCTACGTCGCCGACCTCGCCGGGGTGGATGTCTACCGGGTGATCGAGGCCGCCGGACACAACTACGACCGGCTCAACCTCGCCCTGCCCGGACCCGTCGCGGGTCCCTGCCTGGAGAAGGATGCCTACATCCTCGCGGATTCCGCGGCGCATTACGGCGCGTCTGCACCGCTGTCGCGCACGGCCCGCGCGGTGAACGAACACATCGTCGGGCACATCGGTGACCTCGCCGCCCGCCTCCGGCCCTCCCCTCCCGGCCGCGTCGCGATCCTCGGCCTCGCCTTCAAGGGGCGCCCGGCGACCTCGGATGTGCGCGGATCACTCGCGGGCGCGTTTGCGAAGGAGTTCTCGCGGCGATGGCCGGCGGCCGAGGTGCTCGGGTGGGATCCCGTCGTCGCCGAAGCGGAGGCGGCGACGCTACCACTCACGCCGGCGACGCTCGCGCAGGCGGCGCGCGCAGAGGTGGTGCTCCTGCAGACGAACCATCCGGACTTCTCCTCCCGCGCGCTGCAGGAGACCCTCCTCGCCCACCTGCCCGCGGGCGCGCTCGTCGTTGACCTGTGGAACCAGACCGGTCCTCTCGCCGAGGCCCGCCCCGATCTCCAGGTCGAGGTCTTCGGCCGGGCCCCCCGGATGGAGGATTGACGTGGCTACCTACCTCGTCACCGGAGCGGCCGGGTTCATCGGCCAACACCTCACCGCTGCGCTCACGGCCCGCGGCGAGCGCGTGCACGCCGTCGATGTGGAACTGCATGAGGAGGCCCCGGAGCAGGTGCGCCGGTTACGGGAGGCCGGCGCGGATTATCATTGCGTGGATCTCACCGATCCGGCCCGTGTTGCCGAGCTGCCCGATGTGGACGGGGTCTTCCACCTCGCCGCCCTCAACGGCACCCAGAACTTCTATGCCTCGCCGTGGCAGACCTTGAAACACTCCACCCTTCCCACGTTGTTGCTCCTCGAGCGGTACGCGAGGGCGGGGCTGGAGTTCTTCTTCTACGCGGGCTCCTCAGAAAGCTATGCCTCCGTGGTCTCTCAGTTCGGTTGGGAGATCCCCACGGGGGAGGATGTGCCGCTGGGAATCAGCGATCCCCGGGAGCTGCGGTGGTCCTACGGCGCCTCCAAACTCCACGGGGAGGTCGCGATGTTCGCCGCTGCCGCAGAGCTCGGCGTGCCGGCAGTCGTCGGCCGGTTCCACAACGCCTACGGCCCCCACATGGGAACCAAACACGTCATTCCCGATTTCATCGCCCGCGCGCGCGAGGGCACCTTCAGTCTGTACGGCTCGCGCCAGACCCGCAGTTTCATCTACATCGACGACGCGGTGCGCGCCGTCCTCGCCGTCGCCGCCACCGGCGTGGGTGAGGTGATCAATATCGGTTCCCCCAACGAGGTGACGATGCTCGAACTCGCCGAGGTGATCATGGCGGAAGCGGGGTGGAGCGGACAGATCACCGAGTACCCGGCGCCGTCGAGTTCCGTGCAGCGCCGCTCCCCCGACGTCACCCGGCTCGGCGAGCTTGTTGACACCTCCGCCTTCGTCCCCCTGGCGGCCGGAGTGCGCGAGGTGCTGCGGTCGCTGGGTCTAGCCCGGACGGCGGGTGACCACTAGGTCATCCCGGTGGATGACTTCCCGGTCGTGCCCGTCCCCGAAGCGCGTGCGCAGTTCGGCGCTGGTGAGCCCGAGGCGTTCGGGCAGTTCGGTGGCCGAGTAGGCGACCAGGCCGCGGCCGATGACTTTGCCGCGCGGATCGGCGATCTCGACCGGGTCCCCCGCTTCGAATTCGCCCCGCAGGCCGGTGACCCCGGCGGCGAGCAGCGAGGTCTTCCCGGTCTTCAGCGCCCGCACCGCGCCGTCGTCGACGAGCACCTGCCCGCGGGTGCCCGCGGCGTGCGCGAGCCACAATCGGCGGGTGGCTACCCGGCGCGGGGCGGGGGCGAACCACGTGCCCACGTCCTTGGCTGCGAGGACGTTCGCGGCGTTCTCGGCGGAGGTGAGCACGACGGGCACTCCCGCGGCGGAGGCCATCGCTGCGGCCTGCACCTTCGTCACCATGCCCCCGGTGCCCACCGCTGAGCCTCGCGCAGTAACCTCGATCCCGGCGATCTCGCGCGGGTCCTCCACGTGGGCGATCCGGTTCGCGCCCGGCCGGGAGGGCGGGGCGTCATAGAGCGCGTCGACGTCGGTGAGTAGCACGAGCGCGTCGGCGCCGGTGAGGTGGGAGACGAAGGCGGCGAGGCGGTCGTTATCGCCGAAGCGGATCTCGTGGGTGGCGACGGTGTCGTTCTCGTTGATGATCGGCACTACCCCGAGCGCGAGCAGCCGGGTGAGGGTCTGCTGAGCGTTCTTGTAATGGGACCGGCGGGTGACGTCCTCCACTGTGAGCAGCACCTGACCCACGGTGATGTCGTGCGCGGCGAAGGCCCGAGTGTACTGGGCGATGAGCAGACCCTGACCGACGCTGGCCGCCGCCTGCGCGGTGGATAGATCCCGCGGCCGACCCGGTAGCCCGAGCACGGCCAGCGCCGCCGCGATCGCCCCGGAGGAGACGAGGACGACCTCCCCGCCCGCCGCTCGACGGGCCGCGAGGACGTTGACGAGAGCGGTGAGCTTACGAGCGTCGAGGCGACCATCGTCGTCCGTCAACGAGGACGAGCCGATCTTCACCACCACGCGCCTGGCGAGATCGATCCGCGCAAGGTCCTCCCGGCGCAATACCGCAGCCGGGCTCATTCACGTTCCATCCGCAGCTCCTGGCGCGCGGCTTCCTTCGCGTCCATCCGCGCCTTGAACTCCTCCCGCTTCTCCTGCCGCGTGGGCCGGCTCCGCTCCTCCAGCCGCGCATCGGTGCCGCGGGGGCCGGAGGCGGAGTCGCCGACGAGGGTCGGTTCCCAATCGAAGATGACATCGCCGATGACGATCTCATCCCCGGCGAGGGCGCCGGCGTTGAACAGCCCCTCCTCCACCCCGAGGGTCGCGAGCCGGTCGGCGAGGTAGCCCACCGCTTCATCGTTCTCGAAGTTCGTCTGTTTGATCCACCGCTCGGGTTTGTCGCCTTGCACGTGGAAGTATTCCTGCCCACCCCGCTGCTTGCGCGTGATAGTGAATTCGTCCTTGCGAACCCGGCCCACGGGCGCGGGTCGCAGCACGACCCGCTCCGGCTCGGGCGCCGGTGCGTTCGCTCGCGCCTCCTCCACGATCCGGCCCATCTCGAAGGTGAGCTCGCGCAGCCCCTCCCGGCTCGCCGTCGAGACTTCGAATACCGGCCAGCCGCGTTCTTCGATCTCCGGGCGCACGAATTCCGCGAGTTCCTTCGCCTCGAGCACGTCGACCTTGTTGAGCACCACGAGCCGGGGCCGCTGGGCGAGCGGTACCTGCCCGCCCTCGATGTCGAGGTCGCTGGAGTAGGCGGTGAGTTCGCCTTCGATGGTCTCCAGGTCGCTGAGGGGGTCGCGCCCGGGTTCCAGGGTCGCGCAGTCGAGCACGTGCACGAGCACCGCGCACCGTTCGACGTGGCGCAGGAATTCCAGCCCGAGGCCCTTGCCCTCGCTCGCCCCCGGGATGAGCCCGGGAACGTCGGCGACGGTGTAACGGTAGTCGCCCGCCGTCACCACGCCGAGGTTGGGCACGAGCGTGGTGAAAGGATAGTCAGCGATCTTCGGTTTCGCGGCGGAGATCACGGAGATGAGGGAGGATTTGCCCGCGGAGGGGAAGCCGATGAGCCCGACATCGGCGACGGTCTTGAGTTCCAGCAGCAGCGTGGCTTGCTCGCCGTCCTCACCCAGCAGGGCGAAACCGGGGGCTTTCCGTTTCGGGGAGGCGAGGGCCGCGTTCCCGAGCCCGCCCCGTCCCCCTCGGGCGGCGACGAACTCGGCACTGGGCTCGGCGAGGTCGGCCACGATCGCCCCGCGCCGGGTCTTCACCACCGTGCCCAGCGGCACGTACAGGACCGTATCGGCGCCGTTCTTCCCGTGGCGCAGGTCCCCGGCCCCGGCGGTGCCGTTCTCCCCCTTGCGGTGCGGAGCGTAGTGGTAGTCCAACAGCGTCGTGATACCGGTGTCCACGCGGAGGGTGACGTCACCGCCATGCCCGCCGTTACCGCCGTCGGGGCCGCCGAGCGGTTTGAACTTCTCCCGCCGGATGGAGGCCGCCCCATTGCCACCGTTGCCGCCGCGAACATGCAGCGTGACGCGGTCGATGAAGGTGGACATGCGGGGCCCTTTCGAGAAAACACAAGAGCGGAACGGCGATCCGCCGCTCCGCTCCTGAAAGAGAAGTTATCTGCGCTTAGGCGTCAGCCGTGAGGATCTCAACGACCCGGCGGCCTCGGCGGTTACCGAACTGGACGTTGCCTGCCGACAGCGCGAACAGCGTGTCGTCGCTGCCTTTACCTACGCCGCGGCCCGGGTGGATCTTCGTGCCGCGCTGGCGCACGAGGATCTCCCCTGCCTTGACATCCTGGCCCGCGAACCGCTTCACACCGAGGCGCTGGGCATTGGAGTCACGGCCGTTACGGGTGGAGCTGGCACCCTTCTTGCTTGCCATGGTGAGTCCTGCTTTCTTCGGAAGTCCTAGTTGATGCCGGTGATCTTCACCCGGGTCAGGTCCTGACGGTGACCCTGGGAGCGGTTGTAACGGCTCTTGTTCTTGTACTTGAAGACATGGATCTTCTTGCCGCGCTCATCGCGGACGATCTCGGCGGTGACTTTGACCTTCGCGAGGTCATCGGCACCGGAGGTGATCTGGTCTCCATCGACGAGCAGCACCGGAGTCATGTCTACCGAGTCGCCGGGCTGCCCGGAGATGCGGTCCATAACGACGATGTCGCCGACGGAAACCTTCTCCTGTCGGCCGCCGGCCTTGACGATCGCGTACACCACGTTCTTGCTCATCTCTGTTGTTACTTCTTCACTTACACTGCACAGCGCGATACGCGGTGCACCGACGTCTTAGATTACGCGAATCCATGCGCCAGATCAAATGCGCGGGCTGTGACGTAGACCGCTAAACCCGCGTCAGGCGGGGTCGGCTTTCTCCGCGGTTTCGCCCGCTTCCTGCTCGCCGGTTCCGTCTTCCTCGTGGGCCGACGACGCCGCTGCTGCGATCGCTTGGAGCGTCGCCTTGAGTTGTTCGCGCTGGGGGTCGTCCTCGGGTTCTTCTTCCGGGGCGTCCTTCTTCGCCGTCTCCTTGGCCGGGGCGTCCTTCTTCTCCTCGACCGGGTCGTTGTGGACGATGAACCCGCGGCCGTTGCAGCACTCACACGGGGTGGAGAAGGCCTCCACGAGCCCCTGCCCGACCCGTTTCCGGGTCATCTGCACGAGGCCGAGGGAGGTCACTTCGGCGACCTGGTGGCGGGTGCGGTCCCGGCCGAGACATTCCACGAGCCGGCGCAGCACGAGTTCGCGGTTGGATTCCAGCACCATGTCGATGAAGTCGATGACGATGATGCCGCCGATGTCGCGCAGGCGCAGTTGGCGCACGATCTCTTCGGCCGCCTCGAGGTTATTCTTCGTCACCGTCTCCTCCAGGGTGCCCCCGGATCCGGTGTATTTGCCGGTGTTGACGTCGACGACGGTCATCGCCTCGGTACGGTCGATGACGAGGGACCCCCCGGAGGGCAGGTACACCTTGCGGTCAGTGCCCTTGGTGAGCTGCTCATCGATCCGGTGGGCGGCGAACACGTCCTGCTTCTTCGTCCACTTGGTCATGCGATCGGCGAGGTCGGAGGCGACGGAGTTGACGTACTCCGACAGCGTCTTCCACGCCGTCTCGCCAGAGATGACGAGTTCGGAGAAATCCTCGTTGAAGATGTCGCGCACGACCCGGGTGGCGAGTTCAGGTTCGCCCTTGACCAACACCGGCGAGGAGGCGCCCTTCGCCTGCTTCTTCTCGATCTCCGCCCACTGGGAGGCGAGCCGGTCGATGTCCCGTTTGAGCTGCTCCTCACTCGCCCCTTCCGCCGCAGTGCGCACGATGACGCCCTGGCCCTCGGGAACGAGGTCCTTGAGGAGCTTCTTGAGACGGTTGCGTTCGCTCTCGGGGAGTTTGCGGGAGATCCCGGTCATCGACCCGTTCGGCACGAGCACGAGGAACCGGCCCGCGAGGGTAACCTGCGCGGTGAGCCGGGCCCCCTTGGTTCCGATCGGATCCTTCGTCACCTGCACGAGCACGAAATCGCCCGATTTGAGCGCCTGCTCGATCCGGCGCGGCTGGCCTTCGAGCCCGGCAGCGTCCCAGTTCACTTCCCCGGCGTACAGCACTGCGTTGCGGCCGCGGCCGATGTCGACGAACGCGGCTTCCATCGAAGGGAGCACGTTCTGCACCCGCCCGAGGTAGACGTTGCCGACCATCGAGGTCTGGCTCTTCTGCGCGACGTAATGCTCTACGAGGACGTCGTCCTCGAGCACGACGATCTGGGTGCGGCCGTCCCCCTCGCGGACGTACATCTTGCGTTCCACCGATTCACGGCGGGCGAGGAATTCGGCCTCGGTGATGATAGTGCGGCGGCGGCGGGCGTCGCGCCCTTCCCGGCGGCGCTGACGCTTCGCCTCCAAGCGGGTGGACCCCTTCAGCGGGGTGACCTGGTCGCGGGCCGCCTGGCCGGAGTCGGGGCGGCTGCGGCGGCGGCGACGGCGCGAGCTCGAGCTTTCCTCACCGCTCGCCTCACCCTCGTCCTTCGCCGATGCCTTCTCCGGTTCCGGCTTGGCGCTCTTCTCGTTCTTCTTATCGTTGTTCTTGCCACTCGCGGTCTTCTCCCCCGCGCCTGCCGATCCGGACGCGGCGGTTCCCTCCCCGCCGGGCTGGCCTCCCTGGCCACCTTGGCCACCTCTGCGGCGGCCGCGGCCGCCGCGGCGGCGACGGCGACGCGGCTGGTCGGATTCGTCGTCCTCACCGGTGTCGGGCTTGGCTTCTTCCGCGGCGCCCTGATCCGGTTCCTCCGATTTCGGCCGCTTCTTCGGGGCGGGGTCAGACTTTCCTTCCCCACCCTTGGGTTCCACCGGTTCGTCTTCCTGAGCGGGCTTGCGCCTCCTGCTCCGGGGAGTTATTTCTGGTGCCTGGAACAGCAGGGCCGTCGCGGGGAGCCGCGGCGATTCATCCTGTTCCGCCGGTTCTTCCTCGGCCGTCTTCTTCGCAGCGGATTTCTTCCGGCTGCCGCCCTCACGTTCCGGGAGGACGAGATCATCGAGGCTCAAGTCTCCTTTTGCGACGGGTTCCTTCGCCTTCGCCGGTTCTTCCTCACCGAGTTCGGCGAGGATATCGAGCTCCTTCTTCTTCGACGCGTTCGCGCTGTCCCGCCCCGCGCGGGCGGGCGCGGGCTCCGGTTGTTCCGCTTGTGTTTCCGCTTGCGGAACCTCGGGCGCAGCATCGGACGCCCTCTTCGAGGACTTCGCAGGTTTTTCCGCCCGCTCTGCCGACTTCCGGTCAGCTGCCTTGGCAGCAGGGGCCCCCGTGCCCGGCGCTTCGGGCGCGGCGGGATCCGCTGCGGAATCTGCGGTTTCCACCGCGTCGGGCGCCATCACGGGCCGAGTCGCACGGCGAGACCGCCGACGTGCCGGTTGGTTCGCCTCGGTAGAGGCGGTTTCCGATTCGTTCGGTTGTTCAGTGTTATTCATCTGGGAAAACTCCCACCGGATGTCTAGCCATACCCATCTAGAACACTTGCCGGATGTAGGTTGGCGCGTTGCGCCGCGATAAAAGTCTGTACTGGGGCGCCGTTCGCGATCCTTCGCGTTTCGTATCCCCGCCAACGACATCCACGCCGACCATGTGGGTCCGGTGCCCCTCCGCGCGCTGACCGTTACGCCGCGCGAGCA
>DATGUB010000051.1:0-14367 GCA_035301585.1 Beutenbergiaceae bacterium | reverse complement strand
AACGTGCGTCCGAGCTGTGCGAGCTCCTCCAGCCCGGTGGGTAGGCCTTTGCGGATCGTGTTGATCACCTTCTTCATCAACTTTTTACCCACAGACTTCTTCGGGTGAGCGTAGGCGTCGATGATGTCCTGATACACCAGGTACGTCACTTCGAGCCCGACGTGCTGCTCGTGGCCGCCCCACAGGTCACGCACCTGGCCGTGCTGTTTCTGGGTGAGGAGCCGGCGACGGGTGAGCAGCGTCTTGCGGACCTTGTACAACGGGTCGTCCGCCCGGCCGCGGTGACCGGTGGTCTGCTGCTGCAACCGCTGCCGGCACAGAGTCAGTTTCTCCCCAGCCAACTGCACAACGTGGAAGGGATCCATCACGGGGATCGCGTCTGGCAGTTCAGCAACGGTGGCGGAGTGGTATCCGGTGAACCCATCCATGGTGACGACCTCGATGTTGTCGCGGAACACCTGGGTGCGTTCCTTCAGCCAGGTGGCCAGCACCTTTTTCGACCGGCCCGGGCGTACGTCCAGCAGGCGTGAGGGCCCGGTGCCCTCGATAACGGGGGTGAGGTCGACCAGGATCGTTGCGTAGGTCTCCTTGCCCGGTCCGCGGACATGGGACCAACAGTGCTCGTCGACGCCTAGGACCCGGACCCCGTCCAGGTGCGTGGGGTTGTCATACACCAACGAGCGAATGCGGGTGAGCGCAAGACGGTTGATCAGGTCCCACCCCAGGCCCAGGGCGGCAGCGACGGCCTTGACGCTCATCTTGTCGATCGCCAAGCGTTGCAGGATCCACCTGGTGCACCTGTTCGTGGTCTTCGCTCCCACCTCTGCGCACTCCAGCCGATGCTGAAAGATCACCTGAGAGCACTGTTCTCCGGGGCACCGGTACCGGGGCAGGCGCACATGCAACCGGGCAGGGTGGCTGGCCACGGGAAGATCGGTGAGTTCTCGAGTGACGTGATCGCGCAACACCCCTTCGGCGCCGCAGGTGGGGCAGAACGGGACCGCCTCCACGGGGCGGGCCTGAATGACCGTGATGTCGTCCTCGCTGACGAGCGCGCCCTCGATCGTGAGGCCGAGTTCGATCGTGCGGCAAATAACGTCTGCCACAGGGCAGGCAGAACAGGTAGATTTCATGGTGAGCCTTGGGTGTGAAAACGGAAGTCTGAACAGCTCCATTTTCTACCCAAGGCTCACCTACTTCCCGACCTCACCACGCCGAGAAAACGCCCCTCTACGCACCCTGAATACGGAAGAGCCGCTAAACACGCCACCCGATGATTTTTCAAGTGAATCGACGATTTTCACATCCATATAGGTGATCTTCATCGAAGCAAATTCGATCATTTCCCCCAGTTGGAACACATCACCATCTTGGGGGCTGGCCGGGTCGGCTAATGGTTCTTCCCGTGCCACCGCCTCCTCAGCCGATTCCTCCGTACTTGCTTGGTGGGTCTCTTCGCGAGGACGCTTCTCGACATCTTCTGCGTCGCTTCCCTTCGAAGGGACGGTTGACTCGGCGACTGGAGTCCGCGTGCTCGGTTCTAGGTGAATAAAGTATGCCCCGATCAAGAGCCCGGTTATAAGCGCAGCTCCTCCTAAGGCAACACCCTCCCAGATCGTCATCATGCGACGAGGGCGATCACCAACCCTTCTATCTTGACGGGACGGAACGTCCGGAGGCGTCGTCATTGTTGCAATTCTCCTTAATAACACGAATCATGAGCAACCATTACAGAAGCATCTGACGCCGTGTCCATCTCTTACTGAGAGCGATCGCTATTCATCGTCGTGAGCTCCTAGCAAACAGCACGAATAGCATTAATCGAACAATAACATTCTTACCTGCACAAATGTGGTGCCCCAAGCCTAATTTTAACCGACGACCGACAGATTATGAGATCCATCCAGAGGTTAATAGCGGTTGACCAGAAGTGTTAGTTTCGTTGAATTTGCAATGCACGGCGTTTAGTGCCATTTATGGGACTCTTGCGGCTCCTGCGCGAACTTCCTGCCGAGCGCTGCTGATCCGCGTAAGCTAGCATGGTGCCCCACAGCGATGACTCTCACTACTTGGCCAGCGACGGCAACTACTATCCTGTCGAGCAGATGCCGCAAAGACCATCCAGCAAGGAAGCCTCAAAGCAACCGCTTCATAAGCGATGGTGGTTTTGGTTCGCCCTCGTCGGCCTACTCTTAGTCGCGAAGTGGATGAACGGCCCCGACTTCCAAGCGTTCATGAACTCGGCAGAGAGTTCCTTCTGGCGAGCCTTCTGACAACCGCTCGGTTTGCCGCCAAAGGTCATCACACAGCCGCTTACCGAGACGCTGTACAACGGAATGACCGTCTCGTCTAACGATTCGAGGAAGTTCTCTCCGACGGCTTTCACCGCTTCTTCGCCACGCTGCCACGTCGCTCGCGGTGGGTACGGGGGCGAACGAGAAAGACGTCCAGCAGATGCTGGGACACGCCTCTGCAGCGAGGACGCTGAATGTGTATGCGGGGCAGTTTGATGACTCGCTGGATCGGGTCGCGGATCGGGCGGACACGCTCGCTCGGGAATCTTTTTGCGGGCTATTTGCGGACTGATCGGCAGATTCTTGAGTTGCCGACCGGTTCCGATTGAGTCGAAATGTCGTTGACCTGCGGTTTGCTGGTGCCCCAGACCGGACTTGAACCGGTGACCGACGGATTATGAGTCCGCTGCTCTAACCTGCTGAGCTACTGGGGCATTCCCGCGTTTACTTTACCGACTCGCCCCGCGTTGCGCATATCGGCGCGCGAAGTAGGAGAAGTTACTGCACGTGGCTGAGCGCGCGGTGGCGTTTTTCTACTTCCAAGAGCTCGGTGAAAATGGCGCTGTAGGAATCGTCGGCAGGATCGGTGCGGGACAGCCGCGCCTTGAGCTCCCCGATTTCTCGGGTGAGGACCAGCCGGGCGAGCGCGTTCACCACACCTCGCGCCCAGTCCCCCACGTAATCGGGCTGGTCGTGCGGCAATGGGGTGACGGCGAGTTCAGTGATGAGCGGCGCTACTGGGCCCGCGTTCTCTAAGATCTGCTCCGCCCAAGCATTCAGCGCCTTCGCATGCGCCGTCGATCCTTCCCCCTGCGCGGTTAGCTCAGCGACCTGCTCTCCGTATGCGTGTACTCCCCCGCCGGCGCGGATGACATCGTAAACGGCGCGGTAAGCAGGGACGGCGAACGCCTCCGGTCCCAGATCATCGAAACCCGCGGCTAATGCGTGCTCGGGCAGCTGCAGCACCACCGAGAGCACCTGGCGCTCCAGGCGCACGACGGGATCGTTCATCATCGATGGGTCGGGCCCGCGCACGTGTGGGGCTGCCTCGCCGTTCCCACCGTGCTGGGATCCCCCGGTCGGCGGCCCGCCTGCGGGCCCGCGCGCTGGGCCGCGGTGGTGGTGATCTCGCCCCTGCGGGGGCCGGCTGCGTTGGGGGTTCCTCGCCGCGGAGTTCACCGCGCGCAGCACTGAGGGTTCGTCCATGCCCAGCCACCCGGCCAGTCGCCGCGCGTACTCACCGCGCAGCGCGTTGTCCCGGATCTGAGCGACGACGGGCGCGCCGGCGCGAAGGCCCGCGACTCGGCCCTCGAGGAGGTCGAGGTTGATATCTTTGATGACCGATTCGATCGCGAATTCGAACAGGGGCGTCTTCGCCCGCACGAGTTCCACAAGCGCCTCGTCGCCCTTCGCGAGCCGCAGGTCGCACGGATCCATCCCCGAGGGCTCGACGGCGACGAAGGTCTGCGCCCCGAACCGCTGGTCCTCGGCGAAGGCGCGCAGCGCGGCTTTCTGCCCTGCCTCATCGCCATCGAAGGTGAAGATGATCTCCCCGCCCACCGCCTGGCCGCTGGAGAGCAGCACGCCGGCGTTGCCGGTCGCGGCGTCGCCGATGATCCGCCGGACCACGCGGATGTGGTCGGGACCGAAGGCGGTGCCACAGGTCGCGACGGCGGTCTCCTCCCCCGCGATGTGCATCGCCATGACGTCGGTGTACCCTTCGACGACGACGACCCGCTTCTTCATCGCCATCTCCCGTTTGGCGAGGTCGAGCCCGTAGAGCACCTGGGCCTTCTTGTAGATCGGGGTCTCAGGGGTGTTGAGGTATTTCGGCCCGGGGTCGTCCTCGTACAACTTCCGCGCGCCGAATCCCACGACCGAACCGGTCGTATCCCGGATCGGCCAGATGAGCCGGCCGCGGAAGCGGTCGTAACTGCCCGAGCGGCCCTGGCTCACGAGCCCCGCCGTCTGCAGTTCGTTCTCGGTGTATCCCTTTTTGCGTAGGTGCTCGAACAGGTGCGTCCAGCCCTTCGGGGCGTATCCCACCCCGAAGTGTTCCGCGACGCTCCGGTCGAACCCGCGCTCGGCGAGGAATTGCCGGCCGGTACTCGCTTCCGGGGAGGCGAGTTGGGCAGCGTAGAACTCCGCGGCGTCGCGGTTGGCCGCGATGAGCCGGGACCGGCGGTTCGGATCCTGGCGGCGGCGCGGCGCGCCGCTGCCGGAGTCCTCGTACCGCAGCGCGTAGCCGACCTGCCCGGCGAGGTATTCCACGGCTTCGGTGAACGGCAGGTGGTTGATCTTCATGACGAAGTCGATGACGTCCCCGCCCTCACCGCAGCCGAAGCAGTGATAGAAACCCATCTGGGGGCGGACGTGGAAACTGGGGGTCCGTTCGTCGTGGAAGGGGCACAGTCCCTTGAGCGATCCGACCCCCGCGCGTTGGAGGGTGACGTGCGCGCCGACGATGTCTTCCATCCGCACGCGTTCACGCACGTGTTGAATGTCTTCGTTACGGATCAGACCGGCCATAATTCACTACTTTAGTTCGCCGCAGCAGTTCGCGGCGCCGCTTGTGGACCGCACAGTCGTTCATGCAGTGCTAGGGCGGAATCGTCCGTGAGGGAGGCGACCTGATCGACGACGGCGCGCAGGCGATCCGCGTCGGTCTCCGCCTCGCGGTAGTCGTCGGCGAACTGCGGTTCGAGCTCGCCGGGGGTCTCGTGCAGGACCTCGACGAGTTCCACCAGCGTGGTGCGCTGCGTGCGGTACATCGGCTCGAGTTCGCGCGGGGCCATCACGTAGGTGGCAGCGAGGCCTTTGAGGACGACGATTTCCGCGTCGATCTCGGCCGGCACGATGAGATCGGCGTCGTAGCGGACGAGCGGGCCGCGCCCGAACCTCTCCCGGGTCGCGCCGGCGGCGGCGAGGCAGAACCGGCCGATGAGATCGGAGGTGAGGTTCTTCAGTTGCGCAAGGGATCGGCGCGAGCCGTTGAACTCCCGGGGCCAGGAGGGAAGCTCGCGGAGCCGGCTCATCGCGCCGATGAGGTCGTCCTCGCGCAGGTCGGGGCTGTACCAGTCCTGGATGTGCTCGAGGATGTTGCCGTAGTGCTCCTCCTGCCAGAGCACCTCGGCGGGGATGTGCCCGCCGACGATGCCGTCTTCCAGGTCGTGCACAGAGTAGGAGACGTCGTCGGCGAGATCCATCACCTGCGCTTCGAGGCAGAGCCGACCCGGCGGCGCTCCCTCCCGGACCCAATCGAACACGGGGCGGTCCGACTCATAGACCCCGAACTTCGGGGTCGGGGTGCCGTCCCTTCGCAGCGGGGCGTCGCTCGCGACCCACGGGTATTTCGTGGCGGCGTCCAGGCTCGCCCGGGTGAGGTTCAGGCCCACGGGAGCGCCGTCGTCGGTGAACGTCTTCGGCTCGAGTCGGGTGAGCAGGCGCAGGGTCTGCGCGTTGCCCTCGAAACCACCGATACCTACCGCCGCGAGATCGAGGGCCGCTTCACCGTTGTGGCCGAACGGTGGATGCCCCAGATCGTGCGAGAGACAGGCGGCGTCGACAATGTCGGGATCGCAGCCCAGACTCTTGCCGAGCTCGCGGCCGACCTGAGCGACTTCGAGGGAGTGGGTGAGGCGGGTGCGGACGAAGTCGTCGGTGCCCGGGCCGAGCACTTGGGTCTTTGCCCCGAGGCGGCGCAGCGCGGAGGAGTGCACCACGCGCGCGCGGTCGCGTTCGAATGCGGTGCGATGGGAGTTTTTCGGCGCCTCGAGCCACCACCGCGTAGTGTCCGTCGATCCATAGGTGCTCACTAGCGCGAGGATAGCTGGTTTTCCGCGTGATTGCCGATCCTGCCCACACCCGGGGTCACCGGTGGTTCCGGTACACGCCCCCGACCGTCATTTCCCCGCCGAAGAGTTCGGGCACGGTGACGAGCGTGTAGCCGTCCTCGCGCAGTTCCTCGATGATCTGCGGGACCGCTTTGACCGTTTCGGGATGGATGTCGTGCATGAGGATGATCCCGCCGGGGCGAGCATCGGCGAGGGCGTTCTTCACGGTCTTCTTCGTGTTGCGGGTCTCCCAGTCGAGGGTGTCCACGTCCCACAGCACCGTTGCGTATCCTCGGCCGGCGATCTCCTCGCCCACCTCCTCGGAGAGCGCACCGTACGGCGGGCGCAGCAGGGTGGGGTGGGGCGCGCCGGCGGCGACGATCGCGTCGGCGGTGCGATCGATCTGCGCGCCCACCTCTTTGCGGGATTTCTCGGGCAGTTGGAGGTGCTGCCACGTGTGGTTACCGACGATGTGCCCCTCGGCGACCATTCGTTGCACGGTTTGTTCTCGCCCCGCGACCTGGCTGCCGACGAGGAAGAAGGTCGCTCGGGCATCTTCCTTTGCAAGGATGTCCAGAAGCCGGATCGTGCCCGCGGCCGGCCCGTCATCGAAGGTCAGGGCGATGCATTTCTTCTCGTTGCAATCCACGGCGTCTTCGCCGGGGAATTCGATCGGGGTGCCAGCCGGGGGCGTGTTCGGGCTCGGTTCTGGAAGTCCGATGAAGTCCTCATTCGCGGCCGCGGCCGCGGCGATGCGCTTGCCCTCCTCGGTGAGGAGCTCCTGCGGCTCACGCACGAGGAGTGATCTCGTCGATTGGCCGATCGGCACGAGGAGGCCGTCCGCGCTGAACTCCGCGCCCGCGAGCCCCTGCTCCGCCCAGGCCTGGGCCGTCTGCGGGATGGGGAGCTCGATGTCGCCGAGCGCGCCCGCTTTCACGGCCTGCCGCACCAGCTGCCCGAGCCTTGCCACGCCGTCGTCGGTCACGAGCTGTTGCGGCGCCCACGCGCGTTTGGATTCAAGGTCGGTGAAGAAGTTCTGGTCCCTCACGGTGCGGTCCTCCCCGCGGGTCACCTCCGCGGTGAGGTTGATCCCGAGGAAGGGACCCGCGGCAAGAACAGGCTCGAAACGGACCTCGAGTTGGTCCTCCCCCTCGGCCTCGAAGGTGCGGGCTTGCTCCTCTACCCAGCCCCTGGAGGCCTCGGCGAGCGCAGCGGGTGTGCTCGGGTATGACAGGCGCAGATGGTCTTCGGTGATCGCGGCGGTGGTGAGATAGTCCACCTCGACGTGCGGGGTGGCCCCGTGCACCACCTCGACTCCGTTGGGGAGCTCGGCCTCGGCCCGCTCGGCCGCCTTCACCGGCAAGGGCACGGTGGTCAGCCACGAGCCGACGCCCGTGAGCGCGGCAAGGACGGCGAATACGCCGGCGATGGCGATATTTCGAGAGAGGTTATTCGTCTTCTTCACCAGGTCGTTCGCTTTGGGTCCGGCATGGGCGATCGAGTATCGGGCAGCACGAGGGTCATCCGCCAGAGATGCTTAATTCTGCTTCGTGCAGGCGGGCGCGCAGGGCCTCGTCCATCTCCCGGGAGGTGAGCCAGTTCTCGGGCAGGACCGGGACGCGGGGTGAGCCCGCCCGGCCGCGAGGGCCTTCGGCGCCTTCGCCCGGGTAGGGTTGGTCGAGGTCGAGCGCGGCGAGACGGTCATCGAGTTCCGCGAGGCTGGAAACGAGACCGAAGGCTTTGCGGGCGTCGGAGCCGGCGGTGTATCCCTTGAGATACCAGGCCATGTGTTTACGCAGTTCTCGTAGCGCCCGGTCCTCTTCTCCCATGTGTTCCACCATGAGCACCGCGTGCTCCCGGATCGTTTCCGCGACGTACCGCATCCCTGGTCGCATCCGGCTATCGGAACCGGTGAAGGCGGCGACGAGGTCGGTGAACAGCCAGGGCCGGCCCTGGCACCCGCGGCCGACGACCACTCCGTCGCAGCCGGTGTACTCGACCATGCGGATCGCATCCTCCGCCGACCAGATGTCGCCGTTGCCGAGCACGGGGATCGAGGTGACGTGCTGTTTGAGGGCGCCGATCGCGTCCCAGTACGCGGTTCCGGAGTAGTGCTGCGCCGCGGTACGGGCGTGCAGGGCTACTGCGGCAACCCCGGCATCCTCTGCTTGCCGGGCGGCGTCGAGGAAGGTGATGTGGTCCTCGTCGATCCCCATCCGCATCTTGATCGTCACCGGGATATTCGCGGGGCGGGCCGCCTCGACGGCCGCTTCGAGGATCTTGCCGAACAGCTCGTACTTCCACGGCAGGGCCGCTCCCCCGCCGCGGCGGGTGACCTTGGGAACCGGGCAACCGAAGTTGAGATCGATGTGGTCGGCGTGGTCTTCTTCCACGAGCATCCGCACTGCTGCGTGCACCGTCGCCGGATCCACTCCGTACAGTTGGACGCTGCGCACGTGCCCGGACTCGGTGACGGCGAGTTCGGCCGGGTCATGGGTGATCATCCGTAGGGATTCCGGGCTGCGTTCAACCAGCGCGCGGGAGGTCACCATCTCTGTGACATACAGTCCCGCGGGCGCGTCCGTCCTCCGCGCGTGGACCGCGCGCGGGTCGCGATGGGAGAGGCCGGCGACCGCAGCCCGCCGGCACAGGGCGCGGAACGGCGCGTTCGTCACTCCCGCCATGGGGGCAAGTACTACCGGCACCCCGAGAGTGATGGGCCCAAACGAAATACTCACGCCGCCCATTGTTTCACTTTCACCGTTTCTCGCGAAGCGCCGATGATGTGCCGGGAGCGCCGAATCGGGTGGGGTGAAACACAGCATGCTAGTTGACAACGGTTCCCAACACCATTGAGAATGGTTATCATGACCAGTAGCGCCCCTCGAGGCACCCCCGCCCGCACCCGCGGCTACGATACCCCTTCTCCGGCGCGACCGTCCGCGCCGCTGGCCGCACTCCTTGGTGCGGGCGCTCTCCTCCTCGCGGGCTGCGGGGGCGGCGAGGGCGAGGACGCGAGCGAGTCTCCGCAGATCGTCGTCTCGTTATATCCGGTGCAGTTCCTCGCCGAAGCCATCGCGGGCGAGGACGCGGAGGTCTCGAACGTTGTCCCTGCCGGCGCCGAGCCCCATGACGTCGAGCTCGGCCCGCGCGACGTGTTCGCCATGGGCGAGGCGGACCTCGTCGTCACCGTCTCGGGGTTCCAACCGGCGGTCGACGCCGCTGCTGCAGACAGCGAGAACGTGCTCGACCTCGCGGCCACAGTGGACCTCATCGAACGGGACGGCGCGCTGGATCCGCACTTCTGGCTCGACCCGGCTCGGATGGTGGCGGCGACAGAGGATATCGCGAGCGCGCTCAGCAGCGCCGATCCTGGCAATGAAGACGACTACCGCGAACGCGCCGCCGCTGTGCGCGAGGACCTCGAGGATCTCGACGCGGCGTTCCTCGACCGCCTCGGGGAGTGCGCCTACGATTCGTTCGTCACCGGGCACGCGGCGTTCGGCTACCTCGCCGACGCCTACGGCCTGACCGAGATCGCCGTCGCCGGGATCGACCCTGAGACCGAGCCCTCCCCCGCGGCCCTCGCGAGCGTGCGTGATGAGATCGCCGATCTCGGGCTGCCGATCGTGTTCGCCGAGCCCGGGGAAACGAAGATCGCGAAGGTCCTCGCCAAGGAACTCGACATCGACTACGGGGTGCTCAATCCGGTCGAGGCCGTTCCCGGCGGGGAGGACTACCTCACCCTCATGTACGAGAACCTCGACGCGTTGGAAGGCGGGCTGCAATGCCGCTAATGGAACTGCGAGACATCGGCGTGAGTTTCGACTCCCGCACCGTGCTGCAGCAGGTGAATTTCAAGGTGAACGCAGGTGACGTCGTCGCGATCCTCGGGGAGAACGGATCAGGAAAATCCACGCTGTTGCGGGCCGCGACGGGGCTCATCTCCCCCTCAGCCGGGTCCGCTCACCTGTTCGGGGTCCCTGTGAGCGCCCGGTCGAAGGTGCCGTGGGGCAAACTGGGGTACGTGCCCCAACGCATCCTCGCCCCGGCCGGCATGCCCGCGACCGCGAGTGAGGTGGTACGCACCGGCCTGCTCTCCTCCCCCTGGCTGCGCAACCCCCGCGCCGGTTCGGCGGTGACGCGGGCGTTGGCGGCCGTGGGGCTGCAACACCGCGCGAAAGACGCCGTCTCGACGTTTTCGGGCGGGCAGGCCCAGCGCGTGGCGATCGCCCGCGCGCTCGTGCGTGACCCGGAACTGCTCGTGCTCGACGAACCCACCGCGGGCGTCGACGAAAAACGAAAACAGCAACTCGCCACTCTCCTCGGCGACCTCGCGGGAGAGGGACGTGCCGTCGTCATCGTGTTGCACGACCTGGGCCCCTTCGCCGACATCATCACCCGGACGGTGACGATCGAGGAGGGAACGATCGCTCACGAGTGCGTGGTGATCGACGGCATTCCGGTGCACGTGGACGACGCCGAAGATGCCTTCCACGAGATCTCCCACCACGACGAAGCCTTCGACGAGGCGGCCGATTCCCAGTTCGCGCCCGCCGACAACCCGATGGGGTGGTGACGTGAGCGTTCTCGATCTCCTCTCCTCCCCCATGGCCCAGCGTTCGATCCTCGTCGCCCTGCTCGTCGGGCTCGTCGCTCCCGTGGTCGGCACCTTCCTCGTGCAACGCCGGCTCTCCCTGCTCGGCGACGGCATCGGGCACGTCGCCCTCACCGGGGTCGGTGCGGGCTGGCTCGTGGGGACGATCACCGGGGCGGCCAAGGCCGATCAATACGCGGTGCCCGGCGCGATCGTCGCCGCCATCGCCGGCGCGGTCATCATCGAATTCATGCGCGACCGGGGCAAGACGACCGGGGACGTCGCCCTCGCGCTGCTCTTCTATGGCGGGATCGCCGGGGGCGTGCTCATCATCTCGATCGCGGGGGGCACGAGCGCGAACCTCACCGGCTACCTGTTCGGATCGCTCGCGACCGTCACTGGGGCCGACGTGTGGCTCACCGTGGGGCTATCGGCCCTCATCATCCTCGTGGGGCTACGGCTTCGCACCGCGCTGTTCGCCGTGAGTTACGACGAGGAATTCGCCCGCGCCTCCGGGCTGCCCGTCGTCGCCCTGAACATCCTCATCGCCGTCGTCGCCGCACTCACCGTGACCGTCTCGATGCGGGTCGTGGGCCTCCTGCTCGTCAGCGCGCTGATGATCGTGCCCGTTGTTACCGCCCAAGTGTTCGCGCGTTCCTTCAGCGCAACCATGTGGCTCGCGATGGTCATCGGTGGGATCGTCACCCTCGGCGGGCTCCTCATCACCTTCGCCTATCCCGCGCCTCCCGGGGCGACGATCGTCGTGCTCGCAATCACCCTGTTCGCCGTGATCTCTGGAGTGCAATCACGCATCAGACGAAGTAAAGTGACCAGTGCGCAGCTTTCGTCAGTTCAGGAGAGTCGATGAAACGGATGACGCGGCAACGTGCCGCCGTCTATGAGTTGTTGGAAGACACCAGCGGGTTCCGGTCCGCGCAACAACTTCACTCTCTGTTAGCCGATGCCGGCCACTCGGTGGGGCTCGCCACCGTGTACCGCACCCTCACCGCGCTAGCCGAGGCAGGTGAGGTGGACGTGCTGCGCGCGGGTGACGGGGAGAGCCTGTTCCGCCGGTGCGTGCGAACCGAACACCACCACCACCTCGTCTGCCGCGAATGCGGGCGTACAGTTGAGATTGACGCGAAGACGGTTGAAAGCTGGGCGACCCGGGTCGCCCAGGAACACAACTTCGTCGACGTGGATCACACCGCCGAGATTTTCGGACTGTGCTCCACGTGCGCCGCCGCTCAATACACTGGGGAGTACCGTGCCTGATTTCCTTGCCGCGATGCCGTACTGGCTCGCCGTCGGTGTGCTCTCGGCGATGGGACTCGCCCGCGGGCAGATGATGTACTGGCTCGGCCGGGGAGTCACGGAAGGCGCGCTGCGCACGAGTCGCAAACACCAGCAGAACGAGACCACCCCGCGCACCGGCCCGCTGCGCAAGACGATGTTGTGGCTCGACCGGGGCGGGGCGGATCCCGGGGTGCGGGCGCTGCACCGGTGGGGGCTGGTGATGGTCCCCCTCTCCTACGTGACGGTCGGTTTCCAGTCGATGGTTCAAGCAGGCGCGGGGATCCTGCGGATCGCGTGGTGGAAATATCTCATCGCCCAACTTCCCGGCGCGTTCGTATGGGGGTTGTTCTACGCCACGGGCGGCTTCCTCGCCTGGAAATACCTGTTCACCCAGGCCCAGACGTACCCGTACCGCGCGGCGCTCGTGGCCATCGCCCTCCTCGCCGTCATCGCGGTGATCGTGCGCTACCGCCGCAACCACCCGCGACCCGCGGCGTGCCCGATCCCGGGAGTCGGCGAAGAAGAGCCGTCTGCCGCCGAGACCGGCACCACCCGGCCGGAGGCTCCCGCCGGTGGGGCGCGCTCGATCTAGTCCTTCGTGGTGACCGCGTCGATCGCGGCGCCATACCGCCGGTCCCGGCGGGCGTATTCCCGCGCCGCCTCCCACAGGTCCCGGCGATCGATATCCGGCCACGGCTTCTCCGTGAAGACCATCTCCGCGTACGCCGACTGCCAGATGAGGAAGTTCGAGGCGCGCCGCTCCCCGCCGGTGCGCCAGAACATGTCGACGTCCGGAAGTTCGGGCTCATCGAGGTGTTGGGCGAGGGTTTTCTCCGTGATCCGCTCGGGTTGGAGGCGCCCTGCGGCGACCTCGGCGGCGATAGCCCGGGTCGCATCGGCGAGTTCGGCGCGCCCGCCGTAGTTGACGCACATCGTCAGCGTGCAGGTGGTGTTCGCGCGCGTGAGCTCCTCGGCGGTCTCGAGCTCATTGATGACCGATTTCCACAACCGCGGCCGCCGGCCCGCCCACCGCACCCGCACGCCCCACTCGTTCATCTGGTCCCGACGCCGGCGCAGGACATCCCGGTTGAAGCCCATGAGGAAACGCACTTCGGCCGGGGATCGCTTCCAGTTCTCGGTGGAGAACGCGTACGCGCTGATGTGGGTGATCCCGAGTTCGATCGCGCCGGCGACGACGTCGAGGAGCACCTCCTCCCCCGCTTCGTGCCCGGCCGTTCTCGGCAGGCCCCGCGCATTCGCCCACCGGCCGTTTCCATCCATGACGATCGCGACGTGCCTGGGCACGAGCTCTGCGGGGATCGCCGGTGGGCGCGCACCGCTGGAGTGCGGTTCGGGGGGCTGCGGCGCGGTTCTGCTCACGCCCGCTCCACGTGTCGCAGGGAACGCAGCCGCCGCTCCAGGTGGTATTGGGTATAGGCGGCGACGAGGCCGGAGGCTTCGGTGCGGTGCCGATCCTGCGTCTCGTGGGCGCGGTGCCAGTCACCGGAGAGGAGCGCTCCGAGGAGTTCGATCGTCTCCGGGGCGGGGGCGGCCGATCCTGGTGGGCGGCAGGTCATGCACACCATGCCCCCAACGCTGGGGTTGAACGCTCGGTGCGGACCAGGATCCCCGCAGCGGGCGCATTCGGTGAAGCTCGCGGCCCAGCCGCCGATGGCGAGCGCGCGCAGGAGATAGGAATCGAGGATGAGGGAGGGTGCGTGCATTGCTTCCGCCAACGCGTGCAACGCTCCGATGAGGAGGAGATACTGCTGGGTGGCGGGTTCGCGTTCGATCTCGGTGAGCTGCTCGGCGGTCTCCACCATCGCGTTGGCCGTGGTGAACAGCGAATAGTCTGCGCAGATCCGCCGCCCGTGCGGGGCGAGGGTATCCACTTGGGTGACGATGTCCAGGTTGCGGCCCGCGTACAGTTGCACGTCGACGACGCTGAAGGGCTCCAGCCGGGCACCGAATCGGGAGGAGGTGCGCCGCACTCCCTTAGCCACCGCGCGCACCTGCCCGTAATCACGGGTGAGGAAGGTGATGATTCGATCCGCCTCACCGAGTTTGCGGGTCCGGAGCACAACGGCTTCATCCCGATACAGTTTCACCCCGCTATTCTCCCACTTCCCCGGCCCCCGCACCGTCTTTTAAGGCAAAGTGTGTCGCAGCCCCTGACAACGGGCCCGGGGTGCGTTGTAATAGAAATCGCTCCCCACCCGAAGGAGAACGGCCGCCGATGAGCAATGAACACATCGCCGAGCGCATCGCTGCCTCGGCGCAGAAGCCCCGGGCCCGGATCGCCGTGGCTGAATCCCTCACGAGCGGAGCGCTCGCCTCGGCCCTGGGA
>DATGUB010000050.1:0-2489 GCA_035301585.1 Beutenbergiaceae bacterium | reverse complement strand
TCGCTGGCGGACAGCGTGCGGGAGAAGTGGGCATCGTCGTCGACGACGGCGTTGAACAGGGCCGCCTTCTTGCGCTGGAGCGCCATCACTTTCTCCTCGATCGTGTCGGTGGCGACGAGCCGGTACACGATGACGTTGCGGGTTTGTCCGATCCGGTGGGTGCGGTCGACCGCTTGCGATTCAGCCGCGGGATTCCACCACGGGTCGAGCACGAATACGTAGTCGGCTTCCGTGAGGGTGAGCCCGAAACCGCCGGCTTTGAGGCTGATGAAGAAGACCGGGGCATCGCCGGCGCGGAAGGAGTCGATGACCCTGGCGCGGTTCGTGGTGGAACCGTCGAGATACTCGTAACTGAGCCCGCTCTCCGCACACGCCTCGGCCGCCATTTTGAGGAACGAGGTGAACTGGGAGAACACGAGCACCCGGTGTCCCTCAGCTGCGATGTCGACGATATGCGCGATGAGGGTATTGAGTTTGGCGGATTCGATGTGGGTGTGCTCGTCATCGATGAGCCCGGGGGCGAGGGCGAGCATCCGTAGCAGGGTGAGTGAGCGGAACACGATGAAGCGGTTCTTATCCAGATCCTCGATCAGGCCGAGAACCTTTTGGCGTTCGCGTTGCAGGACGGCGTCATAGAGTTTTCGGTGCGGACCGCTGAGTTCGACCTCGAGGAGTTGCTCCTGCTTGGGGGGAAGCTCCGGGGCCACGTGCTCTTTCGTGCGCCGGAGCATGAAGGGCCGCACGAGTCGGCGCAGCTCCCGCAGCCGGTCGGAATCGTTGTTCTTCTCGATCGGGCGCACGAATTGTTCGCGAAACCGCCGGGCCGAGGCGAACAGCCCGGGCGCGGTGATCGACATGAGCGACCACAGGTCGGTGAGGGAGTTCTCCATCGGCGTGCCGGTGATCGCGAGGCGGAACGGTGCGGGGATGTTGGAGATCTCCTGGTGCAACCGGGTGCCCGGGTTCTTCACGAACTGTGCCTCATCCAGCACCAGGCCCGACCACGGGGCGGTGTGAAACTCCCCGGCGTCGAGGCGGGCGATGGCGTAGGAGGTGACGACGACGTCGGCGCCCGCGATCACCTGGGCGAGCGGAGTCTTGCGCTTTCTACGCGTGTGGGTGACGGCGGCCACGCGCAGGTCGGGGAGGAACTTCGCCGCCTCGCTCATCCACGTCGCCACGACCGAGGTGGGAGCGATGATGAGGAACGGGTCGGCCGGCTCGGGGGCGGAGGTCTCGCGGGCGTGGGCGATGAGGGAAAGGGTCTGCAGGGTCTTCCCCAGTCCCATGTCGTCGGCGAGGATCCCGCCGAGGTTGTTGCGGTGGAGGAACGCGAGCCATTCGAAACCCTCCTGCTGGTAGCCCCGCAGCTGCGCCGTCAGCGCCGCCGGGGGCGGGACGGGCTCGATCGCCTCGAGGTCGCGCAGACCGGCCACGGCCTCCCGCCAACTCCGCGCGGCGACCGTTTCGTCGGCGAGATCCTCGAACTCCTCCCACACATGCACCTGGTACTTGGAGAGGGTCGGCCGGTCGGGTTCCCATTCGGGGAGATCCTCGGCTCGGGTGAGGAGTTCGCGCAGGTCGTCGAACGCCGGATGTTCCAACGAGAGGTAGCTGCGATCGAGCAGGAGCAGCTTCTTGTTCCCTCTGCTCAGGGCGGCGAAGAGATCCGGGAACGGGACTTGCCGGCCATTGATGGTGATCTCGAAACCGAGGTCGAACCAGTCAGTGCGGTCCGATTCCACGGCCGTGACCTTGATGTGCGGGTTCCCCTCGAGGCGGGTGTAGTTCGGGCGGGTGCCCACCACCTCGACCTCGAGATCCTCGAGCTTCTCCAATTCCGGCAGGATCTCGGCGGTGAACTCTGCGGCCTCGACGCCGCGGAACTCCCACCGGTCGGACCACTGGGGCCAGGCCCGAGCGATCGCCTCACCCATCCGTTCCTCCCACTGTGGGTCCCGGCGGCCAGTGCGTTCCTTGTTGGCGGCACTTCTATCGGCGCCGGGGCCGAACGGGAACACCCCGCGGGGTTCGAAATAGCGGAAGGCCCACGCGAGTTTGAGGCGGTCCTTCGTGGAATAGGTGAGGGTGAGCCGCCCGGCGGGCGGGTGGTACTTCGGAAGGTCGATGCCCTCGCCGGCGGTGACGGTGATCGTGTTTCGCAGGATCGGGAAGAAGTCTCCGAAGAATTCCTCCTCGTCCGACTCGGGGATCGTGATCGGCCCGGTGAGTTGCCCGAGCAGCGCGGGCAGCGGCGCGGGCGTGGGGGCGAGGGTGACGGCGAACCCCGAGGGCGTCTGCTCGTAGGCGTAGATGCCGTGGTCGCCGATCGGGAGCCATGGGCCGGTGACGGGTTCGCCGTCGATCTCCGCTCGCGCCCCCAGGTGCAGTTCCTCACGCTTCCGCTCGGCGTGCATGTGCACGTGGGCAAGGCGCCCGAAGTTCAGGCGCATGCCGCGATCAGGAACGAATTCCACCCCCGCGTCCGC
>DATGUB010000049.1:0-64958 GCA_035301585.1 Beutenbergiaceae bacterium | reverse complement strand
GTCTCGATCGAAGTGCCACCCCGCCGGATCAATGAGATCGTGCACGGTAAGCGAGGGATCACTGCGGACACCGCGCTGCGGCTGGCGAGGTACTTCGGGACGTCGGCGGAGTTCTGGATCAACCTGCAGAGCCACTACGAGTTGGATCGTGCGGAGGACCTGGCAGGTGAGCAGATCGCGTCGATCACACCGCTGAGCGTCGCGTGAGCGCAGGACTGGAGCGTCGGCTCGTTCGAAAGGTCGTTGGGTACGTCGTCCGCGATCGGCGGTGTCCAGGTGCTCGCCGGGACCATAGAGGCGTCGGAACCTCATGAGGCCGCCGTTGTCCGTGAAGTTCTGGAGGAGACTGGTGTCAATGCTCGCATCGTCGACTCTCTGGGCATCGAACGGTATGACGTCTGGCCGTCCAAGCCGGAGGTGCACGCGCGGCACTTCTTCCAGCTCGAACCGCTGAAACGATCGTGGGCCGGACGAGATTGTGCACGGAAAGCGAGGGATCACCGCGGATACGGCGATCCGTCTGGCGCGCTTCTTCGGCACATCCGAGGAGTTCTGGATGAACCTGCAGTCGCACTACGCGCTTCGGTTGGAGCGTCGCGCGCTGAGGGGCGCGGTCGCTGCTATTACGCCGCTGCAGGTCGCGTGACCGGGCATCTCATCGTGGTTTCCGGTCTTCCCGGTGTCGGGAAGACCAGTGTTGCCGCGGTCGTCGCAGCGCGTACGCGGTCGGTCCACCTGTCCATCGATGCGGTTGAGGAGACGATCCTTGCCGCTCGAGCTGTGGCCGGAGGGTGACATCGACCTGCGCGGACGGGCTTGGTAGTCAGGACCCGTCCGGTCCTTGGCGGATGGGTACTGGCGGGGGGAGCCATGAGGTGGCGCTGATCGGGCGGCGCTCGACTCCGCGAGTGATATCGCGATATCATCTCGGTGGAGGTGGTCGCGATGACGGACGTGTTGATCCGTGGACTGAGCGAGGCTGCCATCGAGCGCATCGATGCTGAGGCGGCGGCGTTAGGGCTATCACGCAACGAGTTCCTGCGTCGGCGACTGGAACAGGATGCCTCGGCTCCGGTCGCCGCGAGAGTCACTGCCGATGACTGGAGTCGCTCGGCGGCGGCCTTCGGGGACCTAGCCGATCGTGACGTGATGGATGCCGCATGGCGGTGACGAGCTGGCTGGTCGACAAGTCAGCATACGTTCGCATGCAGGCGGGTCAGGCAGCGGGCATTGCCGAGTGGAACTCGCGCATCGAGCGCGGGCTGATGCGTCTTTCGACGGTGACGCGGCTCGAGCTCGGCTTCTCCGTCCGCTCGGGCGAAGTAGGTCGCGAGGCGTTCGGGCTGCCGCCGCTGTCGCTCATGCCGATCGAGCACCTCACTCCCGCGATGGAGGACCGCGCCTTTGAGGTGCAGATGCTCCTCGCCGACCGTGGCCAGCACCGCGCTCCGTCCATCCCGGATCTGCTCATCGCAGCGACCGCGGAGAAGGCTGGACTGACGGTTCTAGCCGTTGACAAGGACTTCGACCTCATCGCCGAGATCACCGGTCAGTCCGTGGAGACGCTCGCGCTGGTCTGACTCGTCGAGGTTGTGCCGCCCGACCAGGAGATGGCTGTACGTACCGGAACGCGGTGGAGTTCCGGTTTATCGTCTAGCGTCAATGGCGCTCTCCGTTATGTGCCGAGTCCATCTGGCGCGAGCAGTACGTCCAGAGTGTTGATCGGACGGTACAGCGGCTGAAGGTGAGGTTGCGGTGAGTTCCGAATTCGCGTGGGCACTACCGAATCGTCAATGACGTTCAGGACGATGAACTGGTGGTCCTCGTGGGGTGGACACCGTCGAGAGGTCCTGGAATCGATGCAATTCCGGATTCGACCCGCGGTGCAAGAGAGTTGAGTCTGCGAGGAGGCCACCTAGCCTGGCGGGCCGCGAGTCGGGTTCCCAAAACTGGTTGCGCATCCGTCTGACGTTGGCGGGCAGAGCGATGCTGGTCGCCGTTTTGGTCGCTGCCTCCCACACGTTCTCCCGGAGACACCGAACGAGAGCTCCTGACACTGTGGCACGACACCTTCTACGGACTAAGCGGTGACCGCGAATTTCCGGTCGCGACGCGATCGGCGTCATCCTCAACCGCGAGGCCACCTTCCCCCAAGCTCCACTTGGCATCGCCGGAACGTTAGATAGAGTTGCCTTTCGTCAGAAGGCGGTGGAGCACCGGTTCAACGTAAGGTTTTTGGGGGCAGCCCATGAGCGCCGAATCGAATGTCGGCCTGCGTAAGAAGCGTCGTGAAGGCATACTCCTAACGATCGGCTCGGCGATCTTTGTCGCCCTTGGGGTTCTTGGCCATTACGTGTTTGGTGGTCGGATGGTGACGCTGGTCGGAATTCCATTCTTCGGATCATGCATGCTCATCGGCATTTTTCAGACAGTCAAACCAGGCAGGGGTTTACCGAACTGGCTTGCAATCGTCTGCTGCTTGGTGATGGGTGCGGCTGGTGTTATGATCATCGTCTTCCACGCGCAGGAGTTGGAGGTATTCCAGTGGTACCGGCGGCATTGGGAGATGCCCGTTGGGATCGCCATGACGGTCTTCTTCGGCGGCGGAGGCATACTGCTTCTGGTACGGGAGTTTCGAAGGCGTTCGACGCGGAAGAGAGACTGAGGCTTCTGCGCCGGACCAGACCCGGGCGGTGCCTCACGCCTCACGTGCTACGTCTCGCCGTTCCTTCAAGTGAATCGCGGTGGACGTGCCGCCTTGGAGATCCCACATGCGTGTGAATGTCACAGGTGCATGGAACGTTTGTTTCATGGAGAATCCAGAAATTCTAGAGACGGCTCAGATCATCCTGCGGAATGCAGACGAGGAGGTCTTAACACCCAGGGCCGGTGAGTGCCTGGGGTGTTTCGTAGCGCGCCAGTTGGACGAGTTCGGGTGCAATGGCACGCATCGGTTCGTCACTCTCTATCGCGACCGCACAGCTCCGCGAGCAACGGCCCTGATAAGGCGGCTCTCGCGAATGGGTGCGTGCTGCTGCGATTGCGAGATGTTTATGAACGCCTACGTTCTCGCCCATAGATTTGTCACCCCCGGGTACTGGTTCACGGATGCCTATGGGCAAGAGGCGTGGGAGGATCCCAAGTGGCCGGAACAGCTCCCCGAATGCCACAAGGTGCGCCGTGGTTCGACCCAGCTGTGTGAAGTCTGGGAACGCCGCTACCGCGGTTATGGATACTGGTGAGAGCCTCAATGACACTGCGAAAGCGGGCACGAGTGACCTACCGTGGTGAGTGAATCCGGGAGACTTACGAAAGAAGCGTTGTGTCAGGTTTTCATCACGTTGAAGTGTGGCTTGCTGATTTTGAGAAGGTGAGAAGTGAGTGGGGCTGGCTCCTGACCGAGGTTGGTTTCCAACTCGCTCAACGGTGGAGCGGTGGGGAGTCGTGGCACGCGGGAGAGGCCTATCTCACGCTCACGAGTTCGCCCAACCTACGCAATGTCGCGCATGACCGGCGTCAGCCCGGGGTCAACCACCTCGCCTTCAAAGCTGGCTCTGCCTCTCACGTGGACGCCGTGATGTCCGCGGCGCCGGAGCGCGGGTGGCAACCGCTGTACCACGACCGCTATCCCCACGCCGGGGGCCCGAACCATTACGCGGGATGGTTGGAGAACTCGGCGGGCTTCAAAATAGAAATCGTCGCCACCGGCGAATAACGCGGAGGCACACGCACGCCTCCATGCGGTCATTCTGCACCCAGAGTTGCAACGCGGAGCGGGATGTCCCGTATCGGCACGGACCTGGCGTTGACCTATCCCAGCGTCCACCATCGCAGGGCGCATCGCGTTTGACCTGCTTCGAATACGTCCGCGGCATCGTTAACCTCCTGCCAGCCGAACACTCCCAGAGTTATCGAGTGAAGGAGTCGCACCGGTGGGCCCGCCGTCGTGGTCGAGACACATGCGCCCCGGCCGACGTGGCCCACCTCCGTCGCCCGCTACCTGCAGCGCTTGGTGCACTCCCGTGTCCTGAAGGTCTGGGGGTCTGTCCACGCCGTGCCTCTCCCCGCTACACTCGTCGGCATTAATAAACCGCTGGGAGGTAGAGAGTGGCGCTTGAGGAGGAACGATCCATCGAGCGGTGGGCCCGCTCGCGGATGGCGGTAGGCATCCCGTCGGAGATCGAGCGACGCGTTCTCCTCGAGAGCCCGCAAGCCCGGCAGCCGGACGCTCCCGAAAGGTTCTGGCGCAGTGGATTCGGTGTCTTGGCCCGTATGAGCCTCATCGTCTCGGCCATCTTCGGTGCGGCGGCGGTCCTGTCCAGCCCCGAACTGGGTTTCATGCGCCGCGGATTCGATCCGGACGTCGCGATCCGGGTCTCTGCGGTGTGCTTCGCGCTCTCGGTCGTCTTTGTCCTCGGGCTGCTCGTTGAATGGTGGCAGGGAGGTCGTCAACGGCCACGCGGTGCCTTCGGTGTTGTCCTGATCGTGCTCCTACCAGCGGCTGTCACTCTGCTCGTGGTGCACGATCAGACGGAGGTCGACGTCCCGTGGGGCTGGATGGCACCCACTTGGCTGGCAGCAGGTCTCTCGGTCGTGCTGCTCCTGTTTCTCAAAGTAGCGTCGCGTCCTGATTCCAAGTCTGGCGATGCTCCTGTACTCGACGTCGCTGCGTTGACACCAGGAGAGGTCGAGCAGCTGTTGACGATCCGGGAACAGACGCTACGCATTTTGGTGGACCGGGAACGACTCGCACCCAGTGTCGCTGAGCAGGCTCGGCAGGTTCCCCTGGGTCAGCTGCACACGCTGGACGATCAGAAGGAGATGGGGGCGTGGTGACTGACGACCGGAGCCTGAGGGCACCGTAGTCTTCGGGAAGAACTCAGCGGAAAGACGGGCCGGCATCTGCGACCGATGCCAGTGCGTGCGTGCCATCGGAGTGAGCTGGCAGGTGGTTTAGCGCGGATCTCGGCCATCGAATACATGGCCCCAGTCCCACCTCCAACCGTCGGCGTTCGCGGTGACCACTGCTTCATGTGGAGCACTGATGCCGGTTACTGCCGATGACACGGGGATTCTTCGTACCGATCATGCGATTCGTTTCGGTAGCATCACGGCAACTCGGTTGCATCGCACGATGGAAAGGAAACCAAGAGAACGATGGCGGTTGCGCTGCGGCGGCTCCGTGAGGACGACGCTGAGGACGTCTTCGCGGCATTCATCTCCAGTCCAGATATGGTCCGGCAGGGAAACGTGAAGAGTCAGGAAGATGCGAATCAATATGTGCAGGCACTCGTCAATCCCGAAGGACCGCACCGGTCCTGGGCGATAGCCGATCTCGACCGGCTGGTAGGGCTCGTGGGCGTCACCGTGGATGAGGAGAATCGCAACGGATGGTTCTTCTACTGGATGGCCCGGGACGCCCGCGGGCGAGGTTGGACGAAGAGTGCGGCCGCAACCGTCGCCGACTGGGCACTGAGCGAGGGCGGCATGTTTCGCCTGGAGCTCGGGCACCGCGTGAATAATCCGGAATCGGGAGCGGTGGCGGTCGCGGCGGGATTCGTCAAGGAAGGCACCGAGCGGGCGAAGTTTCTCGTCGATGGCGAGCGGATCGACGTCCACACGTATAGCCGGCTGCGCACGGATCCGTGGCCCGAGCACGTTCCTCTGCCGATCCGGCAGTGATAGCGCGTGGGCCGGTAGCATCGCTCCATGAACGTGCAGATCCGTACCGCCGTGCCTGAGGACGCCTCAGGTATCGCGCGAGTGCATGTGGATGCGTGGCGCGTCGCTTACCGGGGTCTCATCGACCAGGTGCTGCTGGACGATCTGGACATTGGCCAGCGCGCACAGCAGTGGCGCGGGCTGCTCGAGAACGCCCCGTACGGGATCGTTGTCGGTGAGGTGCGAGAACAGATCGCCGGCTGGGCGACGTTCGGGGCGGGAAGAGATGACGGGGACGCGCACCTCGGAGAGCTGAAGGGACTCTACATACACCCCGACGAATGGTCCACCGGGATCGGGCACGCTTTGATCGTCCACGTGGAGAGCGAGCTCTGCCACGCGGGATACTCCGAGGCTTACCTGTGGGTGCTGCGCGGGAACGAGCGGGCGATCCGTTTCTACGAACGCCACGGTTGGAGTGCGGACGGCGGGGAGAGGCTTGAGAAGGTCGCCGATGGGGCGGCCCTGCACCAGTTGCGTCATCGCAAGCAGTTGCGAGTCGGTGCGCGGTGACGAGAAGGAACGGTCGCCAGGGGTCCGGGCGGCGAACGGTTGAGAAGGTGGCCGGCTACGTCGTCGCTCACGGCCGCCTCCTCGTTCTCACCCACGACGACGTGCCCCTACACATGACAGGTGTACAAGTACCGGCGGGAAGCATCGGACCAGGCGAGTCGCCCGATCACGCCGTACGGAGAGAAGTCCGGGAAGAAACCGGGGTAGAGACGCGCATCGTCGCGCATCTCGGCGCGGCCATGTACGACGTCGCCCCGACTCGCCCGGAGGTTGGGTTTGGTGCGCTCCTCGGAGAAATATCCGCAGCATTTGGGCAGGAGTAGCAGCGGCGTCAGGATGCGCTCGCGGCCCATACGTTCGTCCATTTCTCAGCGAGGGAGGTGACGTTCTCATGTGCGTTGAGACCGCTCGGATTTGGCAGTATCCAGAGCTGGACTTCCTCAGGCCAGCGAGGAACGGTGTCAGCAGACTGCCGACCGAGTGCGCTCCGGGGTGCGTTGAACGCCGTGCGAAACGCCGTGACGCCGAGGATCGCGACCGCCACTGGCCGTAGCACAGCGATCCGGGTGACGAGTTCACTCCCGCTGGCCCGGAGCTCCGCCGCGGAGAGTTCATCGGCGCGCGCGGTGGGCCGGGAGACAAGGTTGGTGATCCCGATGCCCCGCTCAGCGAGGAGCCGTTCATCTGCGTGGGAGAGCCCGCGGGAGGCGTCGATCGTCGCGTCGAGGATCCCCGCCGCGGCGAGCGATACCCAGAAGCGGTTGCCGGGCCGGGCGAACGGCGCGTTCACAGCTGCCGTCCACGGGCTCGGGTTGATGCCGACGACCAGCAGGCGCAGGAGGCCCGCGCATTTCGCGTCGCTCGGGTAGGGGAGCACATCTTCACGGCCGTGGCCGGAAGCCATCGCGTGGGCGAGATCTGGCTTGCCGGGCCGTTCCCCGTGGAGGGGCGATTCGCTGCGCCACGGCGCCCAGTCGGCGGGAAGGGATCTGGTCACGACATCACTTTACGGCCTCTTCACATCCGTTCCCGCACCCGGGCCGTTCCGTTGGTGGCATGGTGGGAGCGACGTACCGCGCCGGTTGCGTCCGGGATCTGCGAATGGAATGAGCCCAGAATGACCGAATGGAAAGCCGAGTTGGACACGCAGGTTCCTGCCGACGTCGCGCGGCTGCTAGCCACCGTTCCCGAATGGTTCGGGCGCCCGGAAGCGAATGCGGAATATGTCGAGGCAGCAACGCGCCTCGAGACGTGGACCGTCCGCGATCAGGGCGGAAATGTCTGCGGTGTGACGCTAGTGGAGCGACAATTTCCGCACGTTCTAGAACTCCATCTCACGGTGACGGACCGCCGACTGCACGGACAGGGGATCGGAACCGCCATGTTCGATGCGATTGAAACGCACTCGCGCCAACGCGGCGTCCGCCTCATGCAGGTGAAGACCCTCGGGCCCTCGCATCCCGATCCGGGTTACGCCCGCACGCGGCGCTTCTATCAGAAGCTGGGTTTTCTTCCCCTGGAGGAAACCGGTCTCTGGGGCGAAGCGACCCCCTGCCTGATCATGGTCAAGGCGCTGTAAATCCCCCGATCCTCGCGGCTCGTGCGATGATGCAGACATGTCTACCCAGGAACTCACGCTTCCGCCGTGTCCCGAGTGTTCAAGCGAATACACCTACGAGTCCGGCGCCCTGCTCACCTGCCCGATGTGTGCCCATGAATGGGCACCCGCCGAGGCCGCGCCGGCCGTCGACTCCCGTGACCAGGACGAGGCGATCCGTGACGCCGTCGGCAACCCGCTCACCGACGGCGATACCGTCACCTTGGTGAAGTCGGTCAAGATCACCGGCGGGGGCGGAGGGACGCTCAAAGCGGGGACGAAGGTGCGCAACATCCGGCTCACCGAGGACACCGGAGACGGCCACGATATCGACGCCCGATTGCCCGAGCTTGGGCGTTTGAAACTGAAATCCAGCGTCGTCAAGAAAGGGTGAGCGCTGCGCGTGCCGCACATATTCAACGCCGTCAAACGGCGAGGAATTGGAGTGTCGGCGGCAAGGTTCGGCTCGTCAAGCCCCTGACAACCCACCGCACTGATGCTGAGATGAGAGCATGTCTCACTCATGGTCGACCCGTGCACAAGCGAACCAAGGCGAACTCAGCGACGATACGTTAAAGAGCATCCACCGCTGGTGGCGCGCAGCGAACTATCTGGCCGTAGGGCAGATCTACCTCATGGCGAATCCGCTCCTTCGCGAGGAACTGCGCCCCGAGCACATCAAGCCTCGGCTGCTGGGGCACTGGGGCACAACGCCGGGGTTGAACTTCCTCTACGCGCACATCAACCGCGTGATCTCCGAGCGCTTACAGGAGACGCTCTACATCACCGGGCCGGGGCATGGGGGACCGGCAGTGGTTGCGAGCACGTATCTGGAGGGTACGTACACCGATATCTACCCCCGGATCGGCTTGGATGAGACGGGGATGGGCCGGCTTTTCAAACAGTTCTCGTTCCCGGGCGGGATCCCCTCGCACGCCGCGCCGGAGACCCCCGGCTCGATCAACGAGGGCGGTGAACTGGGATACTCGCTCTCGCACGCCTACGGCGCCGTCTTCGATAATCCCGATCTCCTTGCATTCACGGTGATCGGAGACGGCGAGGCGGAGACGGGGCCGCTCGCAACCTCGTGGCACTCCAATAAATTCCTCAACCCCGTGCGCGATGGGGTGGTACTGCCGGTGCTGCACCTCAACGGGTACAAGATCGCCAACCCGACCGTGCTGGCGCGGATCCCCGAATCCGAACTCCTTGATCTCATGCGCGGGTACGGCCATAACCCGCACGTGTTCACCGCCGGCTTCGATGATGAGGATCCGATCTCTTACCACCGGCGGTTCGCGCAGCTGCTCGATGACGTGATGGACGAGATCGCCGAGATCCGCCGTCGAGCTGCCGAGGAGGCCGCCACTGGCCACGGAGCAATCACCCGCCCCCGCTGGCCGATGATCATCTTCCGCACCCCCAAGGGCTGGACCGGTCCGAAGGAGGTGGACGGGCAGCAGACGGAGGGGAGCTGGCGCAGCCACCAGGTGCCCCTCGCAAGCGCCCGCGACACCCCGGAACATTTAGCGCAGTTGCGCGATTGGCTCACCTCCTACGACCCCGGGGAACTCTTCGATGACACCGGCGCACCTGCGCCTGATATCGCCGGACTCGCCCCTCCGAAGGGGCTAAGGATGGGAGAGCTTCCCGCAGCGAACGGCGGTCTGCTGCGCAAGCCCCTGGAACTGCCCGATTTTCGGGATTTCGGGGTGGAGGTCGCCCAACCGGGCGGCAAGATCGCCGAGGCAACGAAGGTCCTGGGCGAGTGGTTCGCCGCCGTCGCCGAGGCCAATCCGCACATCTTCCGGGTCTTCGGACCTGACGAAACCGCTTCGAATCGCTTGCAAGACCTGTACGAGGTGACCGATAAGCAGTGGGTGGCGGAATACGAGTCCCCTGAGGTGGATCAGCACCTGGCCCGGGCGGGGCAAGTCCTTGAAGTGTTGAGTGAACACCAATGCCAGGGCTGGCTCGAGGGCTACCTGCTCACGGGCCGGCACGGGGTGATGAATTCCTACGAGGCATTCATTCACATCGTCGACTCGATGTTCAACCAGCACGCGAAGTGGCTCAAGGTCACCAACGAGCTCGAATGGCGCGCGCCGATCGCGAGCTTGAACTACCTGCTGTCCTCACACGTGTGGCGCCAGGACCACAACGGGTTCTCCCACCAAGATCCTGGTTTCATCGACCACGTCGTCAATAAGAAGGCGGAGGTCGTGCGCGTGTACCTGCCGCCCGATGCCAACACGCTCCTTTCGACGTTCGACCACTGCCTGCGCTCCACCCAGTACGTCAACGTCGTCGTGTGCGGGAAGCAACCCAACCCCAACTGGTTGACGATGGAGGAGGCGGTCCGCCACTGCACGCGGGGGGTCGGGATCTGGCCGTGGGCGGGCACGGAGGTCGAGGGAGAAGAGCCCGACGTCGTCCTCGGTTGCGCGGGCGACATCCCGACGGTCGAGGTGCTCGCTGCCGCGTCGATCCTGCGCACGCGCATCCCGGACCTGAAAGTCCGAGTGGTCAACGTCGTCGACCTCATGCGGATGCAAGATGACCGGGAGCACCCCCACGGGCTCTCGCACCGGGACTTCGACGGAATCTTCACCGCGAACCGCCCGATCATCTTCGCCTACCACGGCTATCCATGGCTCATTCACCGCCTCACCTACCGCCGCAACGGCCACGGCAACCTCCACGTGCGGGGCTACAAGGAGGAAGGCACGACGACAACGCCCTTCGACATGGTGATGAGGAACGACCTCGACCGCTACCACCTCGTCGCCGACGTCATCGACCGCGTGCCAAGGCTCGGCGCCGGATACGCCGGTCTTCGCCAAGAGATGATGGATAAACGTCTCGACGCGCGGATGCACGCGTACACCTACGGCAATGACATCGACGACGTGCGCAACTGGGTCTGGCCCGACGCGGCAGACATCGCCGAAGAAGGGGCGGCTCAGGAAGCGATCGACACCGGCGCGGACAACATCTAGCTGCCCAGAACGGTCTTATGCTGCCAATTCTGCGCGATCGACAACCTAAGGCAGTTCTCGGCCCGTGGGGAGGGGAGAAGCAGCGCGCCCGCCCCGCATCTGGTGTGGCACGGCCCACATCGCGGGTGGCCACGGGAATGCGAGTCTTACGCATCCACTCGCGGGAAAGCTCGCACGGCTCGTCGCGGCCTCGCGGAGTGGGGCGCGTGCAGGCACTGGTAACTTGGAGCGCCGTCAGCACCCCTCCAACTGAACGTAGAGAAGATGCGCCGCATTACCCGGTTAAAATACCCTTTCCTCGCTGGACTCCTCGCCAGCTCGCTCGCCGCATGCGGGTCTGGTGGTGCGAGTGGATCGGACGGGGCGAGCGACGCAGGTGATGACAGCACCGGCGGCGAGGCGGCTGCTGCGGCGGACGCAATAGCCGATTCGGGAATCGCGGGAATGACATCGGAAACGGTCGAGGCCGAATTCCAAACGGTCGAGGATCCCGATTCCTTCCTACTAGCGCCGGGCGTGGACCTGCACATCACCGACGTCGCGACGGCCGACGTCATCACCCCGAATGTATACGAAGAGATCACCGGCGATGCTCCCACGGCCGAGGAGGGGGTCGAGGAGATCGAGACGGTCGCCGCCGCCGAGGGGGAGACCTTCTTCCTCGCCAAATTCACCAGTAGCGACCCGCAGTGGGAACCCCGTGGGGAGATCCCCCAGACCGAGGGCCACCTCGTCGTCGAGGCGAGCGAAGAGGGGCGCGTTCTCAACACCGATGACGGCACCCGCCACCAGGGAACTCTGCTCGTCAGCCTTCCCGAGACCGCCGAGCCGGGAGACGCCCTGCTCGAGATCGAAACCCAGGAGAAGTTCCAAAGCCTGAGCCTCATCGATGGTTCACGGGTCAGCAGCGACGTACCGAGCGTGTACGAATCCGCGGGAATCACCGCCGAGGTGACCGACGCCGATCACATCGACGAGTCCTTCCCCGGGTGGGCGAGCGGCGACGACCGCGTGATGGGCGAGGTGACCTCGGCATTCACCGCGCCGTGGCTTGACCGGAGCGACGACGGCGATGGCTGGGCGCCGGAGGGGAAGATGTACCTTTCGGTGGAGGTCGACTGGCGTAAGGTCTCAGCGACCACCTTTGACGAATCCACGATGTACGTCGAGCTTCCCGACGGCGACGTCGTGCACCCGCAGAGCAACATCAGCGTCGGCACCAAATTCAGCGACAACGTCGTGTTCCACATTCCGGTGGACGTCGACACCCTCACCGTGGTGATCGAGCCCAAGGTCGTGGTCGGTGCCGGAAACTCCGCTCCGGAGCACGAATGGGACGACCTGGAAGCCACCGTCGAATTCTCGGGCGCCGATGAGGGAACGCCCGAGGGCTCGAACGCTTAGTACGAGACCAGCGCGGCACGCCGTGGCCGATGGGTTCGCGGATCTCCTTCGCGGCGTGGTTGTTGGACGCACGCGCCTCTGGGCCACGGAGCCGAGAAGCGGCCGGGCGATGAAGTCGTGGATGTCGTCGTCTCGGCAAACGCGATGGGCCAACGCAAACGCTGGTACAAGAACAAGTCAAGACCTATACAAGCCGGCTCGGAGCTGCTACACTTGACCGGTCACAACTTAATAACGTCGCCTCTTCCCGATTGTAAAATGAGCGGGTGTTGTGGTTAGTCTTGACTGTTCTGACGTGCCGCAAACCGGCACCCCGAGCATCTCTTCGTTAACTTTCCTACAGGAGCACCTTTGAGACTCAAACGATCCGCACTGGTTGCTGGTCTCGCGGCGAGCGCGCTGGTCCTTTCAGCGTGCGGCGGCGGCAACGACAACGGCGGTAACGACAACGGCGGCACGGAAACCGGCGCGGCCGGTGGTGAAGGCTCGGAAGGCATCATCACCGTGAACGGCACTGAGCCGCAGAACGCCCTCATCCCCGCAGACACGAACGAGGTCGGTGGCGGGAAGATCCTCGACCTCATCTTCGCCGGGCTCGTTTCCTACGAACCGGACGGGGAGACCGTCAACGAGATCGCGGAGGACTTCGAGTCCGATGACGACCTCACCTGGACCATCACGATCGAGGACGGCTGGGAGTTCACCAACGGTGACCCGGTGGACGCAGAATCCTTCGTGAACGCGTGGAAGGACGGCGCATACCGGCTGAACTCCTACTTCTTCGAAGCCATCGAAGGCTTCGACGAGGAGGAGGAATCCGAACTCACTGGTCTCGAGGTCATCGACGACCACACGTTCGAGGTCACCCTCACCGAAGAGCAGCCGGACTTCCCGCTGCGCCTGGGTTACTCGGCGTACTACCCGCTGCCCGCCTCCGCGTTCGACGACATCGACGCGTTCGGCCAGAACCCCATCGGGAACGGCCCGTACATGCTCGACGGCGACGACGCGTGGCAGCACGACGTGCAGATCGACCTCGTGCCGAACCCCGACTACGACGGCGTGCGCCAGGCACAGAACGGCGGGGTCACGATCTCCTTCTACGAGACCTTGGATTCGGCCTACAACGACCTGCTCTCCGACCAGCTCGACGTGCTCGATGCGATTCCCGACAGCGCCTTCGCGACCTATCAGGACGAGCTCGAGGACCGCTGGGTGAGCCAGGGTGCGGCGATCTTCCAGTCCTTCACGATGTCGGTCGACCTCGACCACTTCGGCATGGATGAAGAAGGGCGCCTGCGCCGCGCGGCGATCTCTCAGGCGATCAACCGTGAAGAGATCACCGACACGATCTTCGAAGGCACCCGCGAACCGGCCCACGACTTCACCTCCCCGGTGGTCGCCGGGTTCTCCGAGGACATCCCGGGCAACGAGGTGCTCGACTACGACCCGGAGAAGGCGAAGGAACTGTGGGATGAGGCTGACGAGATCAGCCCCTACGAGGACACCTTCACGATCGGCTACAACGCCGATGGTGGGCACGACGCCTGGGTCGAAGCGGTGACCAACTCGATCCGGAACACCCTGGACATCGAAGCCGAAGGCAAGTCCTACCCCGGGTTCAACGAACTGCGCACCGACATCACCGAGCGCACGATCGACGGTGCCTTCCGCACCGGCTGGCAGGCGGACTACCCGTCGATGTCGAACTTCCTCGGCCCGCTGTACGCGACCGGGGCAGGCTCGAACGATGGGGACTACTCGAATGAAACCTTCGACCAACTGGTGAAGGAAGGCAACGCCCTCGTAGTCGACGACGAGGACGCCGCCATCGAGAAGTTCTCGCAGGCCCAGGAGGAGCTCTTCAAGGACCTCCCCGCGATCCCGCTGTGGTACGCCACCGCGACCGGTGGCTGGTCGAACAACGTGGAAAACGTGGAGTTCGGCTGGAACTCGGTGCCGGTGTACCACCTGATCACCAAAGAGGGCTAACCCCTCGTGACTGAGTAAGAGGTGGGGTGCACGCATGAGCGCACCCCACCTTTTATTGCCCGAGAACAACCGAGCGAGCCGGGTCTGCGGCGCTCGCAGCGCGAATCCCGTTATTCGAACGCGCCGGGCAGTTAGCGGTAGAGTTCGCTAGAAATAACGTCGACAAGGAGGAGACCTGATGGCCTGGTATATCGGTCGCAGGCTCTTGCAGATGGTCCCCGTTTTCATCGGGGCGACCCTGCTCATCTACTTCATGGTTTTCTCGCTACCCGGCGATCCCATCATCGCCCTGGGTGGGGAACGGGGAATGAGCGAGGCGGCGGCGAACCGGCTGCGCGCGGACTTCAACCTCGATAAGCCATTCATCGTGCAGTACCTGCTGTACCTCAAAGGAATCTTCACCCTCGATTTCGGCACGTCCTTCTCCGGACGGCCGGTGATGGACGTCGTCCGGGCAGCGTTCCCCACGACGGCGAAGCTCGCCGGGATGGCCATCGTCTTCGAGGCGGTACTGGGTATCGTGTTCGGCCTCATCGCGGGCCTGCGCAAGGGGAGACTCTTCGACGCGACCGTCCTCGTGGTCAGCCTCCTGGTCATTGCTGTTCCGACGTTCGTCATCGGTTTCGTGATGCAGTACTTCATCGGGGTGAAACTCGGCTGGCTGCCCACCACGGTGGGGTCGAACGTGAGCTTCATGACCCTGCTCATGCCCGCCATCGTGCTCGGAGCGGTCTCGTTCGCCTACGTCCTACGCCTCACCCGCACTTCGGTCGCGGAGAACCTCACCGCCGACTACGTGCGCACCGCCTCCGCCAAGGGCCTTCCGCGCCGGCGAGTGATCACCGCGCACGTCCTTCGTAACTCCCTCATCCCGGTGGTGACCTTCCTCGGTGCGGATCTCGGCTCCCTCATGGGTGGTGCGATCGTCACCGAAGGAATCTTCAACATCAACGGTGTGGGTGGCAGCCTGTACCAGGCGATCCAGCGAGGAGAGGCGCCCACCGTCGTCTCATTGACCACGCTGCTCGTCGTCGTGTATATCACTGCCAACCTGCTCGTGGACCTGTTGTACGCGGCTTTGGACCCGAGGATTCGCTATGCCTGAGACCCCCGCAAACGCCCGGCTGGGCCAAGAACACTTCTTCGCCGACCCCCAGGACATCGCGCTGGGAGTCGTGGACTCGGTCGACGAACAAGCCCCGCCGGCCTCCATGTGGAAGGACGCGTGGCACAACGTTCGCCGGCGCCCACTGTTCTGGATCGCGTCCGTGCTCATCCTGCTCGTCATCGTCGTCGCGCTCTTCCCGAGCATGTTCACGAGCGTCGACCCGCGCTTTTGTGAACTGAAGAACAGCGTCGGCGAACCTGCCCCGGGGCACGCCTTCGGATTCGACCGGCAGGGGTGCGACATCTACTCCCGCGTCATCTACGGCGCTCGCGCTTCCGTCGCGGTCGGCGTGCTCACCACGCTCTTCGTCGTCATCATCGGTTCGATCATCGGGGCCATCGCCGGCTTCTTCGGCGGTTGGCTCGATGCGGTCCTCTCCCGGTTCACCGACGTCTTCTTCGCGATTCCGCTGGTCCTCGCCGCGATCGTGATCATGCAGGTGTTCCAGAAGAACCGCGGAATCATCACCGTCGTTGCGGTCCTCGCCGTCTTCGGCTGGCCGCAGATCGCCCGGATCACCCGCGGGACCGTGATGAGTGTGAAGAACTCCGATTTCGTCACTGCCTCCAAGGCGCTCGGGGTTTCGCCGATCCGGACCTTGATCCGGCACATCATGCCCAACTCCGCCGCCCCGATCATCGTCACGGCGACGGTCTCCCTCGGTGTCTTCATCGTCGCCGAAGCCACCCTGTCCTTCCTGGGCATCGGGCTTCCCCCGTCCGTGGTCTCCTGGGGCGGGGACATCTCCAAGGCTCAGAACTCCTTGCGTACCGACCCGGCCGTGTTGTTCTACCCCGCAGGTGCGCTCGCGCTGACCGTGCTGAGCTTCATCATGATGGGGGACGTCGTCCGCGACGCGCTTGACCCGAAGGCTCGGAAACGGTGACTGACATGACGACTCCTCACAACGAAACGCCCCTGCTCGAGGTGACCGACCTGGAGGTCTCCTTCACGACCGCGGCGGGTGAGATTCCCGCGGTGCGCGGCGCGAGCCTCACCGTCTATCCCGGGCAGAGCGTCGCGATCGTCGGCGAATCCGGATCGGGAAAATCGACGACGGCGCACGCGGTGATCAACCTCCTGCCCGGCACCGGCAAGGTGACCGGCGGGAAGATCTTCTTTGACGGCGAGGACATCACCCGCCCCTCGAGGAAACGGGCAGAGGCCCTGCGTGGTAAGCAGATCGGGCTCGTTCCTCAGGACCCGATGTCGAACCTCAACCCCGTGTGGAAGATCGGCTACCAGGTCAAGGAAGCGCTCGAGGCGAACGGGATCGCGAAGGGCAAGAAGGCCAAGGAGATGGTCCCGGAGATCCTCGCGGAGGCCGGCCTGCCCGACGCGGGGCGGCGCGCGAAGCAGTATCCGCACGAATTCTCCGGCGGGATGCGTCAGCGTGCGCTCATCGCCATCGGCCTGTCCTCGCAGCCGAAGCTGCTCATCGCGGACGAACTCACCTCCGCCCTCGATGTCACCGTGCAGCGCACGATCCTCGACCACATGGACACCCTCACCCGTGAGCAGGGCGTCGCGGTCCTGTTCATCACCCACGACCTGGGGCTCGCCGCGGAGCGGGCGGAGCACCTCGTGGTGATGTACCAGGGGAGGATCGTCGAATCCGGGCCCGCGAAGCAGATCCTCGCCGACCCCCACCACCCGTACACGAAAAGGCTCGTGGAGTCCGCGCCGTCACTGACCTCGCGGCGCATCGAGAGCGCCCGGGAACGCGGTGAGGAGGCCGAGGAACTGCTCGCCCCGACCGCCGGGGAAGGGGAGGTGGCCACGGATGACGTCGTCGAGGTGGAAAACCTCACGAAGGAATTCATCCTGCGCGGCCCAGGCCCGCGGAGCAAGACCACCTTCAAAGCGGTTGACGACGTGAGTTTCGCGGTTCGCCGCGGCACGACGATGGCGGTCGTGGGGGAGTCCGGCTCAGGTAAATCCACCGTCGCAAACATGATCCTCAACCTGCTCGAACCCACCGCGGGCAGGGTGTTTTTCGACGGCACGGACATGGCCACGCTCACCCCGGCGCAGCTATTCAAGTTCCGCCGCCGAGTGCAACCGATCTTCCAGAACCCGTACGGCTCGCTGGACCCGATGTACTCCATCTACCGAACGATCGAGGAACCGCTGCGCACACACGGGATCGGCAACCAGAAGACCCGCGAGAAGCGGGTGCGGGAACTCCTCGACATGGTCGCGATGCCCGCCGCGGCGATGCGCCGCTACCCGAACGAACTCTCCGGTGGCCAACGCCAGCGGATCGCCATCGCCCGGGCACTCGCGCTCGAGCCCGAGGTAGTCGTATGCGATGAGGCGGTCTCCGCGCTCGACGTACTCGTCCAGGCGCAGATCCTGGATCTGCTCGGGGAGCTGCAATCGGACTTGGGCCTGAGCTACCTGTTCATCACTCACGACCTCGCCGTTGTGCGCCAGATCGCCGACGAGGTGTGCGTGATGAAGGACGGCCGGATCGTCGAGGCCGCCACGACGGATGAGGTTTTCGGCAATCCGCAACAGGATTACACTCGCGATCTCCTCGACGCGATCCCGGGGGCGAAGCTCGACATCTGGGCGTAGCCGCCCGGCGGCTCAGGTGGCGCGCAGCTCCGAGGCGAGGTGGTGGGTCATCGGCTCACCCACGGCTGCCATCGCGAAACTCGTGCTGAGCACTTCCCCCGGTGCCGCGGAGAACACGTACTCTCGTTCCGTGGCGTCCACGGTCTTAGCGGAGGCGGAGTTCATCACCCGCCCCCGCAGGCTGATCCGGAAGCCGGTATCGATCTCCTCCCAGGTGCCCTCAAGCAGCTCCGTCTGCCCCGTGGGTTGCGCCAGGGTCATTTCGACTGTGCCCGGGGCCGGCATGCGGAGGAACCCTGATTCGGAGTGCATCGGCGCGCCGTCGGGAGACCAGGTTCGCTGGGCATAGGCGAGGAACGGCTTGCCCACGTCCGTGAACGTGAGCTCCTCGGTGTAGGTGAAGGAGGAAATCGTCGGATAGGCGCCAGATCCCGGCCCGGACCACGTGCCCAGGAGCGGGGCGAGCGGGTGGAGGTTCTCTAACAGTTGCATGCCGCAACGATATCCCCGAAGGGATGGCCGTCCGGCACATTCGTATCACTTCGATAACAATCGACATGGCGCCCCGCGAGAGCGTGCAGGCGGCCTCCGATGTTGTTTATGCTCGAAACCTGCACGGCGGAGGCCTGCCGTGAATCGTTCAACACAGAAGAACGGCTCCACGGGTCAGGCGCTCCGAACTTCCATAGGAGGAACATTGAAGATTAGGCGCTTTACTGCTGCCGCAGCTATGCTCGCCGCGGGTTCGCTTGTGCTTGCCGCATGCGGCGACGGGGGCGGTGCCGACCCTGCTGACCCAGACGCGGGGGACACGGACGATTCGGGTATTGAGGATGATTCCGGCATCAGCCAGGATCAGGCCCTCACGGTCGGGTGGAACCAACCGTTCTTCGAGTACAACGACGATTCGTTGACGGGGAACGCCACCGCGAACGCCGTGGTGCTGTACATGATCAGATCCGGATTCAACTACTACGACGCCGATCTCGAACTGCAGCAGGATGACTCGTTCGGCACGTACGAGAAGATCAGCGACGATCCGCTGCAGGTGAAGTACACCTTCGCCGACACCGCCGAATGGTCCGACGGCACCCCCGTCGACGCTGCTGACCTCGTGATGTACTGGGGCGCGAAGAACCAGCGCTTCAACACCGTCGAGGCCGAGTACGACGAAGACTTCGAAGTGACGAACGAAGAAGAAGTCGAAGCCGGCGTCTTCTTCAACGCCACGAGCGCGTCGGTCAGCCTCATCGAAGAGTTCCCGGAGATTTCTGACGACGGCAAGTCGGTCACGTTCACCTACACCCAGCCGTTCGGTGACTGGGAAGTCAACATGGGGGTCGGGGTTCCGGCCCACGTCGTGGCGATGAACGCCCTGAACATCTCTGATGCCCAGGAGGCGAAGGACGCCGTCATCGATGCGTTCCAGGACGAAGATGAGGACGCCCTGAGCGCTCTGTCGGAGTTCTGGAACGAGGGATTCCAATTCGAATCCTCCCTGCCCGAGGACGAGTCCCTCTACCTGTCCTCCGGCCCGTACCTCCTCACCGAGCTACGGGAGGACCAGTACGTCACGCTGGAGAAGAACCCGGATTACAAGGGGGACCACGAGGTCACCATCGACAAGGTCACCATCCAATACTCCGAAAGCCCCGAGGCTCACGTGCAGGCTCTGGAAAACGGGGATATCGACCTGATCGGCCCCCAAGCCACCGCGGATATTCTCACCAGTCTCGAGCAGCTCGGTGACGATTACACCGTCAACACGGGCGAAGAAGGCACCTACGAGCACATCGATCTCGCGTTCGACAACGGCGGTCCCTTCGACCCGGCAACCTACGACGGCGATGAAGAGGCCGCGCTCAAGGTCCGCCAGGCGTTCCTCAAGCTCATCCCCCGCGAGGAGATCGTGGAGAAGCTTGTTCTCCCGCTCAACCCCGACGGGCACATCCGCAACTCCTACACCGTCATCCCCGGCTCGCCGATGTACGACGACATGGTCGCGGCGAACGGGATGTCCGAATACGACGAGGTCGACCTCGAGGGCGCGAAGGCGCTACTGGACGAGGTGGGCGTGGAGACGCCGATCGACGTGCGTCTCATGTTCGCCAAGGGCAACGAACGCCGAGAGAACCAGTACTCCCTCATCGCCGAATCGGTCGGCCAGGACGACTTGTTCAACCTCATCAACTCCTCCGACTCGGAGTGGGGAACGTTGATCGCCGACAACTCGACCTACGACGCCTCGCTGTTCGCCTGGCAGTCCACCTCCACCGCAGTGACGGAATCGGATGCGACCTACCGCACCGGCGGCCTGAACAACCACGGCGGTTACAGCAACGAGGACGTCGACGGTTGGTACGACGAGCTCCAGGTGTCGACGGAAGAGGACGAACAGCAAGAACTGTTGACGAAGATCGAAACACAACTCGTCGACGACGCGTTCGGCCTCACGCTGTGGCAGTTCCCCGCCGTCAGCGCCTACAACAACTCGTTGCAAGGCGTGGACGAGATCTCCATCAGCCCGACCATCTTCCACGGATTCTGGAACTGGACCTACGAGGGCTAAACCCCGGGGCGAACCGCTAGGTTCGTGAACCACGAGGGGCGTCGCTTGCGGCGCCCCTCGTGCCGACCTGCGGGCCGAACGGGGTCCGCGCTGGACAGAATTTAGCTACGGTCGTGTGAAGAACCGGCCCACGGGGCAGGTTCTTCCAAAGATGCCTGGGCTTAAGCGAGGAATACGCCAATGTGGGCTTTCGTGATACGACGCATCCTCATCGGTTTGGGGGTGCTCCTACTCGCCTCGTTCATCATGTACGGAATGGTGAACTGGGTCATCGATCCGCTCGACGATCTCTATCAGAGTACGGATCCGGATAAGGAACTCAGGATCGCCGAGCGCATCGCAGCGCTCGAACTGGATAAGCCCTGGGTATCCCGGTATTGGGATTGGCTCACCGCTTTCGTCCAAGGTGACCTCGGCACCGCGTGGCAGACCAACCGCTCAGTTCTGAGCATGACCCGCTCCGCGATCATCTCCACCCTGCAGCTCGTTTCTGCAGCGACGGTGCTGTCGATCGTTCTCGGCGTAGCCGTCGGGATCGCCTCCGCGCTGCGCCAGTACACGAGCTTCGACTACCTCATCACATTCTTCTCCTTCCTCATGTACTCCCTGCCCTCGTTCTGGGTGGCGGTGCTGCTCAAGCAGTGGATGGCGATCGGGTTCAACAACTTCCTCGCCAACCCGAGTTTCCCCATCATCATCGTCGTGCTCGTCGGCCTCATCTCCGCAGTCGTGTGGACGATGGCGATCGGCGGATCGCTTCGACGGAGACTCGTGCACGGGGCCCTCGCGCTGCTCGCCGTGTGCGGGGTACTGCTGTACCTGCAGGCCCCTATCTACAACGGGGAGAACTGGTGGTCCCAGCCCAACGTCGGTCTGCCCCTCCTCGTGGTCACCTCGATCGTCATCGCCTTCGCGGTCACGATGCTCTCCACAGGGCTGAATAACCGGCGTTCCCTGGGCACCGCCCTCACGGTCGCCGCCGTCGGGATCGCGATCTACTACCCGATCCAGAGCGTATTCACGGCGCTCACTCCGAACATGAACTACCCACTCGCGCTCGCCGGCGGGCTGCTGGCCATGGTCGTCGGCGCGCTCATCGGCCTCGCATGGTGGGGGCCGGACTGGCGCCAATCCGCACGCACCGGTGCGCTCACCGCGCTCGGGGTCTCCTTCCTCATCTTTGCCGACAAGGTCTTGAGTTACTGGGGTGCCTACTACCAGGCCCCCGCGATCAACGGTCGTCCCGTTCCCACCCTCGGTGACATCACCCCGAACCTGGGAGGGAACTTCTGGGTGGTCGCGCTCGACCAGGCGATGCACTTGATCCTGCCCACGGTGGCGCTCATGCTCATCTCTTTCGCCGGCTACACCCGCTACTCCCGGGGGTCGATGCTCGAGGTGATGAACCAGGATTACATCCGCACCGCCCGCGCGAAAGGACTGAGCGAGCGGACGGTCGTGATGCGTCACGGGTTCCGCAACTCCCTCATTCCGCTGGCGACGATCGTCCCGCTGGACATCATCACCCTCGTCGGCGGAGCGCTCATCACCGAGGAGATCTTCTCCCGGCCCGGGATGGGGCAGATGTTCATTCGGGGAATTGATAATGCCGAGATCAATCCGATCATGGCCTACCTCATCATCGTGGCGTTCCTCGCCATCATCGCCAACATTGTTGCGGACCTCATCTACGCAGCTCTTGACCCACGGATTCGGGTGAACGCATGACCTCGCAATTCTCTGAACTGGAGCCCACCGGTGGCGAAGGCGCCATCGAAATGCGTGAAACGGAAGGCAAATCCCAAGGGCAGATCGTCCGGGCACGGTTCTTCCGCCACAAAGGCGCGATGATCGGGCTCGGGGCGCTCATCGTCGTCATCCTGCTCGCCTGCACCTCCATCGGGGTGGGGCCGATCCCCGGCTGGTGGAAATACGGCCCGAACCAGAACCTCGAACTCGTCAACGGCGGGCGCCCGACCCTGGTGATGCCCTGGAGCGGATCGTTCCAGATCGGCGAGCACCCCTTCGGGCAGGACGAGATCGGGCGCGACACCTTCGCCCGCACGATGAAGGGGGCGCAGTCCTCCCTCATCGTCATGTTCGTCATCGGCCTCGTCGCCACCGTCCTGGGAACTCTCATCGGCGCGCTATCGGGCTTCTTCCGTGGCTACACCGATACGGTCCTCATGCGGTTCACCGACCTCATCATCACGATGCCGGTGATCGTCATCGGCGCCCTATTGGGCAAGAAGTTCGGCTCCGCGGCGCCGATCCCACTGGGGATCGCGCTGGGGCTGATCTCCTGGCCACCCCTCGCCCGGCTCGTGCGCGGCGATTTCTTGTCCCTGCGGGAACGAGAGTTCGTCGATGCGGCGCGCGTGGCCGGAGCCTCCAACCGCCGGATCATCTTCAAGCACATCCTGCCCAACGCGATGGGCGTGATCATCGTCGCCGTCACCCTGCTGATGAGCACGGCGATCCTGCTGGAAACCTCGCTGAGTTACCTCGAGTTCGGGATCCAAGCGCCGAACGTCTCCCTCGGCACGATGATCTCCCAGTACCAGGGGGCGTTCAACACCCGGCCGTGGCTGTTCTGGTGGCCGGGGCTGTTCATCATCGTCATCGCCCTGAGCGTCAACTTCGTCGGCGACGGCCTGCGGGACGCGTTCGACCCCCGCCAGAAACGGCTTCCCTCGATCCGGGCGATGCGCCGAGCGGATGCCCGGGCGCAGCACACCCTGGGCACGACGACCAGGTGAACGCGATGAGAACCTCCGCTCCCGGGCCGCTATACGAGCGCGATGACCACGCACGCGGCAACGGCCGCGGCCGAGATCACCGCGGCCGGGTTGATCGAGACATCCACCTCGACGTCCCCGAGTGTGGGGGAGCCGAGGTGACCCGCCTCGGTGAGCGCGGTGACCCGTTCGCCGATGATCACCGCCGCAGCCTCCGCGGTGTTGCCGCGAAGTTGGCGCAGGGTCATCGACGACTCCTCCCGCCGGTTCGGCAACCGGCGGGCGGTACCGCTGCCGGCAGGCAACGCCCACGAGGTATAGGAACCGGACCTCGTGTCGATGCGCAGATTCCAGCGCGCGTCCGCGCCGGTGAAGCACGGCCAGGGCACATGCACGGTGCGTACGACGTTGACCAGGGTGATGCCGCCGTCGGACACCTCTACCCGCGGGTAGCCGAACACGATCCATACGAGGAGCGCCGCTGCCAGCAGGAACGGCACGGACCGGTTGAGCTCGCGCACGTCGTCGGCGACGATGACGATCGAGGCGAGCAGCACCACCCCCGCGAACACCGCTGGGAAGTACTTAGAGAATGCGGTTTTGAACAGATGCGTATCACCCATGGGAGTATCGTCTCACCAACACAGAAGCGCCACCAGAAAGGGAACGCCGAGTGAGCACCACCGACAGCACCGCGCCCCCCGCCCTGGACCGCGGGGAACCGATCCTCACCGTCCGGGACCTCAAGGTCGACTTCTTTGTCGAGGACGGCTGGATCCCGGCTGCGGTCGATATCTCCTATGACGTCCACCCCGGCGAGGTGCTCGCGATCGTCGGCGAATCCGGTTCGGGGAAGACCCAGAGCTCACTCTCGCTCCTCGGCCTGCTCCCACCGAACGGGCGCGCCCTTGGATCGGCGAAGTTGCACGGCAAGAACCTGCTCGCGATGTCACCCGGGGAACTCCGGCGCGTGCGGGGGAACGAGATCGCGGTCATCTTCCAAGAACCGATGACCGCCCTCAACCCCGTGTACACCATCGGATTCCAGATCGTGGAGACCCTCCGGATCCACAACGATATGGGCCCGGCCGAAGCGAAGCAGCGGGCCATCGAGCTGCTCCGTCTGGTTGAGATGCCCGATCCGGAAACTCGGTTCCATTCCTACCCCCACCAACTCTCCGGGGGCCAGCGACAGCGGGCGATGATCGCCCAGTCACTCTCCTGCGATCCGAAACTGCTCGTCGCCGACGAACCGACGACGGCGTTGGACGTCACGGTCCAGGCAGAGATCCTTAAACTCATGCGCGACCTGCGCAACCGGATCGATTCCGGGATCGTGCTCATCACCCACGACATGGGTGTGGTCGCGGACATGGCCGACCGCATCATCGTCATGCGCAACGGGCGCATCGTTGAACGCGGCAACGCCCACGAAATCTTCAACAACCCACAGCACGAATACACCCAGGAACTGCTCGCCGCGGTGCCGCACCTAGGTTCGAAGACCGCGGAGGTGCGCGAGCCCGCACACGAACCGTCTGAGCAGACCCCCGACGATGCGGCCCCGCCGATCATGCGCGCCCAGAACATGGTGCTCGAATACCCCAAACGGGGGCGCACCCCAGCCTTCCGCGCCGTCAAGGATTTCACCCTCGAGATCGCTCCGGGTGAGGTCGTCGGGCTCGTCGGTGAATCGGGATCCGGAAAGACCACCGTCGGCCGCGCCGTCGTCGGTTTGCTCCCCGTGCATTCGGGGACCCTGGAGGTCGCCGGTGTGAATATGGTCGGCGCGAAGAACAAGCACCTCAAACCGCTGCGCTCCAAAGTCGGCATCGTGTTCCAGGACCCGGGGTCCTCACTCAACCCCCGCCTCCCGATCGGGGAATCGATCGGGGAACCGATGTATCTGCACCAGGGGCTCACGGGCCGGGCGCTCTCCGCGCGCGTGGAGGAGCTCCTTGATCAGGTGGAGCTGCCCCGCTCGATGCGCAACCGGTACCCGCACGAACTCTCCGGTGGGCAGCGCCAGCGCGTCGGCATCGCCCGCTCGCTCAGCCTGGAACCGCAACTACTCGTCGCCGACGAGCCGACCTCCGCCCTCGACGTATCGGTCCAGGCCAGGGTCCTGGAGCTATTCCAGGAGCTCCAGCAGGAGCACGGGTTCGCGTGCCTGTTCATCTCCCACGACCTCGCCGTGGTGGAGATGCTATCGGACCGGATCGCCGTCATGAGCGAAGGGGATCTCGTGGAGATCGGAACCTCCGCCCAGATCGTGAGCAACCCGAAGGACCCCTACACCCAGCGGCTCATCGCGGCGGTCCCCGTGCCGGACCCCGACGAGCAAGAGCAGCGCCGCACGACCCGCGACCGGCTCCTGGCCGAAGCGGCCGAGTCCGCCCGCTGACCCGGGCGGTGCAACGTAGGTTACACCGCCCGGTGCGGGAGGTGCCGTATCATTGACCGGGCGCGATTTTCTGCGCGCTCACGCGCGGGTGCAACGACACCACGTCCGCCCGCAGTGCCTTCACCCAAGAACGGAACCTCGATGACTCAACGCACTGACCTGCGCAACATTGCGATTATCGCCCATGTTGACCACGGTAAGACGACCATGGTGGATGCGATGCTGTGGGAATCCGGTGCGTTCGGGGAACACAAAGCCGTCGATGACCGCGCGATGGATTCCGGCGAACTGGAACGCGAGAAGGGCATCACCATCCTCGCGAAGAACACCGCGGTCGACTACCGTGGGCCCTCTGCGCCCAACGGGGTGACGATCAACGTCATCGACACCCCCGGCCACGCGGACTTCGGGGGCGAGGTCGAGCGCGGGCTTTCCATGGTCGACGGCGTGGTGCTCCTCGTCGACTCCTCCGAAGGGCCACTCCCACAAACCCGGTTCGTGCTCGGGAAAGCGCTCGCGGCGAAGCTCCCGGTGATCCTCGTGGTCAACAAGGTGGACCGCCCGGACGCACGGATCGGGGAAGTGGTGTCCGAAACCACCGACCTGCTGCTCGGCCTCGCCTCCGACATCGCGGAGGACGTGCCCGACCTCGACCTCGACGCGATCCTCAACCTTCCCGTCGTCTACGCCTCCGGCAAGGCACGCCGGGCCTCGCTCGCCCAGCCCGCCGATGGCGAACTGCCCGACGGTGAGAGCCTCGAGGCGCTGTTCGCCACGATCCTCCAGCACATCCCCGCGCCGACCTACGAAGAGGGCGCCCCGCTGCAGGCGCACGTGACGAACCTGGACGCCTCGCCCTTCCTCGGCCGCCTCGCGCTGCTGAGGATCCACAACGGCGCCCTGCGTAAGGGGGAGGTCGTCGCCCGCGTGAAACTCGACGGCTCCATCCATCACGTGCGCATCACCGAGCTCCTGCGCACCGAAGCGCTCGAGCGGGTCCCCGCCGAGGAGGCGCACGCGGGAGATATCGTCGCGGTCGCCGGCATCGAAGACATCATGATCGGGGAGACGCTCACCGATGCGGACGACCCGCGGCCCCTGCCGCCCATCACCGTGGACGAGCCGGCGATCTCCATGACGATCGGAGTGAACACTTCACCCATGGCGGGGCGGGAGAAGAACACCAAGGTCACCGCCCGCCAGGTCAAGGAACGCCTCGAACGCGAACTCATCGGGAACGTCTCGCTGCGGGTGCTTCCCACCGACCGGCCTGACGCGTGGGAGGTGCAGGGCCGAGGAGAGCTCGCGCTCGCGATCCTCGTGGAAGAGATGCGGCGGGAAGGGTTTGAACTCACCGTCGGCAAGCCCCAGGTGGTCACCCGCACGATTGACGGGAAGATCCACGAACCGATGGAGCGTCTCACTATCGACGTGCCGGAGGAGCACATGGGGGCAACCACCCAGCTGCTCGCCTCCCGCAAGGGCCGGATGGAGACGATGGCGAACCACGGTAGCGGCTGGGTGCGGATGGAGTTCTCCGTACCCGCCCGCGGCCTCATCGGGTTCCGCACCCGCTTCCTCACCGAAACCCGCGGCACCGGGATCGCCGCGGCGATCGCGGATGGTTACGCGCCGTGGATGGGCCCGATCGAACTGCGCGCCTCGGGTTCCCTCGTCGCCGACCGCCCCGGGGCGGCAACTCCATACGCGCTGCTGCACCTGCAGGACCGCGGTTCCTTCTTCATCGACCCCACCTCGGAGGTGTACGAAGGGCAAGTCATCGGTGAGAACACGCGTGGCGATGACATGGACGTCAACATTACCCGGGAGAAGAAACTCACGAACATGCGCGCAGCATCGGCGGACACGTTCGAACAGCTCACCCCGGCCCTGAAGCTTTCGTTGGAGGAATCGCTGGAGTTTGCTCGAGAGGACGAATGCGTGGAGGTCACCCCCTGCGCCGTACGGATCCGAAAGGTCATCCTCGATAAGAACGAGCGAGGCAAGGCGGTGGCTCGCGCCAAGCGAGGGTAGCCTGAACCCAGGAGGCGAATGTGGCTGAACAGAAGGAAACTGCCCGACCCGTAGTGTTGGGGTTCTTCGCCCACCCCGACGACGAAACGCTCTCCGCGGGCGGAGTGCTCGCGCTCCTGGCTGAGCAGGCCGAGGTACACATCGTCACCGCCACGCGCGGTGAGATGGGCGAGATCGTCGCACCCGAGGGTGAACGCACCACTCCGGACCGCGCGCAACTACCCCTCACGCGCAGCCGGGAGGTGGCCCAGGCCGCCGCGGAACTCGGCGCCTGCTCACATGAATTCCTCGACGGCGGCAATGGCCGATACGTGGATTCCGGGATGGCGTGGGAGGACGAGCGCCGCATCCGCGCCGTCCCCGACCCCACGGCGCCCGCCGACTCCTTCTCCCGCATCGACATCGAAGACCCCGCCCGGGCGTTGGCGCAGCGGATCATCGCCCTGCGGCCAACGCTGCTCCTCACCGAGGAGCCGGCGGGCGGGTACGGACACCCGGACCACATCCGTTGCCACGACGTCGCGATGCGCGCGTTGGACATCGCCGCGGAGTCCTGGCGGGTCCCGTTCGTTGCGTTCGCGGTCCAGCACGAGGGGCGGGTGCGCGCGGCGAACGCCGAGCTCGCCCGCGCCCCCGACCTCCCGCAGGCCGATGCGTACGGCCTTCCGCTGCACAGACCTGACCTCGATGCGCCGCTGCGCACGGGCGTGCACGAAGCCCCCGACGTCGTCCTCGATACTGCTGCCGCCGCCGACCGACTCATCGGGGCGATGCGCGCCCACCGCACCCAGGTCCACGCCCTCGAAACCCGTCCGGGCGAAGCGCTCGCAGGCTGGTACGCCCTGACGAACAACGATCTCAAACCGATCCCCACGCACGCGGGGTTGCTCCTCGCCCCCGGGTGGGGAACCCGCGAGGGCTTAGCGAGTTTCCTCGCCTCGCTCGGCGCGCCCATCGCCGCCGAGCACCGGGGTCGCCCGGGCCGCTTCTACACGGGGTTCCTCTACATCTTCGCTCTGCTCAGTGGCATCATCGTCGGCTTCGCCGGTTCTTTCACCCACCGGGCGAACCCGCCCTGGGGACTGGTGATCGGGCTCGTCGCGGTGCTCGCGGGTGCGGTGATGAACCGCACGACCGGGTCGGCGAAGACGGCGTTCACCTACGCCGTCGGTCTCGTGGGGTCGGTCCTCCTCATCACCACGGTGCGCACCGGTGGCGACGTCGTCGTCGTCGAAGATGCCCTCGGACTGGGCTGGCTCGTGGGCATCTTCGTCGCACTCTTCGCAGGCACACTCATCGGTGGCGGCGCAAGCGGCACCGCCGCTGCGAAGCGGACGCAGGTAGGAGGGGGAAATGCCGGAAATTGACGAAGACGACTTCCGCGGGATCATGAGCCGCCTCGTCTCCGGGGTGAGCGTGGTAGCGGCGAAGTACCGCAACCTCGACCTCGCGATGACGGCGACCTCCCTCGTCTCCGTCTCGCTGCACCCGCCGACGGTGCTGTTCACCGTGCATGAAGACGCCCGCCTCGCCGAAGCCGTCGAAAGTGATGCCCCATGGGCGGTGAGCATTCTCGGCCCCGAGGGCCTGCCCGCCGCGGATTGGCTCGCCAGCCCGGGTCGCCCGGCGATCAACCAACTCTCCTCGGTGCCCCACGTTCCCGGCGATCTCACCGGCGCCGCGATCCTGGACGCCGCCTCCGCCTGGATCGAATGTCGCACCTCGTGGGTGAAGGCAGCGGGCAGCCACCTCGTCGTCGTCGGGCGCGTCCTTGGGGGAGGCATCCGCCCCGGCGTCACCGGCGGCATCGTGCATGCCTACGGCCGCCTCGAAGAATTCGGAGCAAGTCGCGAAGTGTAGCCGAATTGTTGTGGAAGATCACCGCCTCATTACCGACGAAACGCCGCGTCGACCACTACGATAATGGGCGGATACGTATCTTCAAGGAGTAGGGGCGGTAGCTTTGGCGCAGGACAACGGCCGCGAAGAAGCCGACAACGCCAACGATGTCAACGGCGGCGAGGCTTCTCGTAGCGGTTCCTCGGACCTTCCTGAACACCTCCGTACTGAACCGATCCCGCTCATCGAACCCCCCACCCCGGGCCCCGCATCCTCGTTGGGCGGGGAAACGCAGCTGGGCGGGGAAGTCCAGCGGGGCGATGACGACGCGGAACCGTCCCCACCCGCCCCGGAACAGGAAACCTTCGCACCGGAAACTACCGGGGAGACGGAAACGATCCAACGCGTCTCGATCAGCGATCGTGCGGTGAGTGAGCCGCCGCACGCACCCGACCCCGCCCACGCGCCCGCCCCCGAGCCGTCCCCCCACGGCCCTCGCCCCGCTGAAGGAGCCCAAGAGGTGAAGAACCGTAAAGGCAAGAAGACCGGACTCATCATTGCCGCATCGGTTCTCCTGCTCGCTCTTGCCTACGTCGGGGTCGCCTGGTTCTTCGCTGACCGCGTTCCCGCGGACACCACCGTTGCGGGAGTGGACGTCTCCGGTCTCGCCCGTAGCGACGCGGTTGATCGACTCGCGACGGAGCTCGATGACGTGATCACCTCGGAGATCACGGTGACCCTGGGTGAATCCGAGAGCGCGATCGACCCCGAGAGCGCGGGCCTCGACTTCGATATCGACGCCACCGTCGACCAACTCGTGGGGTTCTCCCTCGATCCCGCGTCCGTGTTCGGACACCTCTTCGGCCGCGGCGATTATGAACCGGTGATCAACGCCGACACCAGTGCCCTGCGGCAGTCCCTCACCACGATCGCCTCGGATCTCGATGATGCCCCGGTCGAGGGGGAGATCGCGATCGTCGATGGGGAGGTGGAGATCACCGAACCGGAGGACGGAGTCTCCGTCGACGTCGACGAAGCAGTTCCGCTCATCGTCGACGATTGGCTGCAGGGCCCGCGCCCGATCGCACTCCCCGAGGTGACCGTCGCCCCGACCATCGATGCGGAGAAGATCGAGCAGACGCAGAAGAACCTCGTCGATCCACTCCTGAGCGCAGGGGTGGCGCTAACCATCAACGACGAGGAAACAGAGATTCCCACCGAGGTCATCGCCGACGCCGCGAGCCTCCACCTCGTCGAAACCACCTACGAGGTGCGGCTCGACCCCGAAACGGTGGCGGACGCCGTCGGCGAGCTGCTTCCCGAGCTCGGCGAGAGCCCCAAGCCCGCAAAATTCGAGTTCAAGGACGGCAAGCCCCACATCGTCCCCTCGGTCACGGGTGCGGGCATCAACCCCGAGGAGCTTGCTGACGTGGTCGCGGAGGCAGCGGTGAAGACGGGCGAGGAGCGCCACGCGAAGCTGGAGCTGGAAACGACCGAACCGGACTTCACCACCGAGGACGCGAAGGAACTGGGCGTCAAGGAGCGCGTCTCGTCCTACTCCACCCCGGTGCCCTATGACCCGCAACGCACGAAGAACCTCGTCACCGGCGCGAAGAACCTCAACGGCATGCTCATCAAACCCGGCGAAACGTTCTCCCTCATCGAAGCGTTCGGGCCGATCGACGCCGCGCACGGCTATGTACCCTCCGGCGTCGTTGTCAATGGATTCGAGAGCGAAGCGATGGGTGGGGGGCTCTCGCAGGTGTCCACCACGATGTTCAACGCCGCCTTCGAAGCGGGCATGGAAGACATCACCCACACGCCCCACTCTCGCTATTTCTCACGCTATCCCGAGGGCCGCGAGGCGACGCTGTACCTGCCGAACCTCGACATGAAGTGGCGCAACAACACGCCGTACGGGGTGTTCATCCGAGCGTGGATCGACGACGAAGCGCACGTGGAGCTATGGTCCACCAAGTATTGGGACACGAAGATCACCACCGGCCCGCGCACGAATATCACCGCGCCGAAGACCGTCTACAACTCCGCCCCGGACTGCGTTCCCGAGCGTGGGGGAGCCTCCGGGTTCACCGTCACGGTGCAACGGATCGTCTCCAAGGACGGTGCTCGCAACGACGAGTACTCGCGTTCGTACTCACACACCTACCAGCCGTGGAACAACGTCGTGTGTGGCACGAAACCGAAAGAGAAGTCCACCGATGCGGACTCCTCGGACTCCGGCGATAGCGACGACTAGGACTGCTCGCCACGCTCGTCCGCATCGGTGGGCGGAGCCGGTCGGCGGCGCCGCGGGGGCGGGGGTGGGACCCGTTTGCCCACAACGATGAGATCGGCTGATACGGTGATAAGCCCACGGCGGGTCTCGACATCCATACCATCCGCATCAATGCGACGGATGTAGCCCAGCGCGTCGGAAAACCCGCCCTCGACGCGATAACGCACGCTCACCCGTTGCCCGACTTCCCACTCCTGCCAGAACCTAGTAGCCATAGTGCGATACTAAAGGGAAGATTGTTTTTGAAGGAGGGGCATGACTTACATCATTGCTGAACCGTGTGTCGACGTGAAGGACAAGTCCTGCGTCGATGAGTGCCCAGTCGACTGCATCTATGAAGGGGAACGGATGCTGTACATCCACCCCGACGAATGCGTCGACTGCGGTGCCTGCGAACCGGTGTGCCCGGTCGAGGCGATCTTCTACGAGGATGACGTGCCCGAACAATGGAGCATCTACTACGACGTCAACGTCGATTACTTCGACGACCTGGGATCCCCCGGAGGTGCGGCGAAGATGGGCATGATCGAGAAGGATCACGAGGTGGTCGCGGCCCTTCCCCCCATGGCCGACGACTGACGTGGGGTTCGCTCCGTTCGACGAGGATTACCCCTGGGACGCGCTGATCCCCTTCCGGGAAACGGCGGCGGCGCACCCCGGGGGCGTGGTCGACCTTTCGATCGGCACCCCCGTCGACCCCACCCCGCATCTCGTGCAGCAGGCGCTTGCATCCGCGGCGAACGCCCCGGGCTATCCCACGGTCGCGGGGACCCCGGAACTGCGCCGCGCCCTCACCAACTGGTGGGCGCGGCGGCGCTCGGCCCACCTCACGGAGTCCGAGGTCCTCGCAACCATCGGTTCCAAAGAACTCGTCGGCCTCCTGCCGTCGCTGCTCGGGCTGGGGGAGGGGGACGTCGTCGTCGTACCCACGACCGCCTACCCCACCTATGAGGTCGGGGCCCGCCTCGCCGGGGCAACCGTCATTCCTGCCGACGACGTCGCCGCCTGGGAGGGCAACGACCGCGTCCGCCTCGTCTGGGTGAATTCGCCCGCTAACCCCACCGGCGCCGTGATCGCGCGGGAGGAATTGCAGCGCATCATCGCCGCCGCTCGGAACCTCGGTGCGGTCGTCGCGAGCGACGAGTGCTACGCCGAACTCCCGTGGACCCCCGCCTGGGTAGAATCCGGCGTGCCGAGCCTGCTCGCGGATGAGGTGACGAATGGGGACCGCGGCGGCCTGCTCGCGGCCTATTCACTATCGAAACAATCGAACCTTGCCGGCTACCGGGCCGCGTTCATCGCCGGTGACCGCGAGCTGCTCGCGAAGATCTCGCTACTGCGCAGGCACCTGGGAATGATGGTGCCCACCCCCGTGCAAGCAGCGATGGTCGCCGCCCTCGACGACGACGCACACGTGCGGGAAGGGCGAGAACGGTACGGGCGCCGTCGAGGAATCCTCCTCGAAGCGCTCACCGCCGCCGGCTTCACCATCGACCACTCGGAGGCCGGCCTATACCTGTGGGCGCGGCGTGAGGGCACCGGCGACTGCTGGCAGCTCGTGGGAGAGCTCGCCGAGAAGGGGATCATCGTCGGCCCCGGCGCCTTCTACGGCAGCGCCGCACGCGGCCACGTACGTATCTCGCTCACGGCGACCGACGAGCGAGTCGAGCACGCAGCCGCCCGCCTAACCCCCTAGCGTGAGCCGTCCCCGCCGGCGGCAAGGGCGGCACCCAGGCACCGTGACGTTGGGCACAGGGGCCCTGAGACGGGTTCGCCGAGTGAGTCCGAACAGCGATAGACTCAACAAGGATTTTGGTTCATCACTGGAGGGTTCTCACACATGTCCGAGGCAGACCGTACGCCGGCGACGTTCCGGGTCAACGATAAGGAACTTGAATTCGCTCGCGTCCCCGCGAGGGAAGGCAACGACGGCGTTCAGATCACGAACCTGCTGAAAGAAACGGGCTTGGTCACCCTCGACCCCGGGTTCATGAACACCGCGAACACCGAATCGCAGATCACCTACATCGACGGCGAGCACGGGATCCTGCGCTATCGCGGCTACCCGATCGATCAGCTCGCGGAGAAGTCGAATTTCCTTGAGGTCGCCTACCTCCTCATCTACGGGGAACTGCCCTCGCAGTCGGAGCTCGAAGGCTTCACCGAGCGGATCAACCGCCACACCCTCCTGCACGAGAACTTCCAGAAGTTCTTCACCGCCTTCCCGCTGAACGGGCACCCGATGGCCGTGCTCCAAGCCGGCATCGCCGGGCTGGGCACGTACTACCAGCACACGCTGAACCCCTTCGACGCCGAGCAGCTCGAGCGCGCCGCGGTGCTCCTGCTCGCGAAAGTGCCCACGATGATCGCGAGCATCGCCAAACGCGCCGCAGGCCTGCCCCAGCTCTATCCGGACACTTCCCTCGGGTACGTGGAGGACTTCCTGCGGATGACCTTCTCCCTGCCCTACCAGGACCGCGACGTCGATCCGGTGCTCGCCGACGCGCTCGACATGCTCCTCATCCTGCACGCCGACCACGAGCAGAACTGCTCCACCTCCACCGTGCGCATCGTCGGTTCCTCCGACGCCGACCTGTTCGCCTCCGTATCGGCCGGGGTGGGTGCGCTCTCGGGCCCGGCCCACGGCGGCGCGAACGAAGCGGTCCTGCGGATGCTCAACCAGATCCACGAATCGGGTGATGATGCTGCGAGCTTCGTGAACAAGGTGAAGAACAAGGAGGACGGGGTCCGCCTCATGGGCTTCGGGCACCGGGTGTACAAGAACTACGACCCGCGCGCCGCGATCGTGAAGAAGTCCGCCGACGAGGTGCTCACGAAACTCGGGGTCACCGACCCGCTGCTCAACATCGCCCGCGAGCTCGAGGAGATCGCGCTTTCCGACGACTACTTCGTGGAACGCAAGCTCTACCCGAACGTCGACTTCTACACCGGGCTCATCTACAAGGCGATGGGTTTCACCACCGACATGTTCACCCCGCTGTTCGCGCTCGGCCGGCTCCCGGGGTGGATCGCTCAGTACCGCGAGATGATCAACGACCCGACGACGAAGATCGGCCGCCCGCGCCAGGTGTACACCGGCGAAGAGGCCCGCGACTACGTCGCGATTTCGGAACGCTAGAAACGTGTAACGTGAAGAGGGGGCTGCCGATGGCGGCCCCCTTTTTTGATCTGTGAGGAGTAGAAGTATGAGTGGGTGCCCCGTGTCGATCGAGAAGAGCAACGGGGCGTGGATGCTCCGCGGGCATAGTATCGTCCGCGAGGTGGCGCTCGACGACGCGACCTTCTCTTCGCGGGTGTCCCGGTTCCTGCAGGTCCCCAACGGGATGGACGGCGCGGAGCACGATGACTTCCGAGCGCTCACCGACCGCTACCTCACCCACGAGCGGGTGCACGCGCTCGAGCCGATGTTCACTCAAGTCGCCGAGCAGGTCGTCGCGGGTGCGATCGACCGCGGAGGGGCGGCCGACGCCGTCGGCCTCGGGGCCCAGTTCGCCGTCCGAGCCTCGAGCGGGTGGCTCGGCTGGCCCGAATCGCTCGAAGCGGAGCTCCTGGACTGGGTGCGGGCGAATTGGGAAGCAACGAGGTCGGGCGAGTTCGCTCGCACCGCCGCCGTCGCCGCCTGGTACAACGCGATCATCGCAGCGCTGCTCAACACCCGGCGGAACATGCCGACCGATGACGTCACGAGCGAACTCATGAACGATACGTTCCTCGGCCGGGCACTCACCGAGGAAGAGATCACCTCGATCCTGCGGAACTGGACGGGCGGGGACCTGGGGTCGATGGCGCTGTGCGTCGGGGTCGTGCTCGCCTACCTCGCCGATCACCCGGATCTGCAACACCAGCTGCGCTCACAGGAGGTGACGACGGCCCGGTGGCACCGGGTGATCGATGAGATCCTCCGCCTCGACGATCCGTTCGTGGCCAACCGTAGGGTCGCGACTCGCGACGTGATGCTCGACGGTGAGCAGATCTCCGCCGGCGAACGGCTCCACCTGAACTGGACGGCCGCCAATCTTGACCCGGCCGTCTTCGACGGCTTCGACCCCGAAGGCCACGCCGAGGATAACCTCGTGTACGGAATCGGGCGGCACGTGTGCCCGGGCCGGGAACTCGCCACGGTGCAGTTGCGGATCTTCACCCAAGCGGTGCTCGCACGAACCACGGCGATCACCCCCGATGAGCACCCGCGCACGCGGTCATTGCCCCCGGCGGGTGGTTACCTCGAGGTGCCGATCCGGCTCGACGTGGCATCCTGACCGGCTGGCGCTGGGGGAGGGGAGGTCCGCTGACCCCGGTGGCGCTCTCAGGCCGAGCGGGCGCGCACCTGGTGAAGAATGTAGGTCGCGGTTCGAAGACTCAGATCGGGGCGGGCCTGGCGTAGCTTGCGCACGTCTGCCAGTTCGGTTGCAGGCGTTCCCCCGCCACCGACGATTCCCTGCCCCCACGCTGCCGCGTCCGCTTCATCAGCGAAGCCTGCCTCACGGAGCGCCTCGCGCTGGTCGCGTCGGTCGCCGCTGACTTTGTGCGTGAGGTTGTGCAGGTGTGGGTTGTGCATCTGTTCATTACAGCATTGGCTGCCAGAGCCCCGCAAGCGCGGATACGATCCTGAGACTATTGCCAGGTATTTCCGAAGTTCACTCCGTAGGATCGGGGCTCTATGAACGATGACCCACTAGACGTGCGTAAACTCGCCATCGAGCTCGCCGCGATCGCGCAGAACGGTCTGGCTTACTCTCGAGATCACTTCGACATCGAGCGCTTCCAGCGCCTCGCCGTGCTCGCCGAGCAGCTCCTCGTTCGGGACGACCTCGGCAGCTATCGTCCCGCCCCGGCGCTCACCGCGGGCTACGCGACACCCAAAGTCGACGTGCGCGCGGGAGTCTTTGACGAGGACGGCCGGGTCCTGTTGGTCCAAGAAGTGGCCGACGGGCGATGGTCGTTGCCCGGCGGATGGTGCGACGTCCTCGAGACTCCCCGCGCGGCGATCGAGCGGGAGGTGAGGGAGGAAGCGGGAATGACGGTGAGCGCGGTCCACCTCGCCGCCGTCATCGATCGAGAAGTGTGGGCCCACGCTCCGGCGTACGACCACCACGTGTATAAGCTGTTCTTCGTCTGCACGCCCGAAACAACGCTCGATCCCACCTTCACGAGCAGTGAAACCCTGGCGGCCGAGTGGTTCGAGGTGGACGAACTTCCCGAGCTCTCTATTCAGCGCGTCCTGCCCGAACAGATCCACCTTCTCCACGAGCATTGGCGGAAGCCCGGGCCGGCGTACGTCGACTGATCACATGCGGCGCTCGTGTAATCGCCGCACGCCGAGCCATTGCTGGGCTCCGAATTCGGTGAAGGTGCCCGCGTGCTGAAATCCCAAGCGCCGGGCGAGAGCGAGCGAGGCCGCATTTGCCGACTGGGTCACCACGAGCACGGGTTGGTCGTCATAGTACTGCGCGGCCGTGCCCAGGAGCAGCGAAGCGGACCTGGCAGCGATTCCTCGGCCCCAAAACCTGCGGCGCAGGAGATAGGACAGTTCCAACTCATCCCCCGCCACGTGCCCGGGGCGACTGGCGGGACGACGTTCGAGCGAGATCATCCCCAACAACTCATCAGTAGCGCCATCGGCGATGACAAATGCCCCAGGATCGGCGGTAATCGAGGACGTTCCCTGTGTCTTCAGGCGCGCGCGCACCCCCTCGACGGGTACCGGGCCGCCCAGGTGCAACCGCACGCGAGTATCACTCGACAGTTCGATGTACGCGCGTTCATCCCCGCCAGTGGCCTTCCGGAGAAGCAGACCCGCCGCACGTGCTTCTTCGAACGGAAATGGCGTCTCACACATCTGGGGCTCCTATTGCAGGCGTCAGCGCACCGCGACGTCGGTCATCGTAGCGGAAGCGGGCTGCCACCCCTCCGCCCGGGTCCACACCTGATCAGCCACGCGGACGCTGCTGGCACCGGTCTCCGCCGCGGTCGCCACCGCCCAATGGGCGAGGGCCCATCGCTCACGCTGCGCGTCTTCACCAGCAGAGCCGGCGATCACTGTGATTCCCTCTCCCGCCCCCACCGCACGTGCCCCGGGGCGAACGTCAGCGAGTTCGGAGAGGAACACCTCCGGATCGAACTCCGCGGAATCCTCCAACGCGCAGTTCAGGGCACCCGGAGCGGCGCCGCTGAACGTCGTGTGTAGCGCCTCGGCGAGCGGTTCGTGTTTCGCGTACGCCTCGGGAAAAGCAGAAATCTGCACGGCTTGCGCCGCCTGGGTCAGCGGCATGTCGGCGTAGCCGGGGAGCTCGAGCAACCGCGAGTAGAACGCCTTGCTTGCATACACCCGGTCCTGCACCTCGTCTTCGCTGCCCCACCCCTGGGAGGGGCGCTGCTGGAACAGGCCAAGGGAGTCTCGGTCTCCGTGGTCGAGGTTGCGCAGCGAGCTCTCCTGCATGGCGGTGGCCAGGGCGATCGTGATGGCCCGGTCGCTGGCACCCATATCCGCACCGACTCCGGCGATCACGGCCGCGTTCCCCATCTGCTCGGGGCTGAGCCGCACCTGCCCGTTCGAGCCCTCCACGAAGCAGGTGGGCCGGGCATCACCGCCGACGCTGAGCGAGTCGAGGGCAACCACGATGGCGATCACCGCGCTCGCGCACACGAGGAGGAAGATCAACACCGACCCTGTTCCCCCGCGGCGCCGGCGGGGCGCAGGTCGGCGCGACCGGTCGCGCCGACTCACCGCGATAGACCCCGGCTCATTCGACGCCTCCCCGGTCGAAGGCCTCAACGACGCCGGTGGTGGAATTTCGCCGGAAGAGCATTCCCGAGACGCCGGCGAGGTCGTGCGCGGAGAGCACCCGTCGGTGCGGGTCGTCAGCGGTGCGCACGGTGACTTTGGTGCCGGGGGTGAGGAAGAGGCCGGCTTCGACGACGCAGCGGTCGCCGAGCGAGATCCCCACGCCCGCGTTCGCACCCACGAGGCAGCCGGAACCGATGGTGATGGGGTGATCCCCTTCCGAGGGCAGCAGGGAGGCGCTGCCGCCGATGTGGCTCCCCTCTGCGACGATCACTCCCCGCGAGACGCGCCCCTGAATCATCGCCGCGCCGGAAGTTCCCGCGTTGGCATCGACGAACCCCTCGTGCGTGACCTTGGTGCCCGGGGCGAGGTACGCGCCGAGACGCACCCGGGCGGCGTCGGCGATCGCGACGTCGCCCGGAAGGACGTAATCAACCATCGGCGGGATCTTCGCGACGGCGCGCACGGTGACCGGCGTGCCCTTCGCCGCGATACGCAACTGCAGGCGCACGTCATCAAAATTGTCGGGGGAGCAGGGGCCCACGGAGGTCCACACGTTCAGCGGGAGCACGTCGAGGAGGCCCTCGAGTGAGACCTCGTACGGGGCGAGGAAGCGGTGGGAGAGCAGGTGCAGCCGCAGGTAGGCGTCCGAGGTGTTCGCGGGCGCGGCGTCGAGGTCGATCTCGGTGCGCACGACTTCTTGGTGCACCCCCCGGGCGGTGTCGGTGGCGGCGAGGGAAGCGAGGTCGGCGGGCACGCCATACGGGCCGCGGCGGTCGCTCGGGAGTGGGCCGAGCCCGAGGGCGGAGTACCAGGTATCGAGCACCTGCCCGTCGTCGGTGAGGGTGGCGAGCCCAACGCCCCAGGCGCGTCGCGAGGTATCGGTCATGGCCTTAGCCTACGTGGGCGCGCCCGACTCGTCATCAGACCCGGTCGGTGCGCGGGTGGCCGACGAAGAACATCGCGATCACCCCGGCGAGGAGGAGCCCCGCGATGGGCAGGAGCAGCGTCTGGGCCATCGCAGCGGTGTATTGCCCGGCGAGCTCGGCGGGCACCGCGGTGCTCTGGGTACTCATCCCCGGTGCGGCCGCCTGGATCCGCCAGTTCATCAGGGCGGCCAGAGCCGCGGAACCGAGCACCGATCCCACCTGCCGCGTCGTGTTATATACACCCGATCCCGCCCCCGCGGCGGTCAGGGGCAGGCGGCGGATCGCCGTCACCGACAACGGTGACCACAGGAACGCGTTCCCGACCCCGAACAAGCCGAGGGTGAGCAGAAGTAACCATATCGGCGTGGTCCCCGAGAGCGCGATCGCGAGCCACAGTAAGGACCCCGCGGCGGTGAACAACCCGAACGGAGCGAGCCGGCGAGGTGCGACCCGATCAACGAGGATCCCGGCCACGGGAGCGAGCGCCCCGGAGAGGATCGCCTGGGGAATCATGAGCATCGCCGCCTGCGTGGGGGTGAACCCGCGAACGTTCTGGGCGTACAACATGAGCGGGAAGGCGACGGTGGTGATGGAGATCCCCACGCTCGCGATCGCAAGATTCCCCAGCGAGAAGTTGCGATCGCGAAACAGGGTGAGGGGAACGAGCGGTTCGGAGAACGTGTGCCGCTGCCAGAGCACGAACAGCCCGAGAATCACTATCCCGGCACCGATGAGCAACGGCACGGAGATCGGGCCGACGATGTGGCCCCAGGAGTAGGTCTGGCCCTCTTGAAGGCCGAAGATGAGGCAGAACATCCCCACCGCGGAGAGCGCCACCCCGACGAGGTCGAAGCGGTGGTGGTCGTTCGAGGGCAGGCGGGGGATGAAAGCGAATCCCAATACGAACCCGAGGATCCCCACGGGCACGTTGATGAAAAAGATCCACTCCCAGCCCCCGGCGTCCACGAGCACGCCGCCGGCGAGGGGACCCACGAGCATCGCCACGCCCGCCGTCGCCCCCCACAGCGACATCGCCTTGCCCCGCCGATCGGCGGGGAAGGTGCGGGTGATGACCGCCATCGTCTGCGGGGTCATCATCGAGGCGCCGAGGCCCTGGATGGCGCGGGCGAGGATGAGCGAGCCGATCGAGCCGGCGAGCGCACACCACAGGGAGGTGAGGGTGAACACCACCAGCCCGGAGAGGTAGACCGTGCGCGGGCCGAACTTGTCCCCGAGCCGCCCGGTGATGAGCAGCGGGATCGCGTAGGTGAGCAGGTACGCGGAGTTCACCCACAGCACCTGCGTGTAATCAGCGCCGAGCCCGCGCATCATCGCGGGCATCGCGACGGACACGATCGTCGTGTCCACGAGGATCATGAAGAACCCGATGACCATCGCCCACAGCGACGCCCACGCGGTGCGCGAGGTCACCGGGGGAGGGGTCATGCCGGATCGACGTCGTCGATCTGGCAGATCACGCCCCCGGCGGAAACCGTCTGGCCGGCTTGCGCGCTCAGTCCGTGGACCCGGCCGGAGCGGTGGGCCACGAGGGGCTGTTCCATCTTCATCGCTTCGAGGACGACGACGAGGTCGCCTTCGGCTACGACGTCGCCGTCTTCCACGGCTACTTTGACGATCGTGCCCTGCATCGGGATCGCCAGCGCGTTCCCCCCGCCTGCTCCTGCGCTCGCTCGGTTCCCCGAGCGGCGAGGGCGGCGCTGTTTCGGCTTGTTGTTCCCACCGAGCCCGAGGCCCGCGGGGAGCACCACTTCGAGGCGTTTGCCGCCCACTTCGACCACGACCCGTTCCATCGACTCCTCGTCCTCTTCGACGGGGGCGGGAACCGGGGCGGGGGCGTCCTCGGGGCGCGTGAACTCCTCGAGGAACTCCGATTCGATCCACGTGGTGTAGACGCGGAAGTCCTCGGCGAAGGCGGGGTGATCGAGCACCGCCCGGTGGAAGGGCATCACCGTGGCCATCCCCTCGATCGAGGTTTCGGCGAGCGCGCGGCGGGCGCGGGAGAGGGCTTCCTCGCGGGTGGCGCCGGTGATGATGATCTTCGCGAGCATGGAATCGAACGCCCCGGAGATCGTATCGCCTGCGACGACTCCGGTATCCACGCGCACCCCTGGGCCCGCGGGCCAGTCGAGGGTGGTGAGGGTGCCGGGGCTGGGCAGGAAGTTCGCGTACGGGTCCTCGCCGTTGATGCGGAACTCGAGGGAATGGCCGCGGGTGGGCAGATCGGTGTACCCGAGCTCTTCTCCCGCGGCGATGCGCAGCTGCTCGCGCACGATGTCCACCCCGGTGATCTCCTCGGTCACGGGGTGCTCCACCTGCAGGCGGGTGTTGACCTCGAGGAAGGAGATCGTGCCGTCGGAGCCGATGAGGAACTCACACGTTCCCGCCCCGCGGTAGCCGGCTTCCTTGAGGATGTCGATCGAGGCTCGGCGTAGGATGCGGCGCTGGTCGTCGGTGAGGAACGGTGCGGGGGCCTCCTCCACGAGCTTCTGGTGGCGCCGCTGCAGCGAGCAGTCCCGGGTGGAGAGGACGGCGACGGTGCCGTGGTTGTCCGCGAGGCACTGGGTTTCCACGTGGCGGGGTTGATCGAGGAACCGTTCGACGAAGCACTCGCCCCGCCCGAATGCGGCAGTGGCCTCCCGCACGGCGGAGTCGAACAGGTCGGGAATCTCTTCCAGGGTGTAGGCGACCTTGAGCCCGCGCCCGCCGCCACCGAAGGCGGCCTTGATCGCGACGGGAAGTCCGTGTTCCTTCGCGAAGGCCTCGACTTCTTCTGCGCTAGTAACCGGATCCGGAGTGCCGGCGACGAGGGGCGCCCCGGCTCGGCCCGCGATGTGGCGGGCGCTCACTTTGTCGCCGAGCGCATCGATCGCCGCGGGTGGCGGGCCGATCCACGTGAGGCCGGCGCCGATGACGGCGCGGGCGAAGTCGGCGTTCTCCGCGAGGAACCCATACCCCGGGTGAACGGCATCCGCCCCCGCCCGGCGGGCGACGTCGAGAATCTTTGCCGGATCGAGATAGGTTTCAGCGGCGCGGGTGCCGCCGAGCGCGAAGGCCTCGTCAACGAGTTTGGCGTGCAGGGCGGTGCGGTCGGGATCGGCGTAGACCCCGACGGAAGCGATCCCCGCATCCGTACATGCGCGCGCGATCCGGACGGCAATCTCGCCCCGGTTGGCGATGAGAACCTTGCGCAGCGGGCGGCTCCCGGTGGCGGTCATGCACTCTCCTTCAGAGATCTCTTCGAATTCAGAGCTGTTCTTCCGTAACGTTAGTACCCGGATGCCCCGACTCCCAAGCAGGCGCGAGGGGCCAGAAAATTTCTGTTCATCGCCGGGAAGTGCGCCAACTAATACTTGTAGGGAACCTACAGTGTCGGCGTGCGGTGGATCACCATCGCCGGAGCACTCTTATGAGCATCGCACAAATTTGCCCTCACTGGTTCCACAGGGAGGGCCAGGAGACCCCGAGGCCGGCGAGCATGGTGCGCAATACGGGCAAGCTCAGCCCCACGACGGCGTGGTGATCCCCGCGGATTCGCGTGATGAACGGACCGCCGAGGCCGTCGATGGTGAACGCGCCCGCAACCTTCAGTGGTTCGCCGGTCGCGACGTAGGCATCGATCTCCTCGTCGCTGACGTCGGCGAAGGTGACTTCGGTGCTCGCGCACGCGCCTGCGCCTCGCCCGTCGGAGGTGATCGTGAAGTGCCCGGTATGCAGGGTCCCGGTCCGCCCGCGCATCCTGCGCCAACGTTCGCGGGCGACGTGAGTGGACTCAGGTTTGCCCAGGCCCTCACCGTCAAGTTCCAACAGCGAGTCGCAGCCCAGCGTGAGGTCGGCGCGGCCCGGATGCTCGGCGGCGACGGCCCGGGCCTTCGCCTCGGCGAGGACCTGCACGGATTCCGCGACGCTGAGCGGGCCGTTCTTGCGCGCCTGGGCGAGCGCTGCCGGCTCATCGACGTCGGAGACAACGATGATGGGGTCGATGCCCGCCGCGCGGAGCGTGGCGGCGCGGGCGGGGGAGGCGGAGGCGAGCAGGAGTGAGGTCACCTCAGCAGGTTAGCGGAGAGCGGCTCAAAGTCCACGATGCACTAATGGCTCGCCATGAGGGCGACGAATGGCACTCCTTGTCCTTCCCGCTCGGTGGTCGCCGTGTAGAGGAGCGTTGCCGGGTTCGGGCCGATCGGGAGGAGTCGAGCACCATTCCGTTGACGAGGGTCACCACCGACTCCGCGGTCCTCAGCTCGCGGTAGAACGTCCCGCCCGCCGATGGGCCAAGGGCGGAGGGGAACAAGACCGAGCGGGCATGCGGGGGTCTGCTGCGAGGCCTGGGCATTGCCGCGCGGGTTTCTCGGCCCTAGAGTTGGCCGCAAGCGCCTGCGCAGATGAGGCTGGGCACGAGGGACGAAGAGGTGCTGAGCGCGATGAATACATTAGACCCCGCCGCTGGCCCGCCGGGCCGCCACCGAGGCGATGAGCAGCCAGAACGCGCCCGCGAACACTGGTGGAAGCCCGCAGCCTGGTGGGCGCTACTCGGTCTCCTGCTGACCTTCGGGGTTGCGAGCCTGGCGTCGATCGGCTGGTTCGTCCTTGCCGGAGCGCTCGCGTTAGGGGTCGTGCTCGCCGTGCGCCGGACTTCTCCCCGCTCCTCACCGGCGTTGTTGATCGGTGGGGCACTCACACCGCTGTACCTCGCCGCCGCCAACCTCGGCGGCCCGGGGCTGACCTGTTCGCGGGCCCCCGCCTCGAGCGCGTGCACGGATCTGTTCAATCCGGTGCCGTTTGCGCTCGCGGGCATCGCCCTGCTGATTATCGGCGGGGCCCTGCTGTTCGCCCTTCAGCGCAGGTGAGGATCACACCGAAGTGCGTGCTCGAGTGGTGCCTCTTCGTGAGGGGTAGCAGTGTTTCTCTGCGGAAGCACCCGCCGCCCGATACCCTTGAGACGCTATGACTCTTGATGATCGTGAAATGACGTACCTGCGCCGCTGCGTCGAGCTCGCCCGCGAGGCATTCGAGCACGGGGACGAAGCCTTCGGCTCCGTCCTCGTCGACGCGGCGGGAAACATCCGCGCCGAGGATCGCAACCGGATCGCCGGCGGCGATAAGACCCGGCACCCGGAATTCTTCCTCGCCCGGTGGGCGGCGGAGCACATGAGTCCGGAGGAGCGGGCGGAAGCAACCGTCTACACCTCGGGCGAACACTGCCCGATGTGCGCGGCCGCCCACGCGTGGGTCGGCCTCGGCGACATCGTGTACGTGCACTCCTCCGAGCAACTCGTCGCCTGGTTAGCCGAATGGGGCCTCGAACCCGGCCCGGTTGCGACGCTCCCGATTCAACAAGTAGCGCCAGAGGTCGCCGTCCGCGGGCCCGTACCGGGGCTCGATGAGGAGATGAAAGCCCTGCACCGGCGGGTGTTCACCGGCGAAGCGCGTTAATCCCCCACGCCCGGTGTTACCACGCCTGGTGACTACTCCAGCGCCATGCGGTGCGGTTCGGCTGGGCCGGCACGCCCCAGCGCCGCCGCGGATCCCCCCACACCGAGGAGCCCGCCCCATCGTCCGTCGCCGACTGTTGGGCGGCCCGCGCCGACAGGATGCTCGCGACGAGCGCAGCGAGTTCCGCCTCGTCGGGCTCGCCCTTGACGACCTTGATTCCGGGCAGACCAGCGCTCACGGCTTCGGCGAGCGCGGCGATCTGGGGATCCGTCGATGAGGTGCTCACAGCGGGATGTTCCCATGCTTCTTCGCCGGTAGTTGCGCGCGTTTCGTCCGCAGCGCCCGAAGGCCCCGCACGATCTGTGCGCGCGTCTCCGCAGGATTGATGACGGCGTCGATGTAGCCGCGTGCCGCCGCGTCCCACGGGTTGACGATCGCCTCCTCGTACTCGTCCACGAGCCGTTCCCGCTCCGCCTCGACGTCACCGCCGGCATCTTCCACCTCTTTCAGCGCGCGCCGCTGGAGGATGTTCACCGCCCCGGAGGAACCCATCACGGCGATCTGGGCGGTGGGCCAGGCAAGGTTGATGTCGGCCCCGAGCTTCTTCGACCCCATGACGATGTAGGCCCCGCCGTAGGCTTTGCGGGTGATCAGGGTGATGAGCGGCACCGTCGCCTCGGCGTAGGCGAAGATGAGTTTCGCACCACGGCGGATGATCCCGTTCCACTCCTGGTCGGTTCCCGGCAGGAAGCCCGGCACGTCGACGAACGTGAGCACCGGGATGTTGAACGCATCGCAGGTGCGCACGAACCGGGCGGCCTTCTCGGAGGCGGCGATGTCGAGCGTTCCGGCCATCTGCTGGGGCTGGTTGGCGACGACGCCGACCGGGTACCCCTCGACGTGACCGAACCCCACGATGATGTTCTGCGCGTAGAGGGGCTGCACCTCCAACAACTCGCCGTCGTCGAGGACGTGCTCGATCACGGTGAGCATATCGTAGGGCTGGTTGTCGGAATCGGGCACGATCTCGTTGAGTTGGAGGTCCTCGTCGGTGACCTCCAGGTCCGATTCCACCGGATACACGACCGGATCGGTGAGGTTGTTCGGCGGAAGGTAGGAGAGCAGCGCGCGCACGTATTCGAACGCGTCGTCCTCGTCGGAGGCGAGGTAGTGGGCGACCCCGGATCGTTCGTTGTGGGTGTGCGCGCCGCCGAGCTCCTCGAACCCGACGTCCTCGCCGGTGACGGCGCGGATGACGTCGGGGCCGGTGATGAACATGTTCGAGGTCTGATCGGCCATGACGATGAAGTCGGTGAGCGCGGGGGAGTAGACGGCCCCGCCTGCGCTCGGGCCTAGGATGAGCGAGATCTGGGGAATCACCCCGGAGGCGGCAACGTTGCGTCGGAAGATCTCCGCGAACTGGGTGAGCGCAGCGACCCCTTCCTGGATCCGGGCGCCGCCGCCGTCAGAGATACCGATGATCGGGACGCCTGTGCGCAGGGCGAAGTCCATCACCTTGGTGATCTTCTCCCCGTGCACTTCTCCGAGGGACCCGCCGAACACGGAGAAGTCCTGGGAGTAGATACACACCTGACGGCCGTCGATCGTGCCGTACCCGGTGATGACGCCGTCGCCGGCGATCTTTCGTTTATCGAGCCCGAAATTCGTGGAACGGTGCATCGCGAACGCGTCGAGCTCCACGAAACTGCCGTCGTCGAGCAACGCTTCGATCCGGTCCCGTGCGGATTTCTTGCCCCGCGCGCCCTGCTTTTCTCGGGCGATCTCCGCGAGCGCCTCGGGTCCCTCCACGGTTCGACGGCGTAATTCCTGGATCTTTTCGGCAGTTGTCGTCTTCACAACCGCCAGCGTAGTTGTATAAACCCCTCAGTGCCTTCACGAACTCACCCGATTGGCGCGCCGGTTACTTGTAGAAGTGCCACAACAAGAACAGGTGGTGCCCGAATTCCCGTGAGCCGACGCACACTTGCCACGTGCCGCGCCCGGTTAGGCTGGCGGAGGTCAAAGCGGGGAGGGGAGTGTAGGTGCAGTTGGAAGGCAGAGTTGCGCTCGTGACCGGCGGCGGGCGCGGGATCGGCCGCGGCATCGTCGAGAGGTTCCTGGAAGAGGGCGCGTGCGTTGTGGTGATGCAACGCAGCGGACTGGACCACGAGCTTTCCCAAGACCCGCGCGTCGCGGGTATCGAGGCTGATCTCGCCGACCCGGAAGCGATCTCACGCGGCGTTGACCAGGCCGCCGAGCGGTTCGGTGGTATCGATATCGTCGTGAACAATGCGGGCGTGATGTTCGAGCGCAGCCCGAGCGAGATCCGGCTTTCCGAGTGGCAGCTCATGGCCACGGTCAACCTCCAGGCCCCGCTGCTTATCGTGCAAGCGGCGCTCCGCTATCTACCGGCAGGCGGGAGCATCATCAATATCGGTTCGATCGAAGGTGTGGGCGCCAACCCGCAGCACGCGGCGTATTGCGCCACGAAGGCGGGCGTTCACGGCATGACCCGCGCCCTCGCCGTCGACCTGGGGGCCAGCGGGATTCGCTGCAACGCGATCGCTCCGGGCTGGATCGATTCGGACCTGAGCGAGCAGTACCTCAACTCCCGCGCCGACCCCGTGTCGGCCCGCGAAGAGCTGGAGCGCCTGCATCCGATCGGTCGCACGGGGCGCCCCGCGGATGTTGGCAGTCTCGCGGTCTTCCTCGCAAGCGATCACGCCGCATTCCTCACCGGCGAAATCATCACCCTCGACGGCGGCAGAACAGCGATGCTGCCCAACCCCCGGTGACCGCTGCTCGGTGGCCGTTCCTCAGTCATGGGGCAGTAATCGCATCCACCTCCTCGGGCGGAGCCGGGTAGGGTATGAACCCCGATGCGCGCCCCGACCTGGGAGGCCCGACATGAGGAACGATCGCGCGTGGCACGGCTGCGTATTCATCGCGATGAGTCTCGACGGCTTCATCGCCAAACCCGGCGGCGACCTCGCCTGGCTCACCGACCCGGAACCAAGAGCCCATACCGGCTCCGGCACGGATCATCCCGCCCGGGAATGGGAGACCTTCTTTCCGACCGTCGACGCGGTTGTCATGGGCCGCCGCACCTACGAAACCGTCGCGGGCTTCGATGCGTGGCCCTTCACCGGTAAACCCGTGATCGTGCTGAGCGCGAGTCCCCCGAGCGATCCCCGCATCCAACCCGCCCACGACGTTGAGGAGGCGGCCGCGCTTCTCGGCAGCCTCGGTGCCCAGCGCGCCTACATCGACGGCGGGCAGACCATCCAGTCCTTCCTCGCCGCGGAGCTCATCGACGAGATCACTATTTCCATCGCGCCGATCCTCCTCGGCCGCGGCCACCGCCTGTTCGGAGAGCTTGACGCCGACGTCCACCTCACCCTGCGCGGCCACCACGCGACCGCAAGTGACGGGCTCGTGCGGGCGACGTACGACGTCGAGACGCGAAAAGACCCAGCCGCCTCTCCGGAAATCCCCAGGTTCAGGTGAGAGGGTAGAGCAATGCCGATCCTCGTCGTCCCCGAAACCGCATCGACCCAAGATGAGCTCCTGCGCGCCGTCGCCGACCGCGCCGACGAGTGGCCGCACCTGTCCGGGCTCCGCGCCGAACGGCAGCACCGCGGTAGGGGCCGCAGCGGCCGGGAGTGGGACACCGCCGGGGTCCGCGCGCTCACGGTCTCCTACGTCCTGCGCCCGGCGGCCCCAGTGGAAACCTGGGGCACGATCGCGCTGCGCGCCGGGGTCGCCGTCATCAACGCCCTCGCCGCCCGCGGGATCGACACCCGGCTGAAATGGCCCAACGACATCGTCGTCCGCAGTTCCGAGGAGGTCGCCGGCTGGCACGGCATCAAAAAGGTCGGGGGGATCCTCGGCACCGTGGGGAGCGACTCGGAAGGCGTGCCCGTGTGTATCGTCGGGATCGGCCTCAACCTCGAGGGCGACGTGGGAGTACCGAGCGGGGCGAGCCTGGGTACCGGCGCGCCCGCGGACGACCTCGCGCACGAGATCCGCGCCGAACTTGCCCGCGCGATCCCCGCTGGCGCCCCCGAACTGCCCGCGATTGACGCCGTCGTGGCCTCGCATTGCCACACGCTTGGCAAGCAGGTTGCTGTGCATTTCCCCGAGGGCGCCGAACCGCGGGAAATAACGGGTACGGCCACCCGAATCGATCCTGATGGGGCGCTCGTGGTTGAAACCTCCACCGGGATGCGGCGTATCCTTAACGGTGACATCGCCCACACTCGACTACAGGCGCCGCTAGGCTAAGAAATTATGAACCAACCTGAACCGCACTCGACGTATGAGGTGGTCCACGCAGAGCTGCTCGGATCAGGGCCGGTTTATACCATCACGCAGGTGGCGAAGCAGATCGGTATCACCATCGGTGACGTGCGCACGTATTGGCGTTCGATGGGCTTTCCCGATGTCCCGCTGACCGAGGTGCACTTCACCGACGCTGACGTCGAGGCGATCCGCGCGATGGCCCGCGCGGTGCTCGACGACACGGTCACCTTTCCCACGAGCCAGAACCTCGTGCGCGCGCAGGGGCACTCGATGGATCGGCTCGTGCTGTGGCAGGTCGAGGGGCTCGTGGAGGAGATCTCGGAGCGGTTCCACCTCGACGACGTTTCGGCCCGGTTGGTGGTGCTCGACCGGTTCCTGGACATGAAGCCCCTGCTCGAGAGCCAACTCATCTACACCTGGCGCCGGCAACTGGCCGCGCTCCTTGGCCGCATCGACCAACAGTTCTCCAAGACGACCGGGCTGAGCACGTCGGAGGAACAACTCCCCCTCGAGCGCGCGGTGGGGTTCATGGACATGGTCGGCTACACCTCCCGCACGGTCCAACTCACCCGCGACGAACTCGCGGAGATCGTCAAGGAATTCGAATCGACGGCGCGGGATGTCGTCGCGGCGAACGGCGCCCGGGTGGTCAAGACGGTCGGGGACGCCGTGCTGTACGTCGCCGACGATCTCAAGGCCGGGGCGCGGGTCGCGACCGATCTGGTGGACATGCTCGCCGAGGTGGACCTGCCCGTGCGCTCCTCCGTGGTGTGGGGGCGGGTGCTCTCCCGCTCGGGAGACATCTTCGGGCCGATCGTCAACCTCGCCTCCCGGCTGAACGACCTCGCGGCCGCGGGAACTGTGCTCATGGATGACGTCTCCGCCGCGATCCTGGAGCAGGACAACACGGAGTTCGATCTCGAGCCGTTGGAGGAGACGAGCGTCGCCGGCATGGGGGCGGTGAACCCGGTCCGGCTCAAACGCCGACCCGCCGCCCGCACCGCCAACGACGACCCCGGCGAGGATGGGACCGGCTACGGCGCGAACGAAAATGATAGTTAAAGTAAGCCTAAAGGCCTAAAATCGTGTAAATTCCGTGGCTGACGGAGCAAAATGTGCGGGGCGTCATAGCAAGGCGACGTCAAAATTACGCGCTATGCCATACCATAGCCTTGTGACCCGAGTTTTATTAGCAGAAGATGACCCAGCCATTGCCGAGCCTTTGGCAAGGGCGCTTACCCGTGAAGGGTATGACGTTTCTGTGCACGGCACAGGGCGCGGCGCCATCGAAGAAGCGGCCAGTGCGGACCTCGTCGTCCTGGACCTCGGCCTGCCCGACATGGACGGGTTGGATGTCGCCCGCTGGATCCGGAACCAGGGACTTTCCACGCCGATCCTCGTGCTCACGGCGCGCGCGGACGAGGTGGATCTCGTCGTCGGGCTCGACGCGGGCGCGGACGATTACGTTACGAAACCCTTCCGCCTCGCTGAGCTGCTTGCCCGGGTGCGTGCGCTGCTGCGTCGTGCGGGCGGTGAGGAGAGCGCGACGGGAGACCTGAGCGCCCAGGATGTTCGGCTCGACGTCGATGCGCACCGCGCGTTCCAAGGCGAGCGGGAACTGCAGCTCACGGCCAAGGAGTTCGAGCTGCTCAAGGTGCTCATCCGGGATGCGGGCTCCGTGGTCTCCCGGGACGTGCTCATGCGAGAGGTCTGGGCGGCCGATCCCACGGGATCGACCAAGACATTGGACATGCACGTCTCCTGGCTCCGCCGCAAACTCGGTGACGACGCCGGCTCTCCGCGTTACATCTCCACCGTTCGGGGCATGGGCTTCAGGTTCGAGACCGGCGAGTACTAGCCTTGCGCAGCCGAGTACTCACGGCAACGATCACTGCAGTAGCTGTGGCCGTGTTGCTGCTCGGCCTGCCCATGGGGATTTTCGGGGCCCTCATGGTGCAAGACGGAATCGCCTCCAACCTAGAGATCCGCACCAAATCGATCGCCCTCGCCGTCGACTCCCGGCTCGCCATGGGATTGGAGGTCGATGAGGACTCCCTGGACCGGTGGGTATGGGAGGATCCGGACCTGCCACTGCATATCGTCGTCGTCACCCAATATGGGGTGGTCACGGCCGGGCCGCCCGTGCCGGACGACCCGAAGAAGGTGTTCCAGGCGATCCAACCCTCCTCGGCCACCGGCGCAGAGGTGCGGGTGACGATCCCCTCCAGCGTGCTGTTCTGGCGCGGGGCGCAAGTGGTCATCCTCGTCATCATCGCCTCGGTCGTCGCCTTCGGGGTCGCCGCCTTCGTCGCCAGCCGCCAGGCCCGGCGGCTGGCTGCCCCGCTGATCTACCTCGCGGCGAGCGCCGAACAGCTCGGGGCCGGGCAGGTGCGCCCGCAGCAACTCGATTCCGGCGTGGAGGAGATCGATCTCGTTGCTGCCGAGCTCACCCGATCCTCGGAACGGATGGCCGCGCGCCTCGCCTCCGAACGGGAGTTCGCCGCGAACGCCTCACACCAACTGCGCACCCCGCTGACCGCGTTGTCGATGAGGCTGGAGGAGATCCAACTCATCACGACCGATCCCCACATCGAAGAGGAAGCCTCGGCCAGCCTCGACCAGATCGAGCGCCTCGTGGGCGTGGTCGACGACCTGCTCAAATCCTCTCGCAAGACCGACGGCGGTAGCACCGAGGCCGTGGTGCTCAAGGAGATCTTCGAACAGCAGGCCACCGAGTGGGAACCAAGCTTCGAACGTGCGGAGCGGGAACTGGAATTCACCGAGCCGGGCGCGACCGAGGTGCTTGCCACCCCCGGCGCGCTCAGCCAGGTCATCGCGACCTTGTTGGAGAACTCCCTGAAATACGGCGCAGGGCGAACGACCGTGCGGGTCCGCGACCCCAAACTCGGCGGAGACGCCGGCGTCGTCATCGAGGTGACGGACGAGGGCGAGGGGATCAACGACGAGATCGCCCCGTACATCTTCGAACGCCACGTCACGGGTGGAGGTGGTACGGGGTTGGGGCTCGCCGTGGCCCGCGACCTCATCGCTGCCGACGGGGGGCGCCTCGAACTCGCCCAGCGCACCCCAGCCACCTTTGCGATCTTCCTGTCCGCCGTGCCGCCCCGCCTCGACCCCGACGCCGTGCTCCCGCCGGGTTCGATGGTCGTCGTCGGGCGCCGGCGCCGGCGCCGCTAGATGAGAAACCTCTCACGAACCTTTCCTTCTCAGTAAAGGCTGGTGGACTGGGTACCGATGAGACAAAAGGGATGGCTGGCAGTGCCCGTTGCGCTCGCGGTGCTCGTGGGTGCGTGGTTCGGCGTGGAAGCGCTCGTGGATACCGACCCGCCCGACCTGGGCCCCGCCGTCGTCATCACGCCCGGGCCTGCCCCGGACCCGTCGCAACCGCCGGAAGAGTCCCCCTCGCCGTCCGAAAGTTCCCCTGATCCAACCCAGACCGAGGCGCCTGCGCCCTCCCCGAGCGAAGCGGTCGTCGTGCCCGGCCCCGCGCCGAAGCCGGCCGGTGACTGCGACCCCGATGATGACCCGGGCGACGAGGACTGGTGCGGTCCGGGATACGGCGATGACGACGACGATGATGACGATGACGACGACTTCGACGATGACTAGGCGCAGCGCCGCGAGCGCCCGCACCCGCATCCTCGCCTGGATCATGGTCATCGTGACGCTGGCGGCCGTCGTCATCGTCGGGGCCACCGCGCGGGTGATGTTCGCCCGGGTGGAGGCGCGGGCGAACATCGAGCTTGCGCACGAGGCCGAGAAGCTCCACGATTTCGCCGAGCGTCCCGATCCGACGACGGGCGAGGCCTATCGGGAGGTCGCGGAACTGCTGAGCGCGCACTTGCAGCATAATCTTCCCGAACACGATGAAACCCTCTTCTCCCTCCTCGACGGCGAGCCCCACCGGCGGAGCGTGGCCGAACCACCCGCCCGCCTCGATCGCAACCCGGCGTTCGTCGCGCGAGCGGCCGAGGCGAGGGAACCGGTCGCAGGCACGTGGGAAACCTCGGCGGGAGTTGTCGCCTACGCGGTCATCCCGGTGGAGGTGAGCGGCGATCCGAGCCCGGGCCACCTGGTGGTCGTGGAGTTCCTCGCGCAGGACTTCGAGGAAGCCCGCCGGCTGTTGTGGATGATGGCGATCATCGCCGCGGTGGCGCTCGCGGTCGCCGGGGTGACGGGGTGGTTCACCGCCGGGCGCGTGCTCGCACCGATCCGGGAGTTGCAACGCACCGCCGCCGTCATCAGCGAGACCGACCTCGACCGGCGCATCGACGTCGTCGGAAACGATGACGTCGCCGGGCTCGCCCGCACATTCAACGGGATGCTCGATCGGCTCGCGAGGGCGTTCGAGGGGCAACGGCAGTTCCTCGACGACGCCGGGCACGAGTTGCGTACACCGATCACGATCATCCGCGGGCACCTGGAGGTGATGGGGGAGGACCCCCAGGAGCAGCGCGCGACCCTCACCCTCGTCAACGACGAACTGCACCGCATGGGCCGCCTCATCGACGATCTCATCATGCTCGCCCGGAGTGAACGTCCGGATTTCGTGCGGGTCAGCCCCACCAACCTCACCGAACTCGTCGTCGAGACCTTCGCCAAAGCAACCGGGCTCGCCGACCGGCAGTGGAGCCTGGATGAGACGCCCGACGCCGATGCGCTCGTCGACCCCGAGCGCCTCACCCAGGCGTTACTCCAGTTGGCCGCCAACGCCGTCGCTCACACGAAGGAGGGAATGGCGATCGCCTTCGGGGGCCGGGTCGCCGGTAGCGGCGAGGGCCGAAAGATCTACTTGTGGGTGCGCGATGAGGGCAGCGGGATCGCGCGAGAAGACCAGCACCGCATCTTCGAGCGGTTCGTGCGTTCGGGCCCGGAGAAGAGCCGGGAGCGCAATAGCGGGCTCGGCCTCGCGATCGTCCGCCGGATCGCCCAGGCGCACGGGGGAGAGGTGACCGTGGATTCCAGCCCCGGGCGCGGGGCCACGTTCACGCTAGTGTTGCCGGTGAGGGAGGAAGAATGAACCGGATACTCATCGCCGAGGACGAGCAGCGCATCGCGGATTTTGTTGAGAAAGGGCTCCGGGCGGAAGGGTTCCAGACCCACGCGGTGCCCGACGGACACGCGGCCGTGGAACTCGCGCGGGATTTCGATCTCCTCATCCTGGATCTCGGGCTGCCGGGGCTGGATGGGTTCAGCGTGCTGCGTCGGATCCGGGCGGAGCGCATCGACATTCCCATCATCATCCTCACGGCGCGCGACGCCGTTGAAGACACCGTCGCCGGGCTCTCCGGCGGGGCGGATGACTACATGCGCAAACCGTTCTCCTTCGATGAGCTGCTCGCTCGCGTGCGCCTACGGCTTCGTTCCACGAACGCGGGGGAGGCGACCGTACTGAGGGTGGCTGACCTCGCCCTCGACGTGCGTACGCGCCGGGCGCTCGTGGGGGAGAAGACGATCGAGCTCACCACCCGCGAATACGCGCTGCTGGAGGAGTTCATGCGCCACCCCGACCAAGTCCTCAGCCGCCAGCAGCTCCTCTCCCGGGTCTGGGGCTTCGACTTCGATCCAGGCTCCAACGTCGTCGACGTGTATGTGCGCTACCTGCGCAACAAGCTCGGAACCGACCGGATCGAGACGGTGCGGGGCGCGGGCTACCGCCTCCTGCCCGACTAGGAGCACGCCGCCCGCCCCGGCGGCGCAGGGGGGTGCGCCCCGCGCACATGTGAGACCTCTCATTCTTCTTTCATGACGGCTTTACGTTGGCGCCGCAGGGTAGAGATCAGGAGGTAAACACATGTTTCTTATCGCACTCGCCACCGATCTCATCGCCATCACCATCGTCGCCTACGTCCTGTACTTCCGGCGCCACCGGCGCCGCGACCTGCTGCTCGCGTTCATCGCGCTGAACGTCGGTGTGGTCGCCGTGACGCTCGCACTCGGGTCGATGGAAGTGGGGCTCGGGCTCGGAATCGGGCTGTTCGGGATCCTGTCGATCATCCGGCTGCGTTCGGACCAGATCACGCAACAGGAAATCGCCTACTACTTCATCTCCCTCGCGCTGGGTCTGCTCGCGGGTCTGCACCCCGACCCGTTCTGGGTGACCCCGGCATTGTCCGCGCTCGTCGTGCTCGTCATGTACGTCGTCGACCACCCGCGGATCGCCGCGCGTGCCCGTCGCGTGACGATCACGCTCGACCGCGCGATCCTCGACGACGCGGCGTTGGACGCGCACCTGACCCGCCTGGGGTTCTCCGACCCGCGCACCGAAGTGCTCGGCATCGACCTCGTGCGCGACACCACGATCGTCGACGTCCGCTACCGCGCGATGAGCCCCACGGAAGCGGGGCAGCGCCCGCCCTCAGTAGCGCACGGTGAAGCGGCGGCCCAAGAGCACCCGGCGGGGCAGTGGGCATGAGCTTCCACCCCTTTGCGCCGACGTCAGGAATGCTGGAACGCGTGGCCGCGAGCGCGACACCGATCTCGCTGGCGGAAATGAACACGGAAGCCGCCCTGATGACCCGGCTCGATCAGAAGTACTTCGTTCCTCGCGAGCTGCTCGGGGAGCTGCTCGCCGAGTACTCGGGTCTGCGGATCCTAGAAATCGGGCGGGAGCGGGTGCACGAATACCGGTCCACCTATTTCGACACCCCGGGCTTCCACTTCTTTCGGCACCACGTCCAAGACCGCCGGCACCGGAACAAGGTGCGGATCCGTACATACGCGACGGGGGACTCATTCCTGGAGGTGAAATCGAAGGGTGGACGCGGCGAGACCGTCAAGGAACGCATCGCCCTGCCCGGGGCGCCGAAGCTCGACGCGCCCGCGCTGGAGTTCATCGAGCAACAGATCCCGCGTATGCCCGGGGTCGCGGCCGAACTTCGCCCAGTGCTGGAATCCCACTACGACCGGGCGACGTTCCTCCAGGGAGGTAATCGGATCACGTGCGATCTCGACCTGCAGTTCATCTCTGCCGGCACGGCGGGCCGGGCGGAAAGGGCAGAGGGCCCGAACGAGGTCCTCGTGGAAACGAAGTCCGCCACGGGGCAGAGCCCGATCGACCGAGACCTGCGCTCCCTGGGGATCCGGCCCGTTTCGGTGAGTAAGTACGGGGTGGGGATGTGCCTGCTCTACCCCGAGCTACCCGCCAACAAGTGGCACCGGGTGTTGCAGCGCTACTTCCGCGGCGGGCCGCAGCGCGCGGGGTCGGCACCCGACCAACGCCTCGGCCGGCGAAACGTCCAAAACTTATTGAGCAGGAACGATACCGGCGTGACCACCCCGATCATGATGAGTTGAGCCCAGTACACCCGGGTCAGCAGGAACGAAGAATCATCGAATATCGTCCGGGGCAGGGCGATCGGGGAGTGCGCATGCATGAGGAGAGTGAGCAGACCCAGACCCAGCACCTGGGCGAGTACTCCCACGGTGAGGAACGCGCGGTACTCGCGCCACCACCCGCCGGCGCTGCGGAAGGTCCAGGATCGGTTGAGCTGGAAATTCCACAGATTCGCCACGAGGAACGCCGCGAAGGAGAACACGTGGTACCAGCGGACGTGGAACTCGCTGGCCGGGATCGCAAGAACCGCGCCTTCGGGGTCCGGCCCGAGCAGGGTGAGCACGATCATCGTCACCATGTTGATGGCAACTCCGCTGAGGCCGACGGTGGCAAACCGGAGCAGCTCGGCCCAGTTCTTCACAGATCGCACTCCCGCAGTCTAACGAGTGGGGGCGGATCCCGCCGGATGGGTCCCAGGGCCGGGCGCCCAGCCAGTAGGCTTAAGGGTCATGGGATATCTTGTGTCCGTCGTCGGTGGCGGCCAACTTGCTCGGATGATGGCGCAACCCGCGTCGGCCTTACACATCAATCTCCGTGCCCTGGTGGAGGCGGCCGATGGCTCGGCCGCGCAGGTGATCGCGGACTCACCGGTCGGCCTCCCCGCGGATCTCACCGCGATGCGCTCGCTCGCCCGCGGCGCCGATGCGCTCACGTTCGAACACGAGCACATCCCCGCCGAGACTCTCGAGACGCTCGCCAACGAGGGAGTGAATATCCAACCGAGCGCGCAGGCGCTTGCCGCGGCGCAGGACAAGATTCATATGCGCCGCGTGCTTTCCGAGGCAGGAGTCCCATGCCCGAGGTGGGCTAGCGCGAGCACGGCCGAAGAGGTTCGCGATTTCGGCGACGAGGCAGGTTGGCCCATCATCGTGAAGGTGCCCACGGGCGGCTACGACGGCAAGGGCGTCGTGGTCCTCGACCGCGAAGACCGCGAGGGGTGGGATGCGGTAGCGCAATGGCTGAACTCCCCGCGGGGGGAGGTGCTCGCGGAAGAGAAGGTGAACTTCGTCCGGGAACTGGCAGCGCTTTCCGCGCGGCGCCCGAGCGGGCAGTTCGTCGCCTGGCCGGTCGTGCAAACCGTGCAGGAGAACGGGGTGTGTGCCGAGGTGATCTGCCCCGCGCCGCTGGCAGACGAAGCCAAAACGACCGCTCTGCGCATCGCCCACCAGGTGGCCTCCACGCTCGCGGTCACCGGCGTTCTCGCCCTCGAACTCTTCGAAACAGACACCGGCGAGCTGCTCGTCAACGAGCTCGCGATGCGGCCCCACAACTCCGGCCACGTCACCATCGAAGCCTCCCGCACGAGCCAGTTCGAACAACACCTGCGCGCGGTGCTCGATCTCCCATTGGGGGCCACGGAGCCCACCTGCGGCCATGCGGTGATGGTGAACCTGCTCGGCTCTGCGCTCGAGGACCCGAGAGCGGCCTACCCCGAGGTGCTGCGCAGATACCCGGAGGCGAAAGTGCACCTGTACGGCAAGTCGGTGCGCCCCGGGCGCAAACTCGGGCACGTTACCATTACCGGAAACGATCCGGAGCGGATGCTCGCCCGGGCGCGTGCCGCCGTCGCACTGTTGCGCGGCGAGGACGGCGCGGCCGACGACGACGAAACCTCGCCGGCGGCGAAAACCGGGCAGAACGCACCGACTGGACAGAAGGAGATCGCATGAACCCCCTCGTCGGCCTCGTCATGGGCTCCGATTCCGATTGGCCGGTCATGGGCGAAGCCGCCGCCGCGCTCGAGGAATTCGACCTCCCCTTCGAAGCCGAGGTCGTCAGTGCCCACCGGATGCCCACGGAGATGATCGCCTACGGGGAGCAAGCCGAACAGCGAGGCATCCGAGTCATCATCGCCGGCGCCGGCGGGGCCGCGCACCTGCCGGGCATGCTCGCCTCGGTCACGCCACTACCCGTCATCGGGGTGCCCGTGCCGCTGAAGCATCTCGACGGGATGGATTCGCTGCTCTCGATCGTGCAGATGCCCGCGGGCGTGCCCGTTGCGACCGTCTCGATCGGCGGTGCGCGTAATGCCGGGCTGCTCGCGGCGCGGATCCTGGGCGCGGGCGACGGCGACGCGGCCGCGAACCGGCGCGCCCGGATGACCGCCTTCCAGCAGGATCTCCGGGAGACCGCGCGCCGCAAGGGCGAGCGCCTCGCCGAGCAGCTCTAAGGTCTCCCGGCGGTTTGCCGGGGAGGCGGCGGCTAATCGACGTCGTCGCTGGAGATCGAGCCGTCGGCGACGCGGTCGAAGAACCACGCGGCGTCCTCCTCGGTGACGAGGACAGCTGAGCCGATCCCGCCGGGTTGGTAGTTCGCCGAGGAGATCGGTGGGGTGCCGCGGACGCCGTCGGAACCGGAGGCGTTGCGGAAGGCGAGGGCGAGTCGGCCGAGGTCGATGATGTTGGAATCATTATCGACGGCGAGGGCGCCCACTCCCGCGTTCATGAGCTTCAACTGGCGGGCGGGGTTGAGTGAGGATGGACTCGCCACTTCCTTCGTCACCGCTTGGATGATCTGGCGCTGGCGGTCCGCCCGGCCGATGTCACCCTCGGGGTCCTGATAGCGCATCCGCCCGAAGGCGAGGGCGGTCGCCCCGTCGACGTCATGGCAGCCGGGGGTCCAGGTGAGTTCCGATTTCGGGTCGTCGACGGCGAGGTCGGAGCAGAGGTTGATGGTCCCGAGCGCGTCGACGATCTCCGCGACCCCGCCCATGCCGATCTCGGCGTAATGGTCGACCTTCATCCCGGTGAAGCCCTCCACTGCCTCCACGAGTAGTTCCGGGCCGCCGAGGGAGTAGGAGGCGTTGATCTTGTTCCCCCCGTGCCCCGGGATCTGGACGAAGGTGTCGCGGGGGATCGAGATGAGGGAGGTGGTTCCCGAACTCGGCACGGTGAGCAGCATGATGGAGTCCGAGCGCTGCCCTTCGGTGGAGTCGTTCTCGAAGTAGCCATCGCCGCGAGAGTCTGAACCGGCGAGCAAATAGGTGGTGTACTCGCCCGCGGGTGCCTGCGAGAGTGCATCGACGTGGGTGAGTTTCCCGTTGGCCCAGATGAGCAGCCCGACCGGCCATGCGAGCAGGAGGACGAGCAGCACGACGAGGAAGCGTCGTCCCGGCCGCCGGCGCCGCCGCCTGGGCGGGCGCGCGGGGGCATACCCACCCGGGGCGGCGGGCTGCCCCGGATAGTGGCCCGGCTGCCCCGGATAGTGGCCCGGGCCGGCCGGTTGCGAATCCTGCGGTAGCAACTGGGTGCGATTGACCGCGCCCATTCCCGATTGCGGCAACGGCTGCGCCGGGGGGTGGATCGGCTGCGCGGGAGGGCGCTCTGCGGGTTGCTGGGGCATCACCCGAGTGGGGCGCCCGGGAGCCGTGGGCTGCTGCCGGATACTGCGGCGCGGGGGCGAAGAACCCGGTGGCGGGGACGTGGGGTTTGCTCCCGAGGTGCTGGCGCCCGAGCCTTCGGGCGGCAGCGGTTTGGCGGACCCGCCGGGCCGAGCACTTGAGGAGCGCGGCGGAACCGGCCGCGGTGGTTTGCGTGGTGGGGTGTTCATACCGCCTGTGCACCTCCTGACCAGTTAGGGTGTGATCCTACTTCACTGGGCACGGGCTCAGCCTGCAGAGTCCTCGGTGTTTTCCGTTTCCGTCTCGGCGTCATCTTCCGTCTCGGTGTCCTTCGGCAACGGCTCATCTTCGCGCAGATTCTCCCAGATCTCGTCCATCTCCCAGGTTTGGAGCACCACCGGCCCGGTGTAACCCAGCGGTGGGGTGAGGAAGTGGATATCCTCGGAGTCGAGGTTCCGGAGGGAGTAGGCGAGGCCCGCGAGGTTATTGAGGTTCCCGAGGCGTTCGCTGGTGTGAAGGGACTCGGCGACCGAGCTCAGCAGCGGCAGCAGCTTCGAGGGATTGGCAAGCACGCCCGCCGAGAGGGTCTGCTCGGCCATCGCCCCCATGAGCTCCTGCTGGCGGCCGATCCGGCCGATGTCAGAACCATCGCCGATGCCCTTGCGGACGCGGGCGAATCCCAACGCTTGGTCGCCGTCGAGCGTCTGGCAGCCTGCCTTGAGATCAAGCTCGGCCCGCCAGTCGTCGATGTCTTCTTCGATGCACATGTCCACGCCGCCAATGGCGTTGATCATCGTTCGGAAGCCGTCCATATCGACGACCGCCCAGTCGTCGATATAGATGTCAGTCATCGCCTCGATCGTGAGGATCGCGCAGGCGGCGCCGTGGCGGACATCGCTGCCGCCCGATCCGATGGAGAAGGCTGCGTTGAAACGCGTGCCGTTGTGTTCGTTGGAACCGAGGGGGCGCGCGTAGGAGTACTCCCCGCCGGGTTGCGGGCACGGGGGAATCTCCACGATGAGGTCGCGAGGGATCGAGACGACCTCCACCCGGGAACGGTCGGCGGCAACGTGCGCGATCATCGCCGTGTCGGAGCGCATCCCCTCGAAGTCGCCGAACTCCTCGTTCCCTTCGTCGCGGCTGTCCGAGCCCAGAATGAGGATATTGAGGTCTTGCCCCTCCCAGGAGTCGGTGGGGTCGCGTTCCTCGGACTCGTCCGAGGAAGGGCGGGAAGTGCCGAGCAGGTCGCTGATGTCGGAGCTTTGCGCTTGTAGACGGCTGGAGAAGTCTTGGTACACGGTCCCCGCGAACGTGGCAGTGAAAAGCAGGACGGCGAGCACGGAGAGAACGATGACGCGCGGCACCCTGCTCGGAGCAGCCGAAGTGCCGTGGCGGCGCTCGGGCCGCCCCGTCGAGGTGGAAGGGGTACTCATCAGTTGTTAGTTTACGGTCGAAATTTCTAAAAATTGGATAGTAACTAGAGTGATCGCGTGAAGAAGTTGTGTCTTCCGCGGCGCTGCGGTGCGCGTGGGGTTCTCACCGATGAGTGGTCGCGTGCCGGGCTGGCTCACGCCGGCGCGCCGGTGCGGGTCACGTGGCTGACCCCCTCGGCCTCCGCGACGGAATCGTCGCCGGCGATGACGACGCTCGCGCCGCCCGCCCACACGGGGGAGACCTGCGAAAGAAGCACGGGCAGGCTCGCCCCGACCACGAGAACCCTCCCGCCGGGGAGCCCGTCGGGATCGCCCACCTGCGCCGCAGCTGTCGAGGATCGGCGCAGCTCTGGACGCGCGGCGAGGAGCTTCTGCTGGGTCAGTCCGAGGCCGGTCTCATCATCCGGGCCACCTTCGGGTGGAAACATGAAATCGTCCGCCTGCGTCATGAGATCGGCGGCGCCGTCGACGGCGTCCGCGGGAAGGTCCTCGACCCGGCGGGCGAGGGCGGCAAGTGCGATGACCACCGTCTCGACGTGGGTGTGCGCGTCACCGGGCGTGGCGGTGATCGCGATGTCGGCCTCCTCACCAGAGAACGTGACCTCTGCTCCCAAGCTCCACGCGGCGTGCGCCCACACCAGGGAGCGCCAGTGAGCGGGCAGATCGAGCCAGACCTTGGAGCCGGGCTCGCAGGCGAGCTCCGTGCTCAACAGGTTCGCTGCTTTGATGATCCAGTTCGCGCCGGTCTTTCCCGTGAGGTCGACGCGCTCGTTCTCACCGCCGTACCAGGTGAGGCAGGGATGCGGGCGAGAGGAGAGATCAGTGATGAGATCGACGATTGAGCGCATGTGCCTACGATACGACTCCTGCGGAACTCGCGCCTGAACGGAGCCGGTCGGCACCGGCGTGGGCGGGCGCAGCCGGAGCGCGGCGGTGCGCGTTGGAGCGGGTGAGGCGATAGGGTTGAGCCGCGACAATGTGCCCGCGATAGGTGTCTTCACGACGTCATCTCGCCGGAGCATCTCGCCGGGTTCATTCCAACGCGTTGTGCGGCCGATGCGGGGGAGAAAGTGAGAATTTTCCACAAATAGCACAGAATCCTTGACTCCCAAGGATGACACGCGTGTAATTTACTCAGGTATAGTTCTTATTTATTCCTTCGCCACAAGCAGTTTAGGGGAGTCAAGATGTGGAACATTCTGGGTGATGGCCCGCTAGGTAACCAAGTGCCTGACGCGGTCGATCCCGCTCCACCCCTCCTCGCGCACCTTGCCGGAGAAGACGAAGGCGTTCTGGGCTGGCAGGAACGAGCACTTTGCGCACAGACGGATCCGGAAGCGTTCTTCCCCGAGAAGGGTGGATCCACTCGTGAAGCGAAGCGTGTGTGCTCGGTGTGTGAGGTGCGCGCCGAATGCTTGGAATATGCATTGATGAACGATGAACGGTTCGGTATTTGGGGTGGCCTTTCGGAACGGGAGCGTCGCAAGCTCAAGCGCCAGGCGATGTGAACGACCGATAGCGGGGGTTAGGTGAGCGTAACCGCGGTAGTTGTTGCTGCCGATCGAGGCTACCTGGAGCACACCCTGGTGGCTTTGTGTGAGCAACGCCGGATGCCCGAGCGGGTCATCCTTGCCGATGCGAGTGGGGCCGGCGCAGCCGAGGCGATCGAAAGCTCCCTCGCCGCCGCAGAGCTCGGGGACCTCGTCGAGGTTGTCGGAGTGGGCGGAGCAAAGAACTTCGGCGACGCCATCCGCCGAGCACTCGATCTCGCTGCGGAGATCGATTCGGAGTGGCTGTGGCTCCTTCATGACGACAGCCCGCCCGACCCCACTGCACTCGCTGAGCTCCTGAGCGCGACGGCTGCCTCCCGGGCGGTAGGAATCGCGGGCTGTAAGCAGCTGGATTTCGACTCTCCCAGTCGTCTCCTGAGCGCGGGCGTGCGGTACACGCGGGCGGGCCGCCGGCTCGCGGAGGTCGAATCCGGGGAGATCGACCAGGGCCAGTACGACGACAGGGAAGACGTGTATGCGGTCGGCACCGCCGGCATGCTCATCCGCGCTTCCACATGGGACGCACTCGGAGGGACCGATCCCGCCCTCGGGCCTTTCCTCGACGGCGCCGAGCTAAGCCGCCGGGTGCGGCTTGCGGGCGAACGGGTCATCGTCGTTCCCACCGCGAAGGTGCGCCATGCCAGGGCAGGGTTGTGGCATGGTCCCCACCGCCGCGAGGCGAGCATTGACGGGGCGAATAGTTTCCTCGCCCGCCGGATCGCCACCCTGCACTTTCGGCTCATCACGATCAACGCTGCGGCGCTGGTACTCGTTGCCCTTACGATGCTCCTCGCGGCGCCGGTGCGCGCGTTGTGGCGGCTCGCCTCCGACGACCTTTCGCTCGCGCTCGATGAGATTCGCGCTCCGCTCATCGCGCTTACTCGCTTCGGGGCGATCTTCCGGAGCCGGCGCGCGATCGCGAGGGCGTCGACCTCGGACCGGAAGGTACTGCGGCCGCTGTACGCCACGCGCGCCGAGGTGCGCCGACTCTGGTGGCACCGGTGGCGGGCGCATCGGGTCCAGCGCCGCCGTCAACTCGCGCCCAGCGAGCTGGAGATCGCAGAACGCCGGGCAATCGCAACGCGCCGCCGAGCGACCCTCACCGGGGTCATCGTCGGGCTCGCGGCGCTCGGGGCGATCCTCATCCCCCAGGTCTTCGCCGGGTCCGCCTTCACCTTCCCCGCACTCATCGGCGGCGGGCTCAGCGGAATCGATGACTCCTACCGTGAACTTTGGGAACGCGCCTTCTCCGCGTGGGCCCCCGCGGGTGATGGCACGCCGGTGCCGACCCACCCCTTCGGCCTCGTACTCGCAGTCCTCGCCACCCTGACCGGAAGCCCCTTCGGGGTGAGCGCCCACGCCGCGGTCAACATCCTCCTCGCCCTCGCACTGCCCCTTGCGGGCATCTCGATGTGGTTCGCCGCCGGGGCCGTCACCCGAAGTGTCCTGCTCCGGGGGTGGGCGGCGGTGGCGTGGGCGTTCCTGCCCGTGCTCTCACTCGGGCTCAATCATGGGCGGATCGCCTCGCTCGTGGCGCACCTGTTGTTGCCGTTCCTGGGGCTCGCGCTCGCCCGGGCCTTCGGGGTCGACCAACGTGACGTCATTCGGTCGGGGATGGTCGATGCCGGGGAAGGGAGCAGCCGCCGGGCGATCCCCGTCGTGTCCCGATCCTCGGGGGCCGGAAGCGCAGGGGCGGCGGCCGCGGCCGGGCTGCTCCTCGCCGCGATCTGCGCGAGCGCCCCGATCCTGCTGCCCGGCCTCGGATTGCTCCTGATCGTCATCGCGATCGCCGCACCGCGGGGAAGACTCCGGCTGCTCCTCGTGGGCGCCCCAACGATCGTGCTGTTCATCCCGCAGGCCGTGCACGCGGGCCGGCATGGATGGGCGAACCTCCTGCTCTCCCCCGGCCACGCGCCGATCAACCTCTCACCGTTCAC